>NZ_JBMMUE010000011.1:0-169001 GCF_049257215.1 Pseudoalteromonas thalassia
GTAACAAACTTCTTAACTAATTGCCAATACTACTAAAACACAGTGGTTTTAGCTTTTGTCACGGAACAAAAACGAGCGATTGGGTCGTTTTCTTGACTATGCGAGCAATATACTTTTACGAAATAGAAAAGCAATTTTGAATGGCCGAAGTTCGCTCTTTTGAGTAATTCGCCTTAACACATTTTGGGGCAATAACGAGTTATGTCAGCTATTGGACCTTAGTCGAACTTTGGCATGGATGGTGGGTTAGCTCTTAGTTGCCTTTCAAATAAACCTCCAACCTAATAGATAAACTCTCAGATGAGATATAAACCGCTTACCTAAACAGATAAAAGCCCAGCTTAACTGGGCTTTGCACTCTCACAATTTAATGCTTTTTCATTTTACTCATTTCGGCATGACAACTTTGAATTGTCAGCAGGGTTTTTGATAACGCGGCTTCACAATCATGGGGTTGTGGTTTTTTAAGCGCATGTTTGATTTCAGCTAGTGTTTTATCTTCAACTTCTTCAAGTTCGCTAACATAGGTGGCGTTTTTGTCGGCACCTAGTTTAGTAATTAGTGATGTATAGGCTTTACGTGCTTCTACAGCAAAATCAGAGCCATTTTCGCGCTCGCCATTTTCGTTAATAGCATAAGGTTGTAAGCGCTCAACACTTACTTTACGCGCATCTATCATGCGTTGAAATAAGGCAATAATGCTTGGGTCGGTTACTTTTTCCTGAGCTTTTTCATAAAAATCGATACCGCTATTCATAACTTGGATGATATCTGCAATATGATGAACGTCTTGTCCTTGATGAGTATTCATAATGACCTCTTTTTGAATATTAAAAACAATGCAATTAGATACTTGCAAAGCATATTCCAGTTCATTACTTAAATATAAAGTTGATTTATTTCAGGTGGTTGTTGGTTTTTAATAGGACGGAACCTGCTGATAAGCTAAGTTAATACTTTGCTTATCAGCAATAATTACAATTTGGTGGGTAAAATCTTACTTAAGCTCGTCGGCCACTTCTGCAACCTTTTGGCGTAACCAAATATGGCTTGCATCACGGTGTAATAGCGGGCTCCAAATCATATCGAGCTCAAATGGCGGAATAGGGAATGGCGGCTCAAGAATTTTAAGGCCCGGATCGTCTAAATAAATATTTGCTGCTTTTGATGGTAAGGTTGCAACCAAGTTTTGTTCTTTCGCTAAGTGAATGGCAACGTGGTAGTTACGGGTAAAGGTGGCAATATTACGGTGTTTACCAAAGTGAGCGAGCGCCTCATCGACCCAGCCTAGCTTTTGCACATCTTTAGGGTCCATACCAACACCTACACCAAAGCCTGTTTTACTTACCCAGATGTGGCGCGCTTTTAAATAGCTGTCGAGGCTAAAGTCTTTAATAATCGGGTTATCTGCTTTTACTAGGCAACAAAAGCTGTCTTTCCAAATTTGCTTATAGTGAAACGATTGCGGTAAGTTTTCAAAGCGGTTGATAGCCATATCCACTTTACCGTTTTCAACATCGTGGAAGGTTACATCACTTGGGGTCAAAATATCGAGTGTGGTATCAGGGGCTTCTTCGTGTAATTTACTTAACAAGCGTGGGGCAAGGGTACTTGCTGCATAGTCACTGGCCATGATGCGAAAAACACGTTTACTTTGTGATGCTTCAAACTCGCGGTTTGGTGCAAGTGTTTCTTCAAGGGTCATTAATATGCCGCGGATCACTGGCTGTAACTCTTTTGCACGCTCTGTCGGTACCATACCCTCACTGGTACGCACCAAAATTGGGTCGTTAAATAAATTACGTAAGCGTTTTAAGCCATTACTCATTGCTGGCTGGGTAATGCTAAGCTGGTTAGCTGCTTTGGTTACATTACATTCCCTGAGAAGAGTATCTAGGTAAACAAGTAAGTTTAAATCTATTTTACTAATATTCATTCTGTGTCCTTGGTGTTTACCAATAATGGATAAATCGTTGTGCAGCAGGGTATGGGTAAATATGGCTTACTACACCTTGCTTAAAGTTGTATTGTGCTTGTCGCCAATAGGCTGGATCTTCAAGCTCTGGGTGTGTACTCAATAAGTATTTCTTATACACCGGGTTTGCTGTCACAAAGGTACATAATTGCTCTGGAAACACATCTTGTGGTGCCAAAGAGTAGCTTTGCTCATTGGTTAGGTAATCATCGTACGTTTTGGCCTTAGGTAAGGCACGAAAATTCATATCGGTTAGATACTGAACTTCATCGTAGTCATAAAAAATAACGCGATTATGTTTACTCACCCCAAAGTTTTTCAACAGCATGTCGCCTGGGAAAATATTAACGGCGATCATTTCTTTTAAGGCTTGGCCATATTCTTCTATTGCCTCAAAAGCTTGTTGCTCACTGGCATTTTCAAGATAAAGATTTAACGGTGTCATCCGTCTTTCAATATATAAATGCTTGATGATTAGCCATTCGCCTTCAATAATCATCGAAGAACCAATGGTTTTATGTAACTCTTCAAGTAATTTACTATCAAATCGGGCTAGTGGAAATACGACGTTCGAATACTCTATGGTATCGGCCATGCGACCGACACGATCATGACTTTTTACTAATTGGTAGCGTTTTAATACGGTATCGCGGCCAAAGGGTTTGCTTTCACCAAAGGTGTCTTTAATGACTTTAAATACATAGCCAAACGAGGGCAGGGTAAATACCATCATTACCATACCTGGTGTACCGGGGGCTATAACGAGCTGGTCATTTGAATGATCTAAATGACTTAAAAACTCACGATAAAATTCGGTCTTACCTTGTTTATGAAAACCTATGGCGTTGTAAAGCTCTGCCAGTGTTTTATTAGGCATAAGCTGATTTAAAAAGCGCACTAACGCAGATGGTGCATGGGTTTCAACCATAAAATAAGCGCGCGCAAAACCAAAGATAACCCGCATTTGTGATGATTTGGTAAGTAGGGCGTCAAGGTATAGGCCTTTGTCTTCGTGGTGCAATACCGCAATAATAAATGGCTGTACGCCACTTTCTGAAACGACCCGGCCAACAATATAAGCGGCTTTGTTACGGTAAAAAGGGGCTTGCAGTATATCAAAGCGCATTTGCCATGCTTGATGATGTGTATCGGGCGCTTGCTTATAAAAGGCTTTTACCAGCAAGCGAATATCGCGTTCTAAATCAACAAAGGAGGCTTTAAAATCAAACTGGTTAATAATTTTGCGAATAGTAGGTCTTAAACCATCAACAACCGGGTGGTAACTACGGTATTCGGCTTCCATTGGCAATGCTGGGGCATCTGCTAGCGTTGCTTTTACAAATATAAAGTCATTATTAAAATAACGGCGATGGAATAAACGACAAAAAACTGAGTTGTAAAAGGTTTCGGCGAGTTCTGCTTGAGGGTGAAAGCGCAAAAATTGCTGATAAAGTTGTTTGGTTTCAAGCCAGCAGGTTTGGTCTAAGGTAATAATTTGCTGTTCATTAAGCGATTTGAGCTTAGCAATGGTTTCGTTAACCCGATCATCGTAATGGCTAATTCTGAGTTTGCTTATTTCATTTATTTTTTGCCAATCACGCTGTGCAAACGCGAGTGGCGCTTTAGCAGTAATTGCTTGAAAGAGTTTATAGTGATTGCGAAACCCAGATAAAATTAACTCTGCAATGTGTTGTGGCTGCATATAAACTCCTTACTTATACCAAAATAGAGCAATAACTCTATAAGTGTTAAGAATATGTTATTTATTCTTCAAACCCAATAGTAAAGTGTATTTAATTATATCGAGCGAGTTTTTTCTCTAAGTTTACGATTTTTTTGTTAATGTTTTTCACGTCTCGCACGTATTGCTTATTAATTGCTTTAAGCTGTTTATTTATGTCTTTGTTAATTTCTTTCGCTTTTTTATCTGACAACCTTCTATTTAAGCGTTGTTCTTGTTGATATTGCGCTCTATCTCGATCGCGGCTCAAAATATCTAAACGATACTTATAACTACGGATCTCTGCTTCGAGATCTCTAATAATTTGCTGGCGCTCTAATTCATTCAGCTCTTTAACATAATTATTAGGTGCTTTAATGTCGGGATCGGTAACGTGGATTTTGTGCTTGGTTGCACGGTTACCGCAGGGGTATTCACTAAAAACGGTGCCTCTGTCTGTGACGCACTTATAGTATTCAGTTGTTGCAGCAAGTGATGAAAGGGAGCAAGTCAACAAACAAACTATTATTGAAAAAGTGATTATAGTTTTCATGACATCCATGTCTCCTAAATCAGTAAAAGGGCTGTGTGTGGGTATATTTAAAACTAGCTCGTAATAATGATTTATCAATAATCACTAAGGCGTATAACGTTTTAGTTTTTTAATACTTTGCACCAAAAACGGGACATCAAGTCTTTGCTCAATCGCAAAACCTTGTGCAGCAGAAATATTTTTAAAATTACCATCAGAGTCAATCAGAGTAATTCGGTCTTTCTTAAAGGCAATGAAAACATCTTGAGAATAGTTAACACCGGTATCATCATGGCGTTTATATAAATTGCTTCCCAGCATAGTTTGCTTTGCGAGCGTATTACAGCTGAAATAATGGCCAACACTTGTGGCAATGATATCGCTTGGTTGGATAAGACCATCAGTTTGCACCACTTTTTTGTCTGAGCTGTATAAGCGTGAGGCTGTGACAATTCCATTGCTGTTATTAGCTAAACTAAAGGCAAAAACGGCATTTGCTGCTTCACGTGGGCGTGTAGTTTCATCCGCGCGAATAAGACGAATAGCCGGATTTATATCTTCGTTGTTAATAAATTCGAATTGTTCAAAACCATTAATTTGTATTGAGCGATTATCTGCAAGCCAAACAGGGAGTTGCTGTTTGTCTAGAATCGGGGCTTTGTAAAATGCTGGTAGGCCGTACACTAAACTAAATAACGTGTCTTCAGCTTCGATAGGTTGTAAGAACAAGTCTGTCTTACGAAGTGCAGGTTCAGTGCTAACAAATTGCTCAAGAGCGTTATTGTTTTCAAATACCAAAATATCAATTGTGGCACTTGAGTCAGCCTTACATTCAGCAAGTGGAGTAGGTGCTAAGTAATCTATGTTGTGTGGGTCTAATCTAACATCATGCGCTTCTTTATAGCTTTCGATATCTAGTAAATCATTTTTAGCTAATAAGCTTTTTGCCGTTGTTGGATAAGACAATGGCAATACATTATCTTGTTTAGTGATGTCGAACTTTAAGTTGGCATCAGCCCAAATATGAATGCTATGGCTCAGTGCAAAACACACTAGAATCGTGCTTGTCGCATAACGCGGAAATTTATATTGCTTTAAGCGTGCTAAGTGGTGCCATGTATAGTTACTTACTAATAACTGAAACGCTAAAATTAAAAGTACAATACCACCCGCTAGAATCGTGGTAAGAGCAGGTGAGCTTGTTAAGCGGTGCCAAAGCAAAGACACAATTTCGGGTAGTGCAGATGTATTTAAGTGATAACCCAAGTTGAAATACACATAGGCATCAAGTGTCAATAATGAAGCACCAAGCGTTGCGATAATAGCCGCCATCCCTCGGATATGCCGAGGGTATGGAAACACTAAGCTTAATGGAAATATCGTCAAAACAAAGGCAATAAAAGTAATAAAGCTGGTGTGGCTTAACCAAGTTACGAGCATGTATAAATAGCCCATAAAGGTGGTTGGTGCACTGTCTGCAACTAAGTAGCTTACGCTAATAAATAGTACTAAGCCTATGTTTGCAAAGGTGAACCAATGTCCCCAACTTAGAAGCTGACTTACTTTTGATGAGAATTGACTTTGTTGCGATAAATTCATAAATCTTATTTAACCGACTGAGCTAATGCTTTGGCGAAATTGTCGGCAACCGCTTGTCTTTTCTCTGATGGTACATGCTCTTTTAAAATATGCGTGATAGAATTTCCTAAACACATAAGGCTTAAATCAACAGGCGCTTTGTGCTCTGTTAGTACATCGATCAGCTGATCAACGATTTGTTCTACTTGCTCATTAGAATATTTTGATATGATAGGCATCAGTTGGTTCGGTAAAAAGAGTTATATTCCCGTATTTTAACACCAGAGGCGTGAAAAACAAAGATGACAATAGATGTTAAAAAATTAGTCGTTCATTATGTAGACAAAAAAGATGACGACACAGATATTCATTTACGCAATGATGAGATGGTTGTTAACGATAAAGTGGCCGTTTTTATTGAACAGCTACACCATGCATACAATGGTAAGCCGGGTAAAGGTTATTGCGCATTCAGTGGCGAGAAAAACAGTATTGTTGCATCAGCTATGCAAAGCTACCGTAATAACGAGCTTGGTTTTTGGCACATGACAGAGCAAGCGACAAATGTGCTAAAAGAAGAGCTAAATAAGTATGCCTTCAACGAAACGGGTTATTTAGTTTTTTGCCATTATCAGTATGTTGCGAGTGACTTTTTGTTAATTGCCATGATTAATATTAAAGAGCACTACTCAATTACTTCTGAGCTTGATCTAGCGTCATCACGTCATTTAGATATTTCGCGTATGCAATTAGCTGCACGTGTAGATTTAACAGCGTGGGATGCGCAACCAGAAGATAATCGCTATGTGTCGTTTATTAAAGGTCGTGCTGGTCGTAAAGTAGCAGACTTCTTCTTAGACTTTTTAGGTTGTGAAGAGGGCATTGACCCGAAACAGCAAAGCCAAGTTATGCTTAATGCCGTAGAAGATTACTTATCTGAGCAACAATACGATAAGTCAGAAAAAGACGAGCTACGCAAACAAGTTTTTGATTACTGTAATGATTGTGTAACTACAGGTGAAGATGCCAATGTTAAAGCACTTTCTGCGACATTATCAAAAAGTGACGACAGCCCATTTGAAAGCTTTTGCCAAGAACAAAATTATGACTTAGAAGAGTCGTTCCCTGTTGATAAGAAAACAGTTACCAGCATGGTTAAGTTTTCAGGTATGGGCGGCGGTGTTAGCGTGAGCTTTGAACGTAAACACTTAGGTGAGCGCGTAATGTATAACGAAGCAACCGATACCCTTGTGATCAAAGGTATTCCACCTAATCTTAAAGATCAGCTACAGCGCTTTATGGAGCAAGAAGAAAGTTAATCTGACTCAAGCTTCAAGCGATAAGCTGAGAGAGAATAGTTTTTAGCCCAGCACTTGCTGGGTGTTTTATTTTTTGGGTACTTAAATCACTATTACGTACAAGGAAGAAACATTACACCACTATAGTTTTGTAGCGGCAAATAGTTGAAAGGATCTGCTAGATACTGTCAGCCTTTTCAGAAAAGTTTTTAGAGTGGTTAAGTGAAAAGAGTATTTAAATTTTTCCCTAATCATTAGAGGTTGTAGAATAAAATTAAATTAATTCTTTATAGCTAATATTAAATTTTTTTTATTTTTTAATGTGGCTGGGGGTTTATAGTTAATTATAAATAGATTATTTTCAGATTACGATTAATTGCTGATGAGATGGGTGTAAATGGAAAGTTATATCGCAATTTTAATTTCGGCTGGGTTCACATCGATAATTGGTAGTATTGCTGTGATTGTCAACTTTCGAATTAATCAAAGGAATAGGAAAATAAATAACACATTACAGTTGGCTAAAGATTTTGATCAAGATCATTCATTTGTTCAGGTTAGAATGTTCATGTGGGAGAAGTTTTTAGACTTACCTAAAAATAATTATGATTGGGAAGACTTAATTATTGAGTATCAATCTAATGAAAAACCATCAGAGTTAGTGAATATTACAGATAATGATTTAATAGCACTAAATAGAGTCGCAGCTTTTTATAAAATGATAGCTGGATTAATAGAAAACAATGAAGTTGATATAAAGCTTCTACGCTCTTTGTTTGGTTACAATTATAATAGGTTTTGGCAACCTTTAAGAGATAAATTCGAAACTCATACGAATAAAAATGATAGGCCATTGTTTGTTAAAATTCCTGAGCTAGAGGATTGATTTTGAGCTTATGCTATAAATAGGTATTGTAGAATTTATAGCAATTAAGAAAGAGAAGTGATTAGGAACATAAATGAAACTTGCCCAGCTAAATATTGCACTAGCTAAATATCCATTAGATGTGCCAAAAATAAAAGATTTTGTTGATAATCTCGATTTAATAAATGGCGTTGCTGAAAGTAATGCTGCTTTTGTATGGTGATTGAAAGATAAATCAGCTGATGCCACTAATATTAAACTATTTGATGATCTGAATATGATTATCAATATGTCTGTGTGGGAAAGCGCTGATGATCTAAAAATCTTTATGTTTCGCACTCACCACAGAGATTTTATGCACAGAAAAGGTGAATGGTTTCACCGTTTAGAAGAAGATAGCTATGTTTTATGGTGGATTGAAGATAACCATATTCCAACCCCTCAAGAGGTATTAGAAAGATTGCAATATCTGCGAGAAAACGGTGACACTCCTCATGCTTTTATATTTAAAAGTAATTTTATGGCTGAAGATCATAGAGGGTAAATGACTCTTTCATTTAACACTGCAAGATTAAATGTCATTGAAGTAAATTCTAATGCAGCTAAATCAGAGCGTACTGCTCTAGTTAAAGCTTTACCTTCGATATTAACCCCCGCTGTAGTTGCAAATTTACCGAGTTATTTTCAAGGCATAGAATCTAAATTAGCGGCTGAAGAGTGGCTTAATAAAATGCTTAAAGAATGCCATTTATTAATGCTGCAGTCTTCAGAAAGTGAAATTATAGGGTTCTTGTTTGTATATAGCGATAACCCAAATGCCCATATTGGTTACTTATTAGCTGAGCAATATTGGGGGAAGGGCCTTGCATTTGAATTACTGCATGGCTTTATCAACTTGGTTTATACCCACCCACAATGGCATAAGCTTATCGCTGGTGTTGATAAATCAAATACCGCGTCAGTTAAGCTTTTAAATAAACTTTCATTTGTTCAGCAAGATGAAGTGATAAATGATATGTTGTTTTGTGAATTTGACTTACGCAAAGAGCCTTTTGGAGAAGAGAAACGATGACTTACGAAGCAGTTAACTTTAAAGATAAGTTTTCTAAATTCACTGAACATTGGTCGCCACGGGTCATTGCCGAAATGAATGACTATCAATTCAAACTCGCTAAAGTTGAAGGAGAGTTTGTTTGGCATGATCATCCTGATACTGATGAAGTATTCATAGTTATTGAAGGGATACTTGAAATTGAGTTTAGGGATGGCGCTGTGACTTTGGAAGCTGGTGAGTTATTTGTAATTCCTAAGGGTGTTGAGCATAAACCAAAAGCAAACAGCGAATGCAAAATAATGCTTGTTGAACCCAAAGGGGTTGTAAATACAGGTAATGCGGGTGGGCAATTGACTGCCACAAATGATGTATGGGTGTAGCGATAATTTCGATGTCAGATTCAGAACAGTAAGAATTAAACCTTAAAAAACCGACGCATCTTAGTGTTTTTGTGCTTTTACTATTTGGCTTATACTCGTGTTTTTATTTCAGGTAATATATAAAAATCAGCCAATTTGGATCTCAACTAACAAGGCACTAGTTGCATAACGATATATTTTAAGCTTGTGCGGTGATCCTAGTTTTTAACTTAAGTATGGAAAAAGTAATGACAATAACTGCATTTTTAGTTAATTCATTTACCGCAGAGGGAACAGGTGGCAACCCTGCAGGTGTGGTATTAAATGCTGACAATCTTTCAGATACAGAAAAATTGAAGATTGCAAAAGAAGTTGGCTTTTCAGAAACGGCATTTGTAGCCCAAGATCATGAAGTTGACTTTGCAGTATCATTTTTCACGACAACAGAAGAAGTTGATTTTTGCGGCCATGCAACACTTGCGGTGTTCGCTACGTTTTATGAAAAGGGTTTATTAAAACCAGGTTATTATACTCAGCGAACAAAAGCGGGTTTGTTAGGCGTCACAATTGCCGAAGACGGCAAAATTACTATGGAGCAAGCTTTACCAAAATATCTTGGTGGCTTTTCTTATAGTGACCTTGCAGGCTTATTAGGGCTTGATGAAACTATACTTGCAGCAACAGGTTTACCAATTGACATAATAACCACAGGCTTGCCTGATATTATCGTTGCTGTGCCTAATGGCTACTTAGATAAAATGACTATTGATGAAGAAGCGCTGAGCGAATTTTGTCAACAACATAAAGTGATCGGTGTTCACGCATTTGAGCTTTTAGAGAGCGAAAGTGGGCTAACAGCAAGTTGTCGTAATTTTGCTCCTTTGGTTGGTATACCTGAAGAATCAGCAACGGGGAGTGCCAATGGTGCGCTTGCTTGCTATTTAACTAAACATGTATTTGTTCAGCAAGAAAACCATTTTCAGTTTGAACAAGGTCGAGCAATGGGCTGTCGCTCACATATTTCTACAAGTGTTTACTCGGATGAGCAGGGCGTAAGAAAAGTGTTAGTGGGCGGATACGCCAGTGCCATCGGCACACAAAAAATCGAGATTTAGTGTACATCTAAAACAAAAAAGCCGCGTTTCATAACGCGGCTTTTTTATATAGCTATCAACTAGTCAGTAGATAATGTTTTCGTCATTTCTGCTCGCGCTCTACCTGCAGGTTTAACTGAACCTGGGCGTAGACCACTATCAGGAATAGCGTCACGTTTATCATGTGCCATAGCCGCCGGAGTAGGTTGTGGCTCGCTGTCTGCAACTGGCGCTGGTTTTGCCATTGCTGCGCTTGCTGAACCTTTAACTAACATTGTTTTTTCATTGTTAGGTGTTGGTTTAGCTTCTTCAGCTTTAACTGGCTCTTCAGCTTTTACTGGCTCTTCAGCTTGTGCTGGCTCTTCAGCTTTTACTGGCTCTTCAGCTTGTGCTGGCTCTTCAGCTTGTACTGGTTCGTCAGCTTGTACTGGCTCTTCAGCTTGTGCTGGTTCGTCAGCTTTTACTGGTTCTTCAGCTTGTACTGGCTCTTCAGCTTGTACTGGCTCTTCAGCTTTAACTGGTTCGTCAGCTTGTACTGGTTCGTCAGCTTGTACTGGTTCGTCAGCTTTAACTGGTTCTTCAGCTTTTACTGGCTCTTCAGCTTTAACTGGCTCTTCAGCTTTTACTGGTTCTTCAGCTTTAACTGGTTCTTCAGCTTTAACTGGCTCTTCAGCTTTAACTGGCTCTTCAGCTTTTACTGGTTCTTCAGCTTTAACTGGTTCTTCAGCTTTAACTGATTCTTCAGCTTGTACTGGCTCTTCAGTTTTAACTGGTTCTTCAGCTTGTACTGGCTGTTCAGTTTGTGACTGCTTTGCTTTTAACTCAGCTTCATACTCTGCAGCGGCTTGATCTGCAACTGGAATAAACGCAGGTGCGTCACTTTTCGCATCACTTGATTTTTCGTCTTGCTCTGGGCGACGACGACGTTGACCAGCGGCACGTAAATGACGCGGTGAACGACGAGAGCGAGTACGAGGTTGAGCTTGTTCTTCATCAGTTGATGCTTCAACTACAGATTCAACTTGCTCTGTTTGTTTTGGCTCAGCGTCAGCTTTCACAGGTTCAGCTTTTACTTGTGATTCAGCAACTTGTTGCTCTGCTTGTTCAGTCTCAACTGCAGCCGATTCTTTTGCAGGCTTAGCTGGTTTTTCAGCTTTTGGTGCTTGCTCTACCGGTTCATTAGTTTGTACTGAATTAGCATCATCTGCATTTTCGTCTTTAACGCGAACTTTCTTGCGCAAGTTACGGCGTTGACGACGAACCTTTGGTTTAGTTTCCTTCGGTTGCTCAGACTGTGTTTCTTGTGCCGTTTCTTTTGTCGTTTGCTCTACATCATCAGTGCGTTTTTCATTACGCTTTCTGTTGTTAGAATTACGACGACGCTTGTTACGATTTTCGTTACCTTCTTTTTGCTCAGGTGTTGAAGTATTTGTATTTTCTTCTTTAGCCTGTGCGTCTTCAGGGCGTTTGTTACGAGAGTTACGACGGCGCTGATTGTTGCTACGACGACGGTTATCGTTGTTGCGACGATTATTGCTACGTCTTTGTGCTGCCTTTTTCTCTTCTTGCTCTTTCTCTGTTTCGTCTTCAGCAGTGCTAAATAACGATTTGAAGAACTTACCAATTGCAGCAAATAAACCACCTTCAGACTTTTTAGCTGCAGGAGTTGCTTGCTCAGCTTTAGGTGCTGCTTGAGGAGCCGGTGTAGTCGGCATAACGACACCTTTTAAAACTGGCTCTTCACGAACTGGTGCTGTAGGCGCTTTAGCCATTTCAAATGCTTCTGGCTCAGGCGCAACAACTTGCTCGTAGCTCACTGTTTCGATTGTTTCGTCTTTACGTAAGCGAATTACTTCGTAATGTGGCGTTTCCATGTGTTGATTAGGAATGATCACTACATCAACGTTGTGGCGCTTTTCGATGCGTTGAACACTACGACGCTTTTCGTTTAATAAGTAAGCGGCAACAGCAACAGGCACTTGTGCATTAACTTGTGATGTGTTGTCTTTAATTGCTTCTTCTTCGATTAAGCGAAGGATAGACAGAGCAATTGATTCGTTTGAGCGAATCGTACCTTGTCCATTACAACGAGGACATGGACCTTGGCTCGCTTCGCCTAATGAAGGGCGTAAACGTTGACGCGACATTTCAAGTAGACCAAAGCGTGAGATCTTACCGATTTGAACACGTGCTCTATCAGGACGAGCGGCATCTTTTAAACGGTTCTCAACTTCACGTTGGTGACGTGGTGGGGTCATATCGATGAAATCGATAACAATAAGACCACCTAAGTCACGTAAACGTAATTGACGCGCAATTTCGTCTGCTGCTTCTAAGTTTGTATTAAGCGCAGTTTCTTCAATATCACCGCCTTTAGTGGCTTTTGACGAGTTAATATCGATAGATGTTAACGCTTCAGTTGGATCAATAACAATTGAGCCACCTGATGGTAAGCGAACTTCACGTTGGAAAGCTGACTCGATTTGGCTTTCTATCTGGTAATGAGTAAATAGCGGTACATCACCTTGATAAAGCTTTACGCGGCTCATGAAGTCTGGGCGGAAACGCTCAATGTGCGCTTTCGCTTCTTCGAATACACGTGCTTTATCAATTAATATTTCGCCAATATCACGACGTAAATAGTCACGAATCGCGCGGAATATTACGTTGCTTTCTTGGTGAATTAAGAACGGAGCTGGGCCACTGTCAGCTGCTTGCTGAATAGCTTGCCAATGCACCAATAATGCTTTTAAGTCGTACTCTAACTCTTCAAAAGACTTACCAACACCTGCAGTACGAACAATTAAGCCCATACCTTTAGGAAGTTCTAAACGGCTTAGTGCTTCTTTAAGTTCAGTACGCTCATCACCTTCGATACGGCGAGAAATACCACCTGCACGTGGGTTGTTCGGCATAAGTACTAAATAGCTACCAGCAACACTGATAAAGGTTGTTAACGCAGCACCTTTTTGGCCACGCTCTTCTTTATCAACTTGCACGATAACTTCCTGACCTTCTTTGATCACGTCACGAATGTTCGGACGGCCTTGGAATGTATAGCCTTGTGGGAAGTAGGTGCGAGCTATTTCTTTAAGTGGAAGGAAACCATGTCTTTCAGCGCCATAATCTACAAAGGCAGCTTCTAGTGACGGTTCGATACGGGTAATTTTACCCTTGTAAATATTTGCTTTTTTTTGTTCGTGACCCGGGCTCTCTATGTCTAAATCATACAGGCGCTGGCCATCAACCAGTGCAACGCGCATTTCTTCTTGCTGCGTCGCATTGATTAGCATACGTTTCATATTGTTACTCTACTAATTTTGTCGCTGACATGACGAAGTAAAATCGTCTGTTCAGTGGTATTTGACGGTTATTCTTGTGCAGTCTCACGACTGGGTAAAGTCAAAACCCTAGGTTGTTTGCTTACATTGAGCATCAGTATAGTGTGGCAGACAATAACATGCTGTCATGTTATTAGATTCTATTTGGTGCCAAAACTGCCGCATTTTTTGCGGTTTTAATTTACGAGTTTTGTCCTGAAGTCGACCAGATTTCAATTTTTATTCAATGTCTTGCTACAACAGCTGCTTCTGAATGACGATGTTACGTTGTCACTATCAGTCAATTTATCTTGTTCAATTGCTTTTTATGTTCATTAATCAACATTCGTGCTCAAATTATTCAGGCGATATATTACGCGCACCGCCGATAATTGAACGCTCGTGTTGGCTGGGTAATTATAAAAGCTTTGGAAAACTTAGCGCGGATCTGTATGATCGGCAACCCAGAATATGCATCACGAATGTATTAATGTGATAAAAGCACCGTTGTTACTTGCAAACTTATGTTCGCAGCGGCGATTATCCCACTAATACAACCGGGTTAGCAACTAAATTATTTACTTAAATCAGTGATTAGGCAATGTCAGAAAAAACCGGCTTACAAGTTTCGTTTGTTACCATCAGTGAAGACCATCTAGGTCAACGTATTGATAACTTTCTTATTACCCACCTAAAAGGTGTGCCTAAAAGTGCAGTTTACAAAATCCTTCGTAAAGGCGAAGTGCGAGTAAATAAAAAACGCATTAAACCTGTTTACAAATTACAACTTAACGATGTTGTTCGCATTCCGCCTATTAAAGTCGCTGAAAAGGAAGAGTTCGTTCCGAAGAAACTTGATAAAGTTAAACAACTTGAAGATGCGATTTTGTTTGAAGACAAGTATTTAATGGTTATTAACAAACCTTCAGGAATGGCTGTTCACGGTGGCAGTGGCTTAAGCTATGGCTTAATCGAGGCACTACGTGTGCTTCGTCCTGAAGAGCGCAGCTTAGAGCTTGTCCATCGATTAGACCGCGACACATCAGGCTGTTTACTTATCTCAAAACGTCGTTCAGTGCTTACTGATTTACATAAGCAGTTACGCGAAAAAACCATGGAAAAAAACTATTGGGCACTTGTTGATGGCCAATGGGATGCGAAAACTAAAAACGTCACCGAAGGGCTTCGTAAAAACACTTTAAAATCAGGTGAGCGAGTAGTGCGTGTAGATAATACCGAGGGTAAACCATCGCATACACGTTTTCGTGTCCTTGAGCGTTATGCTGAATGCTCATTAGTACAAGCATCGCCAGTTACTGGCCGTACACACCAAATTCGTGTGCATACACAATGCAAAGGCCACCCAATTGCGTGTGATGATAAATACGGTGTGGCAGAGTTTGATCAGTACGTGAATAAGTTAACTGGATTGAATCGTTTATTCTTGCATGCCCATGATTTGCGTTTTATGCACCCTAAAAATGAAACGACTATGCATGTTGAAGCGCCATTAGATAATGCACTTCAAAACTGTATCAAAAAGCTACGTGCAGATAATGAACAAGTTTAAGTTAGTTATTTTTGATTGGGATGGCACTGTAATGGACTCAGTGCCAAAAGTCGTCAACTGTTTGCGTAATACGGCTCGTGAATTAGGAATTGATATTCCATCTGAACAGCAAGCCAAGGATGTTATCGGTTTGTCGCTGGCAAAAGCAGCTGAAGTGCTTTTTCCTGCCCATGCACATTTAAACGATGAGCTAGTGGCAAGTTATAAAGCGCAGTATCGTGAGTTGGATGTAACAACTACGCCGCTATTTGCAGATGTAGAAACTGTGCTAAAGCAGCTAAGCGAGGCTGGCATGCAACTCGCTGTGGCTACCGGTAAAGGGCGTGAAGGCATCGACAGATTACTTAATGAGTCAGGTCTTGGTCAGTACTTTGTAAATGTAAAATGCTCAGATGATGCTAAGTCGAAGCCATCACCGGACATGCTTGAGCAAATTTTGCACGAGCAGGGTATAGCTAAACGTGATGCCGTAATGATTGGCGATAGCCAACTCGATATGGCAATGGCTAACGCTGCAGGTATTGCCTGTATTGGTGTTAGTTTTGGCGCTCATAGCCCGGCGCAGTTACAAAAACATACGCCGTTATGTGTTGTTGATTCATACCAACAACTATTGCAGGTTTTAACTACGCCCCTTGCAGCGTCAACACATCAACACCAAACTCAGCCAGTAGTTTAGTTAATGTGATCAGTGGCAGGCCTATAAGTGTATTTGGGTCATCGCCACTGAGTTTTTCAAATAGGCAAATACCTAACCCTTCACTTTTGAAGCTTCCAGCACAATTGTATGGTTGTTCAGCATCACAATAGGCATTAATTTGCTCAAATGTGAGTGTTTTAAATGTCACATCAAAGGGCACTACGGTGGTAATTGCTTTACCACTTTTTATATCAAATACACTCAAACCCGTTAAAAATGTCACTGTATGGCCACTAAATGCCGATAGTTGCTTAATAGCATTCTCTTTAATATGAGGCTTACCTAAAATTGTATTGCTGAATACCGCAACCTGATCAGAGCCTATAACTAAACCTTTATCAAAATGCTTTATTGCTTCACGGGCTTTTTGTTCACTTAAACGCGCTACCAATTGCTCGGGTGTTTCAGCTTTAAAAGGGGTTTCGTCAATATCTGGAGAGAAACTTTCAAAAGGTAGATTGAATTTAGTTAATAATTGCTGTCTAAATGGTGAGCTTGACGCTAATATAAGTGTTGGTTTCATAATAAATTCTGGATGAAAATTGTATTTTGCCAAGGATAAGCCACATTGAATCCGAAAACAAAGCAGAAGATCGTTAAAAACCGGCTAAAAATGGTTTTTTACTTTGACTAACTTACTAACTATCTATATGATGCAGCCCCTATGCAAAAGGTGAAAATTCCCATCACTCTTCATCCCAGCAAAGCAGCACAAAATCGTTTAACGTATGACGGTATTGTACAGCTTGAAAAACTTTCTCGTTTAGAGCAAGTTGTGCAGGAAGAAGCAGGTGAAATAGCGGTAAAGATTCATTGCAAAATTGATGAGCAAGGTTTAGTGGTAATAAGTGGAAACTTATCAACACATGTAACTGTAACTTGTCAACGCTGCAATGGTGAATTAGGGTTGGATTTGGAACAAGACTTTGTGTATTCGCCAGTTGGTTTGGATGCAGAGTCAGATCATCTACCTGCAGGTTACGATGAAGTAGAACTGGACGAAAACGGTGAAATCAACGTATTTGAGTTAATCGAAGACGAATTGATTTTGGCTATTCCAATAGTGCCTACACACAACGAAACCTCGTGCAGTTATTCATCAGAGCCTGCCAGCTTTGGTAAATTAGCGGCAAAAGATGACAAACCAAATCCATTTGATATTTTGAAACAACTTAAGAAAGATTCTTAGGAGAAGACTAATGGCTGTACAAAAAAGCAAAAAGTCTCGTGCAAGACGCGGCATGCGCCGTTCACACGATGCGATCAGTGGTCCAACTTTAACTGTAGATCAAGTTTCTGGTGAGACTCACCGTCGTCACCACGTAACTGCTGACGGTTACTATAAAGGCGTTAAAGTAATTTCTAACTAAGAGATTGCTATATGCTGACCAATCTAACCATAGCGTTAGATATGATGGGGGGCGATTACGGCCCCCGTTCATCTATCCCCGCTGCAGTAAACGCAGTTAATGCGAATACCAACTTAAGACTCATCTTATGTGGTAATCAGCAGGTTATTCTAAAAGAACTCGAAGCACTCGATTCTGTTTCACACCCTCGTTTAATTATTCGTCATTGTAGCGAAGTCGTTACTAATGCGTGTGAACCCGCTTTAGCAGTTCGTTCTAAAAAAGACTCTTCAATGCGAGTTGCCCTTGATTTAGTTAAATCGGGTGAAGCGCAAGCATGTGTAAGCTCTGGTAATACGGGCGCTTTATTTTTTATGGCGCATTATGTATTAAAGATGCTTCCAGGCGTAAAACGCCCTGCATTAATTTCTGCTGTTCCAACTGAACGTAAAAACCCTGTCTATTTGTTAGATTTAGGTGCCAATGTGCATTGTGATGCACAAACACTTTATCAATTTGGCATTATGGGGTCTGTGGTAGCAGGGCAAGCTCTAGGTTGTGAAAATCCTAGAGTTAGTTTATTGAATATTGGCTCTGAAGACATAAAAGGGCACGAAGGAATAAAACAGGCTGCACAGTTAATGCAGCAGTGTAAATATCTTAATTACACAGGTTATAGTGAAGGTAGTGATATTTTCAGTGGCAAAGCCGATGTTATAGTTTGCGAAGGATTTGTAGGTAATGTGGCATTAAAAACCTGTGAGGGTATTGCCAAACTCATTATGCATAAACTCACCAAAGCCTTACACAAACATTTCTTATACAAGTGTTTAGCATTTTTATTACGTCCAGTGATAAAAAAACTCTACAAGCGGGTGAACCCCGACCAGTATAACGGCGCAAGTCTGGTAGGATTGCGCGGTATTGTTGTTAAAAGCCATGGTAATGCCTCTGCGAAGGCGTTTCATGCTGCTATTGATGAAGCCGCGCGGGAAGTCGAACGCCAACTCCCTGAAAAAATCGCTGCGATTTTTGAGCAAACACATCCAACAACAAAGTAGTGCAGCATAGTTAAAACTTGTTATGCTGCCTACTGATGAATATTTTTTTGTTTAATTATAAGAGCAAAGTATGGCACATAAAATTGCACTCGTATTTCCAGGTCAAGGCTCACAAGCTGTGGGCATGTTATCTGAACTATTAGCTGATTCACAAATTGCTAAAGCAACATTCGCCGAAGCATCTGAAGCACTTGGCTATGATCTCGCTGCACTTGTACTTAATGGTCCAGAAGAAGAATTAAATCAAACCCATCGTACACAACCAGCACTTCTTACTGCCAGTGTTGCTATTTACCGTCAATGGTTAGACGCAAACCCTGAAGCTGATGTTGTTATGGCCGGTCACAGTTTAGGCGAATATTCAGCCCTTGTTTGTGCTGGCGTTGTAAGCTTAAGCGAAGCCGTTAAACTTGTTGAGAACCGTGGTTTATACATGCAAGAAGCAGTACCTGCGGGTGTTGGTTCTATGGCTGCAATCATCGGTTTAGGTGATGATGAAATTAAAGCTGCTTGTGAAGCGTCAGCAAATGGTGACGTTGTTTCACCAGTAAACTACAACTCTCCAGGTCAAGTTGTAATTGCAGGTCACAAAGCGGCGGTTGAGCGTGCATCAGAAGCATGTAAAGAAGCCGGCGCTAAACGTGCTTTACCACTTGCAGTTAGCGTACCTTCTCACTGTGAACTAATGAAACCAGCCGCTGAAAAATTAGCTGCTGATTTAGCTGCTTTAACATTTAATACACCTAAGTGTGATGTAATCAACAACGTTGATGTAAAAGCTGAGCAATCAAGCGAAGGAATTAAAGATGCATTAGTACGTCAACTATACAGCCCAGTACGCTGGACTGAAACAGTACAAGCATTGGTTGCACAAGGTATTACACAAAGCTATGAGTTTGGCCCTGGTAAAGTTTTAACGGGTCTTGCGAAACGAATTGATAAAGCAATGGTATGCGCTGCGGTTAATACGCAAGCTACGATTGATGAAGCGAAATAAGTAGGAATAGAATGACAAATTTATTTTCTCTTGAGGGCAAGGTTGTCCTAATCACTGGTGCAAGCCGTGGTATTGGTAAAGCAATTGCAAACACGTTAGTTGCACAAGGTGCAAAAGTAGCGGGTACTGCAACAAGCGAATCAGGTGCTGCTAAAATCAGTGAATACTTAGGTGACAACGGTAAAGGTTATGCTCTTAACGTAACCGATCCTGAGTCGATTGAGGCAACACTTGCTGCAATTAAGGCTGATTTAGGTGATATTGACGTATTAGTTAACAATGCGGGTATCACCCGTGATAACTTATTAATGCGTATGAAAGACGGTGAATGGGATGACATCATCGACACTAACTTAAGCTCAATTTTCCGTTTATCAAAGGCTGTATTACGCCCTATGATGAAAAAGAAAAATGGCCGTATCATTAATATTGGTTCTGTAGTGGGCACTATGGGTAACGCGGGTCAGGCAAACTACGCCGCGGCGAAAGCGGGTGTTATTGGTTTTACTAAGTCATTAGCACGCGAAGTTGCCTCACGTGGTATTACAGTTAATGTAGTAGCGCCTGGTTTTATCCAAACGGACATGACAGATGAGCTGACTGATGAGCAAAAAGCAGCTACGCTTGCAAATGTACCTGCTGGTCGTTTAGGTCAACCTGAAGAAATTGCTGCTGCAGTGTGTTATTTAGCATCTGACGCTGCTGCGTATGTATCAGGCGAAACATTGCACGTAAATGGCGCGATGTACATGGTTTAATGAAAGTTGGCAAAAATTTGCTAACGAAAGATTATCGAAAATTGTTGAATTTTTTGTGATCTTGCTTTAAACATACTTGAATTCGCTATGAAAATAAGCGATAAATGAACAAATACCAAGCAAGAGGTTTGACCAGATAAGTAATTATCAGCAAATCCTTGAATCACAGAATTATGCGGCGTAAACTACGCCGCAATCTGAAAATAACGCATTGGCGTTTTTATTAAAGGAAAGAAGAATGAGCGACATCCAAGAACGCGTAAAGAAAATTATCATTGAGCAACTAGGTGTTAAAGAAGAAGAAGTAAAACATGAAGCTTCTTTCGTTGACGACTTAGGTGCTGACTCACTTGACACTGTAGAACTAGTAATGGCTCTTGAAGAAGAGTTCGACACTGAGATCCCAGACGAAGAAGCTGAAAAGATCACTACAGTTCAAGCTGCAATCGATTACGTTACAGCTCACGCTGAGTAATTTTACGCATTTTGATTTTTAAGGGCAGCGTTTAGCTGCCCTTAGTCTATCTATAGAATGATACTAATTATTACCAATTAGCAGTAAAAATTGCTAATTATGAAGGTGAAGCCTAGCAACAATGTAGTGGAAGTTTCTGATTCAAAATCACTAACAATGAAACTTTTGCCATATTACCAATTTAGCTTTTTCTTCAAATGACGCGATATAACGTTATTGGTATAATTTGGTTTACACCTACCTAAAATAATTTCCTTATTGGAGGCAACCCGTGGCTAAACGTCGAGTCGTCGTAACTGGCTTAGGAATGTTGACACCGCTAGGTAATGATGTTGAATCTACTTGGCAAGGTTTGTTAAACGGTAAAAGTGGTATTCAAACTATCACACATTTCGATACCTCAAGTTTCGGCACCAAATTCGCAGGTTTGCTGAATGACTTTGATGCATCAGCTTACATGTCACCGAAAGATGCAAAGAAAATGGATTTGTTTATCCAATATGGCATTGCAGCGGGTGTACAAGCACTACAAGATTCTGGTCTAGAGATCACTGAACAAAACGCCACGCGCGTTGGTGTTGCAGTGGGTTCTGGCATTGGTGGTTTGACGTTAATCGAAGAAAACCACATTAAACTACTAAATAGTGGTCCGCGTAAGCTTTCACCATTTTATGTGCCTTCGACTATTATCAATATGATCTCGGGCCATTTATCGATTATGCATGGTTTACGTGGTCCAAACATTTCAATTGTTACAGCATGTACAACAGGCTTACATAATATTGGTCATGCTGCGCGTATGATTGCATACGGTGATGCAGACGCAATGGTAGCCGGTGGTGCAGAAAAAGCCTCTACACCAATTGGTATGGGTGGTTTTAATGCGGCACGTGCACTATCAACACGTAACGACGATCCACAAGCAGCATCACGCCCTTGGGATAAAGACCGTGACGGTTTTGTTCTTGCTGATGGTGCCGGTGTTATCGTACTTGAAGAATATGAGCATGCAAAAGCACGTGGTGCGAAAATCTACGCTGAACTGGTAGGTTTTGGTATGAGTGGTGATGCATATCACATGACTTCTCCACCTGAAGACGGTGCAGGCGCAGCACTTGCGATGGAAAATGCATTAAACGATGCACAAGTTAATGCAGACCAAGTTGGTTATATTAATGCTCACGGTACATCGACTAATGCAGGCGATAAAGCCGAAACATCAGCCGTTAAAACTATTTTTGGTGATGCAGCGAAAGATGTGATGGTAAGTTCATCTAAATCAATGATGGGCCACTTGTTAGGTGCAGCAGGCTCAGTAGAGTCAATTATTACTATCTTGTCACTTGTTGACCAGAAAGTAAGCCCTACAATTAACCTTGATAACCCTGATGAAGGTTGTGATTTAGACTATGTACCGCACACTGCACGTGACGCTAAATTGGATTACGCACTATGTAATTCATTTGGTTTTGGTGGTACTAATGGCTCGTTGCTGTTTAAAAAGGTATAATTCTTTTTAACAACGGACTAAAAAGAAGAGCCCAGTTGTTTAACTGGGCTTTTTTGTATGAGTAAATTAAAACAAACAATAAAAATAACCACACCAGACACCACAATAAGCACACAAGATCGTGGCTTAAATTATGGCGATGGCTTTTTCACGACTGCCTCAGTGGTGGACTCAGAGGTTGAGCACTGGGATTTACATAAAGCGCGTTTAGAAGAATGCGCGCAAAGGCTATTTTTCCCGGAATTAGATTTAACCGCAATTGAGTGTGAAGTTAACCAAGCAATTAGTGATACACAAACGGGTATTTTAAAAATAGTCGTCACTCGTGGCGCAGGTGGTCGTGGTTATGGTTTACCAGATACGCCCAATATCCAAGCTCTTATCACTGTATTACCTCCGGTTTCACACTATCTATCCTGGCAACAGCAGGGCGTTAAATTAGCAATAAGTGACGTGAGACTTGCATACCAACCGTTACTTGCTGGACTAAAAACCCTAAATCGTCTAGAGCAAGTACTTATTAAAAAGCACATGCATACTGTTGAGTGTGATGACGTTGTGGTGCTTGATTATAAAAATAATGTGATTGAGTGCTCAGCTGCAAATATATTCGCCATTAAAAACGGTAAAATCGTTTCACCCAAGTTAGATGGCTGCGGTATTACAGGGGTTTATCTAAACGCTTTATGTGGTAAGTTAGCCATTGAGTTTAAAGCAATCCAACTGGATGAGTTGCTAGCTATGGATGCCGTATTTATGTGCAACAGTTTAATGGGTGTGGTTCCGGTTACAAGCATTGCTGATACACAGTTTGATATTGTACGCAGTAACGCGCTATTAGCGGCGCAGTTTGCCAAGGAGAATACGTGATAAAAGTCATTGTTAGCGTGCTGTTATTAGCATTGCTATGTTGTGGTATTGGCTATCAACAGCTTCAATCAGCACTAAAAATGCCGTTAAAAGTTGAAAACAGTACTTTATTTAAAGTAGAGCGCGGCACTGGCTTTAATCAACTCTGCCAAGCATGGCAAGCAAAACAATGGGTTGATAGCTGCTTTAAATTTCAGATACTCGCTAAATTAGATCCGACTCTTACTGATTTAAAAGCGGGTCTGTATGAGCTTGATACAAGTGCTGTGATTGATAATATTCGCCGTATCAATGAAGGTGCACAAGTAAGCTTTAGTTTCACTATTATTGAAGGGCAACCTCTTCGTGAAGTGGTGGCAAACATAGCAAAACAAGCTCATTTAACACAAGATTTAGATCCAGAAAATTTAGCTACGCAGATAAGTAGTACGCAAGAAAATTTAGAAGGCTGGTTGTTCCCAGACACCTATCATTACCATAGTGAAGATAGCGCCAGTGGCTTATTAAAACGCGCATACAGCAAAATGCAGCAAGAATTAGAGGCTGCATGGCAAAAAAGAGCGCCAGATTTAGTTTTAAACTCACCCTATGAAGCTTTAATTCTCGCGTCGATTATTGAAAAAGAAACCGGCCTTGCTTCTGAGCGACCATTAATTTCGGCGGTATTTACTAATCGTTTAAAAACCAATATGCGTTTGCAAACCGATCCGACAGTTATCTATGGTATAGGTGCGGATTTTGATGGTGATATTAAGCGCAAAGATTTAACAACGTATACACCGTATAATACATATAAAATAAAAGGCTTACCGCCAACACCAATAGCCATGCCATCGAAAGCAGCGCTACTTGCGGCAGTTAATCCGCCTGAGTCTGAGTACGTGTATTTTGTCTCGAAGGGAGATGGCAGCCATCAATTTTCGAAAACGTTACAAGAACATAATCGCGCAGTTAAACAGTATCAATTGAATTAACAACCAGAATAGAGTCATATGACAGCGAAATTTATAGTGATTGAAGGCCTTGAAGGGGCTGGAAAATCAACGGCAATTGCCGTGTGCCAAGCTTATTTAGAAAATAAGCAGATCGAATTTATCAATGTACGTGAGCCAGGTGGAACACCCATGGCAGAAGAACTACGTAGTATCGTAAAACAGGCTCATCAAGAAACAGTCACTTCTGAAACTGAGCTGTTAATTATGTATGCGGCACGTTCGCAATTGGTTGCTAATGTCATTGCTCCAGCACTTAAAAAGGGCACTTGGGTGTTAGGTGATCGTCATGATCTCTCATCGCAAGCGTATCAAGGGGGTGGTCGTGGGATTGAACAAGAGCAACTTTCTTTTTTAGCTGATATGGTGCTAAAGGGTTTAAAACCAGACTTAACGATATATTTAGATATTGAACCTGCAGTGGGTCTTGAACGTGCAAAAGGACGTGGTGAACTAGACCGTATAGAGCAAGAAGCTTTAGGCTTTTTTGAGCGCACTCGAGAACGTTATCTTGAAATTGCAAGCACTGACAACAGCATCAAAACAGTAGATGCTAATCAAACCATGCCTGAAGTGCATACAGCTATTACCAGTGTGCTTGATGAATTCTTCAAAGGTGTCAATTAGCATGCCTTTGCCATGGCTTGAACCTTTATATCAGCAATTAGCTCAAAGCTATTCGCAGCAACGTTTCCATCATGCACAGTTATTTAATGGCGATATCGGTGTAGGAAAACGTGAGCTAGTTGATATGTTAGCTGATGCGTTACTGTGCTCTAATGCCCACAACCTAATTGCCTGTGGAAAATGTAAAAGCTGTCAATTAAACCGAGCAAACACACATCCCGACAAGCGCGTTGTAAAGGCTGAAGGCCAAACTATTGGTGTTGATGAAGTGCGTGAAATTACAGATTTTATCAATCATTCATCAGCTCAAAATGGTAATAAAGTGGTGGTACTTGAACACAGTCATAAAATGACTACCGCAGCCGCAAATGCCTTGTTAAAAACTCTTGAAGAACCCAGTTTAAATCGATACCTGCTTTTAACCTGTGAACAACTGGCTTTATTGCCAGCCACAATTTTAAGCCGCTGTGCAGTTCATGAGGTAAAGGTAAATCCTAGCTTAGCTAAAAAATGGTTGGGTGAATTTAATATACCTCATTATTCTTGGTTAGAACTATTTGTAGAGCAGCCAATGCTTATTGAGCATTGGTATAATGAAAAACAATTAGACTCAATAGATTCCCTCTATAAATTTGCAACTGAGTTAAAAGACAGCGATAATTTCAGTGCTTTAGTCGAGATCCTTAGCAAAGATAGTACCTTGATTAATGTATTTGTTCTGTTTTTAACAGAACACTTAAAGAAAAAATTAGTATTAGGGATGGATTTTTTCAGCTACCAAAAAGCACAACAAGCCATAGCAGAATTTCTGTATAATAGCTCGCATGTGCTAGGTTTAAATATGTCGCTGGCCATTTCGAAGTTAGCGTTTTCATTACGTGAAAGCCAAAATTAGGATACATCGTGCAAGAATTATTAGTAGATATTGAAGACTTAGAAGAATTATATCGCTGTTACATGCCGTACTTAAAAAATGGTGGTTTATTTGTTCGCACTAATATGCGTTTTGAAATGGGCCATTCACTTGCATTAAAAGTTACTTTACCTGATGCATTGGAAGACGATGTAGTGACAGGTAAAGTTGCTTGGATCACCCCGCAAGGTGCTCAAAGTTCAAATCCACCGGGTATCGGTGTGAATTTTATTGATGACAAAACGAATTTGAATGCGAAGATCGAAAAACTTTTGGGTACTATGTTAAACTCTGGCAATCCGACCTATACCATGTAATAAAAGTAGTACCATGATTGTAGATTCTCATTGCCATTTAGACAGGCTCGATTTCGATAAACTCGACCTTAATTTAGACCAAGTACTTGAAAATGCTCGCGAAAAGAAAGTTGAACATTTCTTGTGCGTGAGTGTCACTTTAGATCAATTCCCAACGATGCTGGATAAAATCAAACACTATCCAGATGTTTCTGCATCATGCGGCGTTCACCCACTTGATCAAAAAGACTCGCTCGATAAGCAAAAACTTATTTCACTTGCTAGCCACGATAAAGTGGTTGCGATAGGTGAAACCGGTCTAGATTACTATTACTCAAAAGACACCCATATAGTTCAGCAAGAAAGTTTTGTTGGTCATATCGAGGTTGCTAATGAGCTCAATAAGCCGCTAATTATTCATACTCGTGATGCCAAAGAAGACACCATTAATCTAATGCGTGCGCATAATGCAGAGAATTGTGGTGGTGTATTACACTGCTTTACAGAGAACTGGGAAATGGCCAAAAAAGCCATTGATATGGGCTTTTATATCTCGATTTCGGGTATCGTTACGTTTAAAAATGCCGTTGAGCTAAAAGATGTTGTAAAGCAAATCCCGCTTGATCGCTTATTAATTGAAACAGACTCACCCTATTTAGCGCCTGTTCCTTATCGTGGTAAAATAAATCAACCAGCCTACGTTGAAGATGTAGCTTACTACATCGCTGAGTTAAAAGGGCTTACTTTTAACGAGTTAGCCGAAGCAACAACTAACAACTTTTACTCGTTGTTCAATCAAGCTAAAAGGGCGTAGTGGTGCAAGGCGTATCAAATTTACCTCAGTTAGTAATGGGGCCAATGGTACGCCGAGCAGATGCAGGGCGAGTGTGCTTTCAATTTGTTACAACAGTGCCTTGCCAATACCGAATTGAGTTTAAAGGTGTTGATACTTACTCCAACTTAGAGTCAATTCAATTAGGGCAACATCTTTACTTAAATTTCATCAATGTCATGCCAGTCAGTGGCCAGTTTACAGTAGATTCACTGATCTATTATTCGTTACATGATGAAGATAAAAGCATTGATCTGTCGTCTTATTGCTACGAGCGAGCTGAATCTCCTGCATTTGTGATCCCCAATAGGCTCGATAGAATTCTTCATGGCTCGTGTCGTAATCCTCATCACCCAGCAAAAGATAGCCTCGTTGCTGCTGACAAATGGCAAAATGACCAGCGTCAATCTCTTAATGCAGGTGCTGACTTATTATTGTTATCTGGCGATCAAATATATGCAGATGATGTCGCAGGGCCTATGCTGCTCGCGATTGAAAAAGTGATTAGTTTATTTGGTGTGTTTGTAGAGCCCGAACTTGATTTAGATTTACCAGCAGGGTTTGAACAACAACTTTATAAGCGCCATTTACACTTACCTAAAGTGCCTTGGCAAAAACGCAGTAAATTTGGTGTTGGTTATTGGCTCAAAAAAGATGAGCCGCACTTCTCAAGTTTAAAAGCTGAAAACCACTTAATTCATTTTCAAGAATTTATAGCGCTTTATTTACTAAACTTTAGCACTATTACTTGGCAGTTAATCGAGTTTGAAACAATTGAATGCCCAGCATTAGCTCCTAAATACGCTAATTTATTCAAACTTGAAAAAGACGCTTTACTTGGTTTCGCAAAAGGCCTTGGTAGTGTCGAAAGATTATTTGCCAATGTATCGACATTGATGATGTTTGATGATCATGATGTCACCGATGATTGGAACTTAACCGCAGGATGGGAGCAGGCTATTTATCAGCACCCAGCTAGCCGACGCATAGTAAATAATGGCCTGATTAGTTATTGGTTAATGCAAGGGATTGGTAATGATGCGGGTACTAACTCATTGTCTTTATTGCCAAGTTTTAAGCAGAGTTTAAAGCAGCAGAGTTGGCATTTTAAAGACTTTGATAAGCTAATACTCAATTTTAACCATTGGCATTATGAGCTTAATACCATACCCAAAGTTGTGGTGCTCGATACCCGAACCCATCGCTGGCGTAATGAACAAAACTTCAATGAACCATCTGGCTTACTTGATTGGGAAAGGCTAACAGAATTAGAAGAAAGCTTATTGTCTCACGATAAAGTGATTATTGTATCTCCAGCACCGGTGTTTGGTGTTAAATCAATTGAAGCAATCCAAGCGATTTTTAATTTTTGTGGGCAACCTTTGCTTGTTGATGTTGAAAACTGGATGGCCCACGAAGGTTCCGCTAAAAAGCTACTTGATACTTTCCGCCGTGAAGATACACCAAAAGAAACCTTGATACTCTCTGGTGATGTACATTATTCATTTTGTTTTTCAGTGCAAAAGCGCTTTGGCAAACATAAAAACCGTATTTGGCAGTTAACCGCCAGTGGTATTAAAAATGAGTTTCCTCGCAAGCTCATTAATGTACTCGATAAGCTAGATTCGATTTTATATGCCCCAAAAAGCCCACTTAACTTTTTTACTAAACGTTGGCAGATGGAAGTTGATAAACACCAAACCATGGGTGAAGGGCAAAAGTATTTGGTTAGTAATGCAGCTATCAGTTTGATAGAGCTCAATGATGGTTTGCTCGCAAAATATCAACTAATTCATGCTGACAACCAAATTACAGAATTCGATTTAAACACACATTAATCGAATACTCAGAATAAAAAAACGCCCAGAACGAATCCGCATTGTTCTGGGCTTAGGGGTGGCTCGTGCGAGCCTGCGCTAACTATAAAAAAACACCTTCTAAATTCAGTAGGGAGAAGTAGAAAGTACTTTTAAGTGTAGTTAATAAGCAGGAAATTGCACGGTAAATGTACAAATTTTATACTAGTTTAAAATCAGCCTGTTACGGCTTTTTACCTAAAAAGGTGCCTACTTTATACAAGCCTTATGCGCAACTTATACCCAAGTTATCAACTGGGCATTTTGTACTAAATCACGTGGTAATGAGTTCTTAATTTTATTCTTTTGCCACTTACCAAGGCCTACAGGACAGTCACATAACATTAACACTACTTCACCATTATCTTGAGTTGGTTTTTCGAGCCGAATATCTTTACCGTTAAAGTAATCGTTTGCTTGGCAAGCAGACATCTCAAAGGTATTTTTATCGCAATCTTGGCCAAATACGGTGGCAAATTCATGCGCTAAACGAACCCCACCTTTGTGAATTACACCAAGTTGAATACCTAAACGTGAGTATTTAATTTTATCTTGCAGTTCATCAAAGCCATCAGGAAACAACCAAAGCTCTTTATCACGCTGCATTAAAGTGCCTTTAAGTGATTTTAGACCGAACTGTTTTTTAATTGTTTGCATAAACGCTTGGCTTTGCTTTTTATCAAACTCAGCAAACGGAAATGCGCCTTTCTTAACTTTTTGATTGGGGTTATCGCTTGACGCTACTTTCTTAAATTTAGCGATGAAGAAACCTTCACTATCGTAAGTTTGCGGCCAAACGTGCAAATAACCTTCGCTGGTTGTCGCTTTATCTGCGCCATCGAACAGGCTATCGAGTGATTGTACTTCGATGCAATCAGGGAACTCAGCTAATAGGTATTCGCACACTTGTTGGTTTTCAAGTGGTGTTAAAGTACAGGTCGAATAAACTAATGTGCCGCCGGGTTTTAGGGCGTAAAAGGCACTTTTGATGAGTGCTTTTTGCACAGCAGCAATATCAATATTAGATTCGATTGACCAATTCTTTAGGGCGTCTGCATCTTTACGAACCGTGCCTTCACCTGAGCACGGGGCGTCTAGCAAAATACTGTCGAAGCACTCATACATGTAATCTCCAAAGATCACACCATCAAAATGTGATAACGCACAGTTACCAACACCCATACGTTTGAGGGTTGCTGCCAATACTTTTAAGCGAGACGATGACAATTCATTGGCAACTAACACGCCACTATTATCCATCATGGCAGCGATTTGTGATGTTTTTGAACCTGGTGCCGATGCCATATCTAATACCGTATTGCTTTGCTCAACCTCGGCTCTCAGTGCAACCGGCGGCAGCATTGAGCTGGCTTCTTGTACATACATAGCGCCACTTAAGTGTAAATCGGTATTACCGATTGCAAGGGCTTCTTCTTCCTCACTTGGACGTGTTAACCAGAATCCTTCTTCACACCATGGAATTGCTGTTAACTCCCATCCTTTATTGGCGCATTGACGCTGAAATTCTGAGACTGACATTTTTAATGTATTTACGCGAACTGAGCGTCTAAGTGGGCGACGACAGGCTGCAATAAAGTCGTCTAATGATAAATGTTCAGGAAGGTAGCTTTTTACATCATCAATAAATGAATCTGGAATATATGTATTAGCGTCCACTAAATGGCTCTCACGTCACGTAATAATAGGCGGATCATACCATTTATAGCGCTGTCATGGGATATTTTTAGCTTTTTACGAGCGATATTAAAGTGTCGACAAATTGCCAATATAAATGTCTTTTATAGTCATTATTTTTGATAAATATCATTTTATGTCGACATTTTGCTGGTTTTTTAGTCTATTTTTCCGATCTCAAGGTTGACACATTCGATGATAGGGCGCATAGTGAACTCACAAATTGTCGACAATCTTAATCAAGTACTTAAATAGACCTATTTATGACAGAGCAAAAAGCCAACGATAACTACAACGATATCACGATAACAACGGCATCAGACCAAGTGTTTGTCGACATGCGTCGTGAAATTGTACAAGGCACCATAGAGCAGGGTAGCAAAATTTCTGAGCCAGAACTTGCTAAACGCTATGGTGTAAGCCGTGCCACCCTTCGCGAGGCGCTAAATCGTTTAGAGAGCTGTTATTTGGTAGAGCGTAAAGCCAATGTTGGTTGCCGTGTAGTCGCACTGACCGCTGAGCGTTTAATCGAAGTCTATCAGGTACGTAGTGCCCTTGAGGGGCTCGCTTGTCGGTTAGCTGCCGACAACATGGAACCTGAAGAAGTGCAGGGTTTAAAGCAGTTGTTAAACCAGCACTTACAAACGCAGCGTGTAAAAGAAGGTGAATCATACTACCAAGAAGCGGGCGACCTTGATTTTCATTATCGCATTATAAAAGGGTCGAAAAACGCACACTTAATTCATCTTTTATGTAATGAGTTGTACCAGTTAATTCGTATGTACCGTGTACAAATGGGTATGGTTGGGCCGCGTGTATCAAAAGCATTTGATGAACACTTGGCTATTATTAATGCCATTGAAAACCATGACGGTGAATTAGCCGAAATGCTTATGAAACGCCATATCAGCGCGTCTCAGGCAAATATTCAGACTAAGTTTGACTTACTCGCAGCAAAAAATCAGTAGCGCCGTAGTTAAACAGTCACAATTTAGATTTAAAAATAGAGTCAGCCAAAGAGCTGAAACCGTTCAAAGATAGGAGTTATCCAATGTCAGCAGGATTAAAGTTCAAACAGGCAATTGCCAACAACAAGCCATTGCAAGTGGTTGGCACCGTCAATGCGTACTGCGCAATGATGGCAGAAAAAACAGGTCACCAAGCACTTTACCTCTCAGGTGCAGGTGTTGCTAACGCGTCATACGGCATGCCAGATTTAGGTATGACTAGCCTAGATAACGTACTTGAAGATATTCGTCGAATTACCAGCGCTACCGACTTACCGCTTCTTGTTGATGCTGACACAGGTTGGGGCGGTGCATTTAATATTGCTCGTACCGTTAAAGAAATGACCAAAGCGGGTGCTGCGGGCTTCCATATTGAAGACCAAGTAGCACAAAAGCGTTGTGGTCACCGTCCTAATAAAGAAATCGTGTCTAAAGATGAAATGGTTGACCGTATTAAAGCAGCGGTTGATGCCAAAACTGACAGTGATTTTTACATCATGGCGCGTACTGACGCATTCCAAAAAGAAGGCTTAAATGCCGCGATTGATCGCGCCGCAGCATGTGTTGAAGCTGGCGCAGACGCTATTTTTGCAGAAGCTGTACATGATTTAGCAGATTACCAAGCGTTTGCTAAAGCGTTAAATGTGCCAATTCTTGCGAACATCACTGAATTTGGTCAAACACCGCTCTATACAAAAGAGCAGTTAAGCGAAGTTGGTGTTGAAATTGTACTTTATCCATTAAGTGCATTTAGAGCCATGAACAAAGCAGCGCTTAATGTGTATTCGTCTATTCTTAACGAAGGCTCACAACAAAGCCAATTAGACAACATGCAAACACGTGCAGAATTATATGAGTTTTTAGATTACCACTCATATGAAAACACACTCGATAACCTTTTCTCAGCTAAAAAATCATAACGACAACATATAAGGAGAACACTCATGGTAGATAAAGCATTAGGCGGCGCAGGTTTACGTGGTCAAGTAGCAGGTGAAACAGCACTATGTACAGTAGGTAAATCAGGTTCAGGTTTAACTTATTGTGGTTATGATATTAGTGAATTAGCAGATAAAGCGCAGTTTGAAGAAGTGTCTTTTTTACTGTCGCGTGGTGAATTACCAACAGAATCTGAGCTTACTGAATATAAAGCAAAGCTAAAATCACTACGTGGTTTACCTGAAGCACTAAAAACAGTGCTTGAAAACATCCCTAAAGACGCACACCCAATGGATGTAATGCGCACTGGTTGTTCTATGCTAGGTAACCTAGAAATGGAGCAAGATTTCTCACAAGCGAATGATGCGATTGACCGCCTAGTTGCCGTATTCCCAAGTATTATTTGTTACTGGTATCGTTTTAGTCATGACGGCGTTCGTATCGACACTGAAACTGATGATGATTCGGTAGGTGCACACTTCTTACGTTTATTACATGACAAAGCACCATCAGCACTGTTTGAGCAAGTAATGAATGTGTCTTTAATTCTCTATGCTGAGCATGAGTTTAATGCATCGACATTTACTGCGCGTGTTTGTGCATCGACATTGTCGGATATTCATTCTTGTGTAACGGGTGCGATTGGTAGCTTACGTGGTCCACTGCATGGCGGTGCAAACGAAGCCGCTATGGATATGATTGAAGGCTTCACAAGCCCAGATCAAGCTGAAGATGCACTGATGGGTATGCTTGAGCGTAAAGACAAGATCATGGGCTTTGGTCACGCTATCTACCGCGAATCAGATCCACGAAACGTGATCATCAAAAAGTGGTCAGAAAAACTGGCTGCAGAAGTGGGTGACGATGTTCTTTATCCAGTGTCTGTTCGCTGTGAAGAAGTTATGTGGCGTGAAAAGAAATTATTCTGTAATGCTGATTTCTTCCATGCATCTGCGTATCACTTCATGGGTATTCCAACTAAGTTATTCACGCCAATTTTCGTGATGAGCCGTGTTACAGGTTGGACAGCACACGTGAAAGAGCAACGTGCTAACAACCGTATCATTCGCCCAAGTGCAGATTATACGGGCCCAGAAGCGCGCAGCTATACGCCAATTTCTGAGCGTTAATCGTTAATTAAATCAGTGATAGGGGTAGCTTAGCTGCCCCTTTATGAAGGGGCGAAATAAATACAAAAACAATCAGCCCACCTTTGTTCACCGTCACCAAGTACAAGTAGAATCATCATGAATACAAATTTTAGAAAACCATTAGCAGGCACAGGAGTAGATTACTTTGATACCCGCGCTGCTGTTGATGCAATTAAACCAGGCAGCTATGCCACACTTCCTTATACATCGCGAGTACTTGCCGAAAACTTAGTTCGTCGCTGTGAACCTGAAATGCTAAATGATGCGCTGTCGCAATTGATTGACCGTAAGCGTGATTTAGATTTTCCATGGTTTCCTGCTCGTGTTGTATGCCACGATATCTTAGGTCAAACAGCGTTGGTTGATTTGGCAGGCCTACGTGATGCCATTGCTGCAAAAGGCGGCGATCCTGCAAAAGTAAACCCTGTGGTACCAACACAGTTAATTGTTGACCATTCATTAGCGGTTGAACACGCAGGTTTTGAACCGGATGCTTTTGAAAAAAACCGTGCTATTGAAGACCGTCGTAACGATGACCGTTTCCACTTTATCAATTGGACAAAAACAGCATTTAAAAATATTGATGTGATCCCGCCGGGTAACGGCATTATGCATCAAATCAATTTAGAGAAAATGTCACCGGTGATCCAAAACCGCGATGGCGTGGCATTCCCAGATACACTAGTTGGTACTGATAGCCATACACCCATGGTCGATGCATTAGGTGTTATTGCTGTAGGCGTGGGTGGTCTTGAAGCTGAAAGCGTGATGCTTGGCCGAGCGTCTTACATGCGTTTACCTGACATTGTTGGGGTTGAGCTAACAGGCAAACCACAACCGGGTATTACTGCAACTGATATCGTATTAGCGATCACCGAGTTTTTACGCAATGAAAAAGTTGTGTCGACCTACCTTGAGTTTTATGGTGAAGGTGCCGATGCACTTACCTTAGGTGACAGAGCAACTATTTCTAATATGACACCAGAGTTTGGCGCAACAGCTGCGATGTTCTACATTGATGACAACACACTTGATTACCTACGCTTAACAGGTCGCGAAGAAGAGCAGGTTAAACTAGTCGAAACTTACGCAAAAGAAACCGGTCTTTGGAGCGATAGCCTTAAAACGGCAGAATATGAGCGTGTGTTAACCTTTGATCTGTCATCAGTTGGTCGCAATATTGCGGGCCCATCGAATCCACATCGCCGTGTTGCAACAAAGGACCTTGATAAAGCGGGTATCACTGGCATCGTTGAAAATGAAGAAGGCTTAATGCCAGATGGCGCCTGTATCATTGCAGCAATCACAAGTTGTACTAATACTAGTAACCCACGCAATGTAATTGCCGCTGGTTTACTTGCGCGCAATGCTAACGCTAAAGGGTTAACCCGTAAGCCATGGGTTAAAACATCACTGGCACCGGGTTCTAAAGCGGTTAAATCTTACTTAGAAGAAGCAAATTTATTACCTGAACTCGAGCAACTTGGCTTTGGTATCGTTGGCTTTGCCTGTACGACCTGTAACGGCATGAGTGGTGCGCTTGATCCAAAGATTCAGCAAGAAGTGATTGACCGTGACTTATATGCAACAGCTGTACTTTCGGGTAACCGTAATTTTGATGGCCGTATTCACCCTTATGCTAAACAAGCATTCTTAGCTTCACCACCACTGGTTGTTGCTTATGCCATTGCTGGTACTATTCGCTTTGATATCGAAAAAGATGTATTAGGGTACGATCAACAAGGCAACGAAATTCGCTTAATGGATTTATGGCCATCAGATGAAGAAATTGATGCAGTGATCAAACAAAGTGTTAAACCTGAACAATTTAAAAAGGTTTACGAGCCAATGTTTGATTTAAGTGTAGATTACGGTGAAGACAACGATCCGCTTTACCAATGGCGTCCACAAAGTACTTATATTCGCCGTCCTCCTTATTGGGAAGGTGCATTAGCGGGTGAACGTTCGCTTAGTAATATGCGTGCATTAGCGGTACTGGGTGACAACATCACCACTGACCACTTATCGCCTTCAAATGCGATTTTAGCGTCAAGTGCAGCTGGCGAGTACTTAGCTAAAATGGGCCTCCCAGAAGAAGATTTTAACTCGTATGCTACGCACCGAGGCGACCATTTAACTGCACAGCGTGCAACATTCGCTAACCCTAAGTTATTGAATGAAATGGTTAAAGAAAATGGTGGAGTGAAGCAAGGTTCATACGCTCGTATTGAACCAGAAGGCAAAGTGACGCGGATGTGGGAAGCAATCGAAACCTACATGCAGCGTAAACAACCGCTTATCATTGTGGCAGGTGCCGATTATGGTCAAGGCTCATCACGTGACTGGGCTGCAAAAGGTGTACGCCTTGCAGGTGTTGAAGTGATTGCAGCCGAGGGCTTTGAGCGTATTCACCGCACTAACTTAATTGGTATGGGCGTACTACCGCTAGAATTTAAAGCCGGCACTACGCGAACTACATTAGGTATTGATGGCAGTGAAACCTTTAGTGTGAAAGGTGAGCCAACACCAGGTGCAACCCTGACCTTAGTGATCACCCGTGCCAATGGTGAAACTGTTGAAGTACCAATGACGTGTCGTTTAGATACCGCTGAAGAAGTGTCAATTTATTCAGCGGGTGGTGTACTACAACGTTTCGCGCAAGATTTCTTAGAATCTGAGGAGCACTAAGTAATGGCGTTTAAACCACAAATTAAGGTGCCAGCTACCTATATGCGTGGCGGCACCAGTAAAGGGGTGTTCTTTAACTTAACTGATTTACCTGAGCCTGCCCAAGTGGCAGGTGAGGCGCGCGATAACCTGTTATTGCGTGTAATTGGCAGCCCCGATCCTTATCAAAAACAAACTGATGGCATGGGCGGCGCAACGTCAAGCACCAGTAAAACGGTGATTTTATCGAAAAGCGCTAAAGCTGATCACGATGTCGATTATCTCTTTGGTCAAGTGGCTATCGATAAAGCGTTTGTTGATTGGAGTGGTAATTGCGGCAATTTAACTTCAGCAGTAGGGGCCTTTGCTGTGTCGAACGGCCTTGTTGATGCCAACAAAATTCCAGAAAACGGCGTTGTCGAAGTTAAAGTATGGCAAGTCAATATTAGTAAAACCATTATAGTGCATGTGCCAATTACAAATGGTGAAGTACAAGAAACTGGTGATTTTGAGCTTGATGGTGTGACATTCCCTGCCGCTGAAGTGAAACTTGAATTTATGGATCCTGCAGATGGCGAAGGGGCCTTATTCCCAACAGGTAATTTAGTCGATGAACTAGACGTGCCAGGCATTGGTATGTTGTCTGCGACCATGATCAATGCGGGTATTCCAACGGTTTTCATTAACGCCAGTGAAGTTGGCTATGATGGTACAGAGCTGCAAGAAGCCATTAACGGTGATGTATCTGCACTTGAAAAATTAGAAACGATTCGTGCTTACGGAGCATTGAAAATGGGGCTAATTTCTCATATTGATGAAGCAAAGGCACGTCAACATACGCCAAAAGTAGCTTGGGTTGCACCAGCTAAAACTTATCATGCGTCAAGCGGTAAAGTTGTTAGTGATACAGATATTGATTTAGTGGTACGCGCTATGTCGATGGGTAAATTACACCATGCGATGATGGGCACAGCTGCGGTTGCTATTGGTACTGCAGCTGCTATTCCTGGAACCTTGGTTAACCTTGCTGCAGGCGGTGGCGAGCGTCAGGAAGTAAACTTTGGTCATCCTTCTGGTACTTTAAAAGTGGGTGCCGCTGCTACGCTTGTTGATGACAAATGGCAAGTCACAAAAGCAAGTATGAGCCGAAGTGCGCGCGTGTTAATGGAAGGCTGGGTTAGAGTGCCCGAGTAGTAATCTATAGCGTACTGATATGATCAAAATAAAGCGGCGGTTACGTCGCTTTTTCTAATCCGTAGCACTGTTGTTTCATGCCTTCAATAAACTCATCAAACTTGCCGCTTTGTTGCATCATTTCTATTTCATCATTCAAATCTTGTAAAACTTTTTGCCAATGCGGTGTTGATTTACTGACAGAGTAATAAAGTGCTTTGTATTCAAGTTTTGGTTCTAGTGCGACCAGTGATTCTAATATTTGTCGCTTACCCTTAATTGATAACTCAGATTTATGAACGCTGGCTTTTAACACTTCAAGATCTGCCACAATGAGGCTTACACGATTACTTAATAAGAGGTGTATTAATTGATACTCATTATTTGCCACGATTGTATCGATTTCTTTGTTATCGATCATGGCATCTAATTCTTTGGTGTTTTTATATGAGCGTACCACTCCAATAGGCAGGTCTTTTACTGAGTTTAAGTCACCATTGAAAGGGATTTGGTTTCCTTTTAACGCCACGAAAGATAGATCTCCTCCCGGGATTGCATGACTTAAAGCGAGTAAATCGTTACGGGTTTTATCTAAAAAGTTATCAGAAATCACATTACCTTCAATGAGGTACTCAGGAAAGAGGATGTCTGCTCGGCCTAATTCAGCTTCTCTAACTGCACGAGCCCAAGGGTAAAAACTAATATGAACGCCGTAGCCTTTTTCAAGAAGAGCACTGACCGTAAATTGGAAAAGCCAACCTTTATTACATAAGTTTTCGTCTATATAAGGGGGCCAATCGAGGGTAACGAGCTTTAGAACGTGTTTGGCATCTAGGTTATAACCGTACCCGCCATTAAAGCGTACCGCTTGCTCTGTAATAAATTCGCCATCCATTTCATAAGTAACAGGAGTAAGGTTAGCAATAGCTTGATATGAAAAAAATAAAAATAACGCTGCAAACAGTTTCATATAGTATTTAAGTTTTGTTATTTACATATAGCTTAGTCTTTTGCTGTAAATATACAACCTAATCACTTGAACAATATACCTCTAAGCTGTAGCTTAAATCTAATTCACATCGTTGACAGGGTATTTGCAACATAGTAGATTTCTTCGGGTGTAGCGAAGTGTTACACCGCTTTAAGGACGACCTTAAAGTTGTGATTTTAATTCGGGGACGACCCCAAAAGAGGTCGACCATGAATTGGATCCTACTTATTACTGCCGGCTTACTTGAAGTCGCTTGGGCTTATGGCCTAAAACAATCAAACGGTTTTACTAAACCACTCATCTCATTCTTTACAGTTTTAACTATGGCTGCGAGCTTTTATTGCTTAAGTGTGGCGCTTAAATCATTACCACTTAGTTTGGCTTATGCCGTTTGGGTAGGTATCGGCGTAATTGGCTCAGCAATTATTGGTATGACGCTACTAGCAGAAGGCGTGAGTCTATTAAAAATAGCCAGCTTACTGCTGATTGCGCTTGGAATTATTGGTTTGAAACTAGCCAGTTAGATTTTTTATCTCTGAAAATAATTAAGTAATCTTTCGGATTGGTATTAAATAAAAATCCGATAGGCTGTCGCTCTATCGGATTTTGGTCCTGATCAAATGTAATTTGGGATTTATTACTTAGTGTAATTTCTTATAATCAACGACCCGTTGCTGTTGTACACCTAAGCCTTCAATGCCTAGGGTTACAACATCACCATCGTTCAAATAAATTGGCGGAGTTTGCCCTAAACCAACTCCCGGTGGAGTGCCTGTAGAGATAACATCGCCTGGTTGTAGGCTCATAAATTGGCTGAGATAACTGACGATAAATGCTGGATCAAACACCATGGTTTTAGTATTACCATTTTGGAATTGGGTATCGTTTACTTTTAACCACATATCTAAATTAAGTGGATCAGCAATCTCATCTTTGGTTACTAGCCAAGGACCAAGTGGACCAAATGTGTCACAGCCTTTACCCTTATCCCATTGGCAGCCACGCTCTAGTTGAAAGTTACGCTCAGATACATCATTACAAACACAATAACCAGCTATGTAGTCATTGGCATTTTCAACATTGACATAGGAGGCGTGCTTACCAATGACGATGGCAAGTTCAACTTCCCAGTCTAATTTTTCGCTGTTTTTAGGTTTGATAATATTATCGTTTGGTCCACTGATGGCGCTGGTGGCTTTACTGAATACTTCAGGCTCCTTTGGGATTGCCATGCCAGATTCTGCAGCATGATCTGCGTAGTTCAAACCAATGCAAATGAACTTACCAACGTTAGCAACGCATGCGCCGATTCTTACTGACTCATCTACAATAGGCAGTGATGTAAGGTCTAAGCGTTTTATTTTTTCTAGGCTCTCAACTGAAAGAGCGGCTCCATTAACATCATTAATAATGCCACTTAAGCAACGAATTTTACCGTCACCATCTATAATACCGGGTTTTTCTTGGCCTTCAGGGCCATATCTGAGTAGTTTCATAATGATTCTCTTTACTTCAGTTAATTATTAAGTGTGACGAAACCGCCATCAATCGGGAAATTACTGCCTGTTATAAATGCAGCGTCGTCTGAGCATAAGTAATCAACAAGTCCTGCGATTTCTTCAGGTTTACCCATGCGACCAATAGGTTGGCTTTTTGAGAGCTTTTCAAACATCTCAGCCTGATTATCTGGGTAGCTTTGTGCTAAAAAGTTATCAACAAAAGGGGTATGAACACGACCAGGGGCAATACAGTTACAACGAATACCGTATGATAAATAATCTTTTGCTACAGAGTAGGTCATGGTTAAAACGGCACCTTTAGTCATTGAATAGGCAAACCTATCGGCAATTCCTACGGATGAAGCAACAGATGCTAGATTAATGATGACGCCGCTTTGTTTTTCTTTCATACTTGCAATGGCTGCATGCATACAGTTATAAACACCTTTAACATTGATGTTGTAGAGTCTGTCTAAGTCTGACTCTGTGGTATTTTCGATATTGCCAATGTGGGCTATACCTGCATTGTTTATCAGAATATCAATGGCATAGTGTTTTTTTATAGTTGCAAACAACTCAGCTACTTGTTGATGGTTAGCTACATCCACTGCAAATGCTTGTGCAGATCCACCGTTTTCATTTATTTCTTGCATCACTGTGTTTGCAGCATCGATATTTAAATCAACAACAAGAATATGCATATTCCGTTTTGCTAAACGTAAACAGATACTTCGACCTATTCCGCTACCACCTCCTGTTACTAAGGCAATTTTTTTTGAGCTTTGCTGATTCATAATGTGTCCTTAAAAGGTGTGATTAGAGTAACTTATAAAAATTTCGCGCATTTTCTGACCATATCAACTGCCGTTCTGCGTTAGGCAATTCATTGATCAATTCCTGACTAATGTCATGCCACAAAGCATAACTGCCATTCATGTTGACAACAGGCCAATCACTTCCCCAAAGAATTCTTTTCGGACCAAACAATTGATAAATGAGCTGAAAATATTGACGATAAATAGCAACATCAACACAATCTGTTGCAGCTTGTGTCATTAGTCCTGAAAACTTAATAGAAACATTTTCTAACTCTTCCAAGCAGGTTAACTGGTGTTGCCATTTAGTTGACATAGGTTTTGTTAAGTCAGGTTTAGCAAGGTGGTTAACTACAATATTTAATTGTGGATAGCGCTTTGCAATTGATGTTATCTGCTCAAGATGTATATCAAGTATGAGTGCATCAAATGTAAGGCTGTTGTTTGCTAAAAAATCAAAAATAGCAGCAAAATCGTCATTGAGTATCCAGTCAGGGTCGTCAATATCTTGCAACATTGGACGAATACCTTTGAAATAGGGATTTTTACTTAATGACGCTAAATGAGAAATGACATCGTTGGCTTGAAAATCAACCCAACCGACCACACCTGCTATGAAATCAGTTTTTTTAGCTAGTTCGAGCAAGAAGTATGTCTCATCTATTGAATCTGCAGCTTGAACCACAATTGTGCTCGTTATGCCATATAACTCTAATGCTGGAGCTAGTAATTCAGGCAAATAATCTTTATAGAGACAAGTAAAGTCAGAAGTTAGCCAGTTATAGTCTCCTCGGCTTAATTGCCAAAAGTGTTGATGGCTATCTACTTTTTCTATTATTGAGCTAGATGTTGATTTCATAATTACGCTCATTACATCGGTACTGGGGCATTTTCAGCAAGTAACTGTTCAGATTTTAAATCTTGCCAAAATGCACAAGGGATCATTTCATTAAATAGCTGTACAGTTTTTGCAACTCGCTTTGCATTGCCAAGGCCTGGAATAACCGATGCAACTGCCGGGTGTGCAAGCGGAAATTGCAGTGCAGCAGCTGCGAGAGTGACATTATGGTCTAGACAAATTTGCTCAATTCTATCTACTTTTAAAATTACTTCTTTAGGGGCAGGGTTGTAGTTATAAAAGGGCGTTTTGTTAGTGCGAACGCCAGTTGCTAATATGCCCGAGTTGTAAGGACCGCCAAGTATTATCGACGTACCATTTGCAATGCATTGAGGAAGAAACTCGTTGACTGGTTCTTGTTCAAGTAATGAGTATCGGCCGGCTAATAAAAAACAATCAAACTGGCCAATATTCATGGCACGCTTACAAATTTCTACTTCGTTTACACCTAAACCAATCGCTTTGATTTGTCCGCTACTTTTAAGTTCATCAAGTGCTCTATAACCACCTTGCTCGAACTGCATAAAATAAAATGAATCTCTATCTCCATGAGTATCTCTGCCTAGATCATGAACCAGAAGAATATCAATTTCAGCGAGCCCTAAACGTTGCTGACTATCCTCAAATGAACGCATAATGCCATCGTAGCTGTAGTCATATTGAGCATCAAAAGGCATTGGAGTAGCAAAACCATGGCGAAGCTGAGTTACATCCGCTTTCGCGTCTGGTTTAATGAGTCTTCCAACTTTTGTGGATAATATATAATCCTGTTTTGGAAGTTCCCTTAGTGCATCTCCCACTCGACGTTCACTTAGTCCTGCACCATAACGCGGAGCTGTATCAAAATAGTTGATACCTATATCAATAGCCGATGATAAAGTTTTTTTAGCTTCTTCATCACTGACTGGTTGATATAAATTACCCATAGACGCAGCTCCAAAACCTAACGTTGATATATTTAGGTTTGTGTTACCAAGTTGACGAGTGTTGAAAACGTTTTTCATAATATTCCTACCATATTGTTCAGCTATTTAACTAGGAAGCTAGGTAAGTCCGTTACTTTTTCACAGCCTAATTGGTTCATTATCTGCGTTACCTGCATCATCAATGCATTAATGGTATGAATGCCTCCTTTATCACCTAATGCGCCAACACCATATACAAAAGGTCTACCCAGAAAAGTAAAATCTGCTCCACTTGCTAGGGCACTCACAATATTAGTGCCGCTTCGTAAACCGCTATCCATAAATATCTTTATGTCTTTTGAATACTTAGATGCGATAGTTTGTAGTGGTTTTACTGGTGATTCACCTGCATCAAGTTGTCGACCACCATGATTAGAAATTACGACAGCATCAGCGCCAAGTTCTATAGCCGATTTCACATCTTGTTCACTAATTAATCCTTTTATTACTAATGGCCCTTGCCACATATCTCGTATAGGCTTTAGTCCCTCAATATCTACACGGCCCATAACCGTTTTATTCATAAATGCTGCAAGTTCATCGGTTGGCATGTCTTTAGGCATATAGGGTTTTAGGGTTTGCATTTCAGGCTTGCCGGCAAGCGCTGTTTCGTAAAACCAACGGGGTCTACTTAGCATTTGCATGATGTTTGAAAGTGTCATTTTAGGTGGCATCGCCAAACCATTGCGGATATCTCTTGGGCGATAGCCAAATGTTGGCACATCAACTGTGACAACCAATACAGGGTAGTGTGCTGCTTTTATGCGACTTAATAGATCTTTACGAATGCTCTCATCCGTTGGGTTGTATAATTGGAACCAAGCATGACCCTCAGACACTTCTGCAATACGCTCAAGGCTAGATGACGAAACAGTACTTAATACATAAGGGATATTTTTTTCAGCGGCAGCTTTAGCCAGTATCTCAGGCGCTTTTGGCCACATTAGGCCTTGCAAACCAACGGGTGCAATTCCAAAAGGAGCAGAGTAGGTGTGGCCAAATAGTTCAACTGATTGATCGCTGCCAGAAAAAGGCTTTAATAATGTACTACGCAATTGTACAGCATTGATCTCGTCTCGATTTCGCTGAACACTTCGCTCATCCATACAGCCACCTTCAAGGTAGTCAAATGCAAAGCGTGGTATGCGTTGTTTGGCTTTTTTCTTGAGGTCCGATATATCAGGGTATTTATGATTAAAGTAATTATTCATGATGATGTCCTCTGCTCACATTAATTCAAGCAAGCAGGTCCTATGCTGTCGAATGTTTTATAAGTTAACAAAAATTCCTGATGTCCCATTTGTTCAGATTTACTTTGTTCACCACTTGCAATGCGGACAATAAGATCAAAGATTTCATCTCCCACTTGCTCTACCGTTTTCTGACCTTCGATAATACTTCCAGCATTTATATCCATGTCATCACTTAAGTTTTTGTATGTTTCAGGGTTTGCGCAGATTTTAATTACTGGCGAAATAGCTGAACCAACAACGGAGCCACGACCGGTTGTAAATAATGTGATATGGGCACCTGATGCAATCATTTCGATGATTTCTTGATTATCAGAGATGTTTGGAAATCCAAATTTAGGGTCTCCATCAGGGACTACATCCATCAAGAATAAGCCTTTTTTGTGAGGCTCTTCACCCGGTTTAATAATGCCATTAATTAACGAGCCACCTGACTTAGCATAAGCTCCCATTGATTTTTCTTCTTGTGTTGTTAAGCCACCCTCTGCATTACCCGGAGCAAAGCTGCCATAGCCCATTTTCGTGTAATATTTCTCAGCTTTTATGACACAAGATACAAGCTTGTCTGCAAGGTCTTTCGATTCGGCCCTGTGCGCCATTATTTGCTCGCAGCCCACAAGTTCGCCGGTTTCTTCAAAAATGCAGGTTGCATTTTGCGTAATTAAACGGTCGAAACACTTACCAACAGCAGGGTTTGCGCTGATACCACTGGTGCCATCTGAACCACCACAAATTGTGCCAATAACTAATTCATCAACCGTCATATCAACAACAGGGCATGAAGAAATTTGTTCTAGAATAGCCGCAGCTTCTTGAACCCCTTTATCAATGGTGTTTTTTGTTCCGCCGTTATTTTGAATAACAAGTGTACTAACGGGGCGACCAGACTGACTGATAGCTTCACTTAAGTGTTCACGGTTGAACCCTTCACATCCCAAAGAAACGAGTAACACACCGCCAACATTAGGGTGGGTACACAGTTTAGTCATCATAGAAAGTGCATAATTGTTTGGATAGCAGCCAGGAAAGCCAATAAGTTGGATGTCTTGGTTATTTGACTTATTAACGATTGTTCTTGCCACATGGTGTGCACATTCAACTAAGTAGGCTACAACCACAGTGTTACGAATACCTTTTTTACCATTACTTCTTAAATAGCCCTGCATATTAATCTCCACTAACTGAGTGCCTAGTGTGGCTTGCTATATAGTCACTCTTCATATTGTGAAGGTGCACATGCTGTCCTTTTTCAATATCGTCAGTGGCAGATCCGATAGGCACACCGTATTTTAAAATTTGTTCGCCTTTTTGAATTGCACGGCAGGCAACTTTATGACCAACAGTGACATCTGTATTTAGCGTTAGCTCATCATTTGCAATGGTGATCGCTTCACCAAGGTATGCAGCCTGACAACAAACAATGACGTTGTCTTGTTCATGCAGTAACACAAATTTATTTCCAGACATTCAATCCTCACAATTAAAGTTTGTTGGTACACTAGCAATTTATTTTAAGTATGAATTATTTTTTCATATTTAAAATATTTGTAATAATTAAACAAGTCAACATCTTTCTTTTGTCTCTAGCCACTGTCATTTGTTGCTAAAGCCAGGAACCTTTAAAAAAATAGTAAATAAACAATTGTTTTTTATAGACATATTTAAAATAATATTTTTCTTATATGAAATTTAATTGTATATATGAATTTATCGTGCAATCTTTTAAACATGAACTGTACTAAGCAGTTCGTATTAACAGCATTTAACTAAGAGCGTAATTAACAATGAACACATATCAATTAGGTACAAAAGAGGGAGGGGAAACTGCACCATTAATCGCAACGGATATGCTGATACCTTTTATTCTGGTTGCAGCACTTTTTCCTCTTTGGGGCTTTGCAAATGACATTACCAACCCGCTGGTAAAAGCGTTCAAAGATATTTTTCTAATTTCAAATGCACAGAGTTCTCTTGTGCAATTTGCTTTTTACTTAGGGTATGGAGTGATGGCTATTCCTGCCGCATTGTATATTCGGCGCTATTCGTATAAATCTGGGATACTACTTGGACTTGGGCTATATGCACTGGGTGCATTACTATTTATTCCTGCTAGTTATTACATGGAATTTAATTATTTTTTGGCTTCTTTGTGTATTTTAACCTGTGGATTGGCACTCTTAGAGACAACTGCAAATCCTTATATTTTATCAATGGGAGATGAGCGGACAGCCACAAAGCGGTTAAATTTAGCGCAAGCATTCAACCCTGTTGGTTCGTTGATGGGCATGTTTGTTGCTTCAACTATGATTCTAAATAAGCTTGAAATAGAACAGTTTAGAGCTGAAGAAAAATTACAACATCCAGAATATGCACATTGGCTCCCCGCAGTTGTTGATGAAAAGCTTACCGAAGCACTTTATACCTTTTCAAAAGAAGAACCATTTAATCATATGGCGATGCAGGCAGCTGATTTGGCGACAATACGCGACCCTTATGTGGTAATTGCTATGATTGTTATTGTCTTATTTTTTATCTATTTATTTTATCGCTTGCCTAATACACAGGCTGTTAAAGTAAATCAAAGTGACAATAGCGCGAAGGAGGTTTTTGTAAAACTTATTAAAAATAAGCGCTATGTTGAAGGTGTGATTGCTCAAGTTTTTTATGTTGGTGGACAAATTATGTGCTGGACTTTCATTATCCATTACGGGATGACTGAAGTAGGCTTAACCGCTTCTGAAGCGCAGAATTACAACATTGTTGCTATGTGTGTTTTTCTGGCCAGTCGCTTTATTTGTACGTTTTTACTTAATTGGGTTAATGCCGCATTACTGCTGATGATCTTTGCAATTGCTGCAGCGAGCTTGACGTTTGCTGTCATTTTTACCGGGGGGATACTCGGATTGTATTGTCTTATTGCTGTTTCGGGGTGTATGTCTCTAATGTTCCCAACAATTTATGCTATCAGTTTAGGCGGTTTAAAAGCCGATGCAAGTATCGCATCCTCAGGGTTGGTCATGGCGATTGTCGGAGGAGCGCTAATGCCACCTCTACAGGGGCAGATGATTGATGCAGGGCCACTGATTAAGTCACTAAGTGCAGTACAAACCTCTTTTTTACTACCTTTAATTAGTTTTATGGTGATAGCTGTTTTTGCTTATCGCGTTATCTATATACATAAAACATCAGTGGAGAAATGAAATGCAATATTGCTTAACATTAGAGCTAGAAAACAACGATGATTTAATAGCCGAATATGAGAAATACCATGCCCCGGGAAATGTATGGCCTGAGGTTGTAGCGGCAATCAAAGAAGTGGGTATAACGAACATGGCGATTCATCGGCTAGGCACACAATTAATTATGATACTTGATACCTGCGATGATTTTAGTTTTGAACACAAAGCCAGATTCGATGCTCAAAATAATAAAGTTCAAGAATGGGAAGCATTAATGGAAAAGTTTCAAAAGGTTGATACGTCATCCAGTAAATCTACTAAGTGGAAGCTTGTTGAGCGGATTTTTTCACTGGATGAACAAATAGCAGCTTATTAAATGGTTATGGCGCTTTTTCTCATAAATGAAACTAATGTATACTTTTGTAATCTGAGGAAATTTTATAGCTAGTCTCAAAAAACTAGTGAGTTATATTAAGGTGAATATCAGTGGAAAAAGAAACGGATTCTAAATCACGGAAAAAAGTGTATTCAGCTCCTGCGCTTGAAAAAGGATTGGATTTGCTTGAATTGCTGTCAAGTGAAGTAGACGGTCTCAATATCACGGATATCACAGCACGACTCGATCGTTCGGTCGGCGAGTTGTTTAGAATGTTGGCTGTATTAGAGCAACGCGGCTATATTGAAACGCCAGCGGGAAGTGATAGGCATAGATTAACCTTAAAGCTTTTTGGGCTAGCCAATCGGTTTCCACCTATTAAGCGTTTAACATCGCTAGCTAACCCTTTGATGCACAGATTATCTTATACCATAGAGCAATCTTGCCATTTAGTGATCTACTACGAAGGTAAAGGTCATGTTGTAGTGCAGCAAGATTCACCTTCGGCGCGTATCTTTAGCGTTAGACTTGGCGCTGAAGCACCCTTAGTAAATACCTGTTCAGGTCATTTATTGTTGGCGTTTTCTGAACGAGAAAAGCGTGATTTAATGCTTAGTCGTGTGCCAAGTGACCACCCACAAGCAAATTCTGAACAACTCGAGGATATAATCAATCGTGTTAAAAGTCAGGGTTATGAGAGTGTGATTAGTGCGCAAGCTCATGGAGTAAATGATATTGGTTATCCGGTGTTTGATGCAACAGGTCAAATCGCAGCGGCGTTAGTTGTGCCATTTATTGATTTCACTGACGGCTCTCATACAACTGATATGGCAATGATCCACGAAAATATGCAGGTAACAGCTTTAGAGTTGTCGAAGCTATTAGGGTATGAGTGATCCCAATTATCAAATTAGAATATTTAGAGTTGGTACGAGCGAGTAGATTCGAACCACCGACCTTTGGAGCGGGCCATCAAGAGTGGTAGTGCGCTAAGCGAATGAGCTTTATGCTATAGGATATTTAGAATTGGTACGACCGAGTGGATTTGAACCACCGACCTTTGGAGCGGGCCATCAAAAGTGGTAGTGGGCTAAGCGACTTAGCTACAACTGTACAATTCAGATTTTCGGGTAATATCTTAGTAAAGGTTGGAATAAATTTGGTACGACCGAGTAGATTCGAACCACCGACCTTTGGAGCGGGCCATCAAGAGTGGTAGTGAGCTAAGCGACTGAGCTTTATGCTGTAGGGTATTTATAATTGGTACGACCGAGTGGATTCGAACCACCGACCCCTACCATGTCAAGGTAGTGCTCTAACCAACTGAGCTACGGTCGTACAGAAGTGTCAAAATCAAGAGTGGTACAACCGAGTGGATTCGAACCACCGACCTTTGGACCGGGCCATTAAGAGTGGTAGTGCTCTTTCCTTTGGTTATACCTAAATCGTGGTACAACCGAGTGGATTCGAACCACCGACCCCTACCATGTCAAGGTAGTGCTCTAACCAACTGAGCTACGGTTGTATTTTGATTTAAAAAGTTGTCAGCTTGGCTAAACAACGGAGGCTAATATATAGCGACTGCTTGTGTGAATCAAGCAGCTTTAGCTATTTTTATGCTAAGTGCTGGTTTTTTACTCATAACGGACTAATTTCGCACGCTCGATAAAAACCTTGCCACCAAGTTACATGGCTTTTAGCAGAGCGCTTAAGATTCCGTAAAATTGCCTCATTACTTTCGCTATCTACAAATGGGCTCATTTCAGTGTCACGCCATATTTGATGATAAAGTGGTTGTAGGGTTTCTAATCTTCCCACCAAGAATGATTGATAAGGTTGTAACTGCTCCAAATAAAACTTTTTAAACACATTACTTAGCGTTTGTGCTTTTTGTTTATTCTTGTTGGCAGGACAGAGTTCATCATTTGTGTACTGCATAAGCAGCTCTGTTAATTGTTGATTGTAATGTGTTTGGGCTCGAGCCGCCGAAATTAACAGCTTGTTGTATTTAAAACGGTTTAACACTTCAAGTTGGCTGATAATTTTATCGGGCTCTATATCGTTTATTTTGCCGTTATTAATTTGATTGTTTAATTTAGCAATCTGCTCCAATGCGCTCACGGTTTCGCTAAAACCTGACGTATTTTCATCAATATAAGTCGAACTTAGCTGCCAGCTTTGTTTAAACTCGGTTTCATTGAACAGCATAGCTTTAAAGTAGTTGGCTAAGTTTGCTTGTTTTTTTGCTGCGGTGAGTTTTATTTTTTCAAACAGTTCATCTTGTTCATCAATGCTTTCTAAGCATTTATTTGCGCTTTGTATAAACTTAATTTGATAACTCAAAACATTAGCGGGTGTTGCCGTTTTGCCAAGCTGGTTATTGTGCTCAGCAATAAGAGTTGCAAGCTTACACTGACGTAACTGGGCAAGTTCCAGCATGCCGATCGTTGCTTTGTCTTCATCGTCATAAGCGAAGTGCTTAACAGTTAGCGTACTCGGTTTAGATAGCTTAAAACCTTCGGTTTTAAGCACGTTATTTAGTCTTTGCGCATAGGTGTGATTTACATCACCAGAAGAGGGTGTGCAGGCAATAAGTGCCACACACACTAGAGCAATAATAGAGTTTAGAAGGCTATTGGTTTTGCAAAAATGGTGCATGTTTAAATCGCCTATGAACTGTGAACATCAACATAATTGCTGCGGCACTTAACCCCACAATAATGCCTATCCAAAAGCCATGAGGGCCCATTGCTGGAACAATTAAATCTGTACGAGCAAGTACGAATCCAAGCGCAAATCCGATCAGCCAATATGAAACAAATGTTATGTAGCCAATAGGGGCTGTGTGCTTTAATCCACGTAAAATGCCGTTAGCTGAGACCTGTAAAGCGTCTGGCAATTGGTAGATGCAAGCCAATACCATAATTGAAGAGGCAAGTGCTAATACCTCAGGATTATCTGAATACAATTGGCTGATGATATCACGAGCAAAGAATGTAATACTGGCTAGCATAAATGCAATTACAGCTGCCAGAATATAGCTAGTTCTTACTGCATTTCTTAATTGCTCAAAGTGCTGCTGACCAAATAAATTGCCAATACGTATACTTATCGCAATTGAGAGACTTAGTGGCATCATAAATAGCAAGGTGGTTACACTGGCTGCAATCTGATGGCCAGCGACTGCGACTGCACCTAAATGAGCTATAAATAAAGGAATACAAGCAAATAAGGTTACTTCAAAAAAGGTAGCAAGTGAGATAGGAATACCTACTTTGGTAATGATCCACATTGTTGAGAATTTTGGTAATGCAAAATTAGCGAGGAGTTCTTTAGCGTTCACTTTTTTACTGAAATGACAGTAAATGACTTGAGTTAGCGCCATAGAAGTAAATACAAGTGCTGTGGCTATACCGCATCCGGCACCACCGTAGGCATCAAACCCTAATTTACCGTGGATAAACACATAGTTTGCAGGAACATTTACAGCTAAACCGATTAGGCTGATATAGAAGGCTGGCTTTGTCATACCCATACCTTCAGTAATATTGCGATACACGCTAAATAGCAAAAAGCCCAGCATTCCCCATTTAACAAAGTAAATATATTGCTCAGCCAGAGATGTAATCGCAGCGCTGGTGTCCAGTTGATTTAATACGCTATCAGCAAAACCTGCGACTAAGACACCTATGAAACTGAGTATCAGTGCTAAATATAAGCCTTGTTGAAAATAATGACTAATTCCTTGTTTATCATTTGAACCTGAAAATTGCGCAATAATTCCTGTAAGCGCAAGTAAAATCCCTTGAAGGGCAAGCATTAATGGGTTCCAGATACCAGTTGCAATTGATAAAGCAGCTAAGTCAGTTGCGCTTACTTGACCTGCCATTACTGTATCAACCAGAGTCATTAAAATAAGTGTAACTTGCGCCAAAAACACTGGGATGGCTAAAGAAATTAAGCGCTTGGCTTCCCAACTACAAAAAAGCATATAAAACACACAACTAAAAAAACAGACAAACATTGTAATCTATTCATAGATCAATAAAAATCGCAGTTATCTATTTAGTGAAGAAAAGAAGTGTTGCTATGTTTACCGGAATTGTACAAACCCAAGCTATTGTAAAAAAAGCGATTCACGAAGGTGGAATTTTACGACTCACTTTACAGGTAGCTAATGACTATGCTGCTAACTTAACTGTGGGGGCGAGTATTGCTATTAATGGCTGTTGTTTGACAGTCGTGAGTTTTGAAAAACAATCAGCAGAGTCCAGTTTTATTAATTTTGATGTAATAGATGAAACACTAAGACTAACTAATTTAGGTGCATTAACTGAGCATGACACAGTAAATTTTGAGCGTTCAGTTACCTTTGGCACAGAATTAGGAGGGCATATTGTTTCTGGTCATATTCATTGTATGGCAGAAATTATTGCAATTAACCATGATCAAAATAATTGTAAAATGCACTTATCATTAGCAGCTGAATGGCAAAAATACGTACTCTACAAAGGTTTTGTTAGTGTTAATGGCGCAAGTTTGACCGTTGGCGAAGTTGATGAACAGGGCTTTTGGTTGCACCTAATCCCTGAAACACTCGCAATCACAAATTTAGATAAGTACAGTGTTGGTGATAAGCTTAACATCGAAGTTGATCAACAAACCTATACCATTATAAACACCGTAGAAAATTACCTATCCCAACAAGAACATAGCAAACGAGCAAATTAAAAAATTTGCTCGTCGTCGCTGTCAACGAAAAGTTCTAGTTTGTTGTGTGCGTAATCAATATGCATATTTAAGTGGATCGGGTTACAGCATGCGCTGCAATCTTCGTAGTAATCCTGGTCACCGTCGCTTGCATCAAGAGCAACATGTATATGGTGGCCACAATGAGGGCATGAAATACGTTGTGTGAAATGTTCTTTCATCAGCTTTTACCTTAATCAGGCATGCCTGAGTTCGTTAAATTGCAATCAGAATTAAACCTTAACCCATGAAAAATGAATCTAGATTTAATCAGATTGGTATAACTTACTAACCGCTAAACAAGCGGCTAGCACCTGTATCTGAACGCGTTATAAGTAAACTATAGCCACGATTAACGGTTTATGACATTCGTTTTACAACGATTTTAATGTTATTTAAGGAGTAATTCGATTTGTTGTTTTGCTTCAGTAAGATAGTGTCCTGCAAAAATGTTTGCATGGTTAAGAACAGGGTAAAGTTGATAGATGAGTTTTCGTTGCTCATATCCAGATTGTAATGGGTATAAGGCATTGTAAGCCTCGTAAAAGGCATCAGGCAGTGGAGCAAATAATTCGCTCATTGCGATATCGCATTCCCGATCACCATAATAACAAGCTGGATCGAAAATACTGGGTACGGTGTTATAAAACCCCATATTTCTTCGCCAAAAATCACCATGGAGTAGAGATGGTTCCACTACATGGCTATGCAGTGCATCTTTAATAAAGGCGATGAACATTTCTTGGTTTACTAACTCAATGCCTTTTTCTTGTAACAATTGCAGTTGCCAGCCTATTCGTTCCTCTGCAAAAAATACATCCCACTTTCTGTGCCATCGATTGGGCTGAACAGTTGGTCCTAAAAAGTTATCATTATCAAAACCAAACATGGCTTGAGTATGTTTTTGATGAAGCATGGCTAAATGTTCACCCATTTGATACCAATTTGAATGTGGTTGCTTATCAAGTTCTAACCATTCTAGAACGATGAATGAATACTCAATGTTACAACCTGTAGTGATGCAATCGGGTATCATAAATAAACTCTCTTGCGTGAGCAGCTCTAAATTAAAAGCTTCACATTCGAGTCGCTCTAAATCACTTAAGTGAGCCACCTTAACAAAGAAGTGGTGTAGATCATCACCAATATGGAAGTATTTATCGTTATTGGGTGATTGTAACTGGCGTTTAAAAGTATGCTTAAACTCAAAATGCATCGCTTGGCTTATCTGCTCATTCACCGAATTCCACATAATTCTGTTCACCTTTTAACCATATAATTAAACTATGGCAAAAAGACGGTGAATTAACAAACCCATGGCGTTAATATTATTAAAGTTTAGTAATTAATTTACGAGGATTCAGATGAATAAAAGTCTCATCACTAATTTAGTGGCAGTTGCCTTAGTATTAGTCGGATTTTTATTTGATCAAACAGTTGTCTTAACGGTTGGTTTATTTGCCTTATCTGGGGCTGTAACAAACTGGCTTGCAATTCATATGCTGTTTGAAAAAGTCCCTTTTCTTTACGGATCAGGCGTCATTACTCTTAAATTTGCCTCTTTTAAAGTTGCTATACGTAACTTAGTTATGACCGAGTTTTTTGCAGAAGAGAAAATTGATCAAGTCATGGCTTTAGCGAAACCTAATATTGATCTTGAGCCAGTTATTAGTGAAGTTAATTTAAGTCCGGCTTATGATTCTTTAATTGAGGTCATTGAAAACTCACAATTTGGTGGCATGCTGTCTATGTTTGGTGGCCGAGATGCGTTAGAGCCTATGCGTGAACCTTTCATTGAAAAAATGAAAGCGGCGGTGATTGATATATCAAAGAGCGACGAATTTAAAACGATTCTTGATGAAAAGCTATTTGCCAACTCTCATCTAGGTGGGTCATTACATGGTACAGTTGAGCGTTTAGTTGATGAGCGTTTAAACGAACTTACGCCAACTATGGTAAAAGATATTATTCAAACCATGATCAAAGAACATTTAGGTTGGTTAGTGATCTGGGGCGGGGTGTTTGGCGGCTTATTTGGTCTTATCGCTGCGTTAATATAATAGGGTTAGGGTGTGTAGCAGGCCGGTATCGGCCTACTACTTAGAATTCATCATAATTATTTAGAACCAGCAATAACAATGACTGTATCGTCAGATACTTTAGCAATATCTTGGATACTGGTTTTTGTTGTTGTTTCAAAATTCAAATAACTTGCTGATTTATTAAACCCATAGGTGCTAGCAAACTTTTCAGTGCTCATTTCATTACACTGTAGCTTTTCTGTCATAACCCGTTTGCTTAAGCGTAAATCACGCATTGTGTTTATTACGTTTAATGGTTTGTTTGAAGCAATTGCCATACACGCTTGAGTACCAACATTGTCATCTGCTGCTACAAATTGTGCGGCGTTTGTTTCTGTTGCTACTAATGAAGAACCTAAAATTAATGCTGTACCGAGTGCTGTTGTTAACGTATTCATCTTTCTCTCCAGTTGTTTGTCCATGTGACACGTCATATGTGCTACCTCGCTTTGGATACTGCACACTTCCTATTTGCTGGGCACAGTTAAAGTATGCGCTAACCGAGAGTAATTGCTGTTAATGAAAATCGACAAGTTGTAAGTAAGTATGTAGATGTGAACAACAAAAAATAACCGCTTGATAAGGTATATTTTTAAGTGTGAACTTTGACACAATTCGAGAAATATTTTTCTATTTTTATTATTAAAAAATCTTTATTGGCTAGTATTAAAGGTTTGGTTTTTACGTAATGGTTACATTTACGTTTTAACTCTACATTTTTTAGTCGCGCTATTTAAAGTATAAGGAGTACCAGTGGCCACGAAATTAGCAGGCTATTATCAACAAGCTTATGCATCTGAATCAAAACATTTTAATCAATGCTTCTATTGCGGTTGTGAAGCCACTGAGCGAGATTTTTGCCCACCACTACATATGCTACAAAGCATTATAGATTTAGGTGAAGACGCAGAATTTATATCTATTCCAGCATGTTATGAATGTTTTGCGTTACTACATAACGAACGGATACTGACCATTGATGGGCGAGTGAGAAAGCTTAAAAAGAAACTTTCAGCAAAATACGCTAAAGCGTTGAGAATTTATCACATGTGGCATGAAAGTGAGCTTCACGATATGAGTGATGAATTTGTACATAGCATTAAAGCAGGTATGAAGTTAGGTGCAGAGGCTGCAGAGCGGCTTGCATTTCAAGGTTATAGTTATGCAACAGAAGAGGCCAGTGTAACTATTCGTCAAAAGCGTGCCGAATTTGATGTGCAAGGCAAAGTCTTTTATGACTTTAAAGACGCGCTAAATTACTGCATTAATGATTTGAACGTAGACAGAACAGAATTCTATAAGCTGGTGGTTGAAGATTATAATGGTGATTTTAATCGTGCTTTAAGCCAATATCGCCATCGCCACGAGAATGTAACAGCAGCAAACGATGCTGATTCACTGATTAAAAGTTTTGCGAAGCAGCATAAACAAAATTCAGACTTTGTAACTCGCACTGTGAAGCATTTTATTAACAAAGATCCGAGTTTAACTACCGAAGGTGCTTTAGAGCAGCTATATAACAATTACATTAAAAAATAGAGCAAAACAAAACAGGTAATTCGTCCCAATAAACTGCTACTTGCCTCGTTTGTTCGCATTGAAATTAACATTTGGTTAAAGTGGTTCAATAATAAAAAGGAGAAACAACATAATGCAAAAATTTGCTCCATCCGTATTGGTCATGGCGCTTGGTGTCGCGCTAGCGGGATGCCAAGACAATGGCCCTCAAGATCCAAAAGTAACCATAAATAAAAACCCATACCCAAGCACCTATAAGCCTCTTGCATCACAAAGCACATTGATCACAAATGCAACAGTACTAACTGGCACAGGTGAGCGCATAGATGATGCAGATGTTTTCTTTGTTGATGGCAAAGTACAGCAAGTTGGTAAAGATTTATCAGTTCAAGCTGATAAAACGATTGATGCACAAGGCAAATGGGTAACACCAGGTATTATTGATGTGCATTCACATTTAGGTGCATATCCAACACCATCGGTGGCATCTCATCAAGATGGTAACGAAATGACAAGCCCTGTTACAGCTGAAGTGTGGGTTGAACACTCTGTCTGGCCACAGGACCCAGGTTTTAATCGTGCTCGTGAAGGGGGCATTACGTCTTTACAAATTCTACCAGGTTCTGCAAACCTGATTGGTGGTCGTGGCGTAACGCTTAAAAATATTCCTTCTCATACGATGCAAGGGATGAAGTTTCCTGATGCACCATATGGTTTAAAAATGGCATGTGGTGAAAACCCAAAACGTGTTTATGGTAGTAAAGGTGTTTTACCATCAACGCGTATGGGTAATATGGCCGGCTATCGTACAGCTTGGATAGAAGCAGCAGAATATAAGCGTCAATGGGAAAAATACGAGAGCGATTATGCTGCTGGTAAAAACCCCGAAGTACCGCACCGTGATATCAAGCTTGATACCTTAGCGGGTGTTCTTGATGGCGAGATACTCATTCATAACCACTGCTACAAGGCAGAGGAAATGGCTATGATGATCGATCTTGGTAAAGAATTTGGCTATCACTCAGGTACATTCCATCATGGTGTTGAAGCTTATAAGATTGCTGATCTATTAGCTGAAAATGGCAACTGTGCAGCACTTTGGCCAGATTGGTGGGGCTTTAAAATGGAAGCCTACGACATGGTTCAAGAGAACGTAGCAATTGTTGATGCAGTTAAAAATTCATGTGCAGTGGTTCACTCAGATTCCGACACAACAATTCAGCGTCTAAACCAAGAAGCAGGGAAAGTTATGTACCGTGCCAATGATGTTGGTTATAACATTTCTGAACAACATGCAATCAAGTGGATCACATCAAACGCTGCGAAATCACTAGGCATTGATGACAAAACAGGTTCACTAGAAGCGGGTAAACAAGCTGATGTGGTTATTTGGAATCAAAACCCATTCAGTGTTTATGCGAAAGCTGAACAAGTGTTTATTGATGGTGCCAAAGTTTATGATCGTAATGATGATAAATATCAAGCACAAAGCGATTTCATGCTAGGTCAAAAATAGGAGTAACATTGATGACAAAATTAACTCAATCATTAAAACTGTCTCTCGTTGCTGCTAGCCTGGTCTCGGCAACTGCGAGTGCTGCATCTGTAGCGATTGTTAATGCAACACTGCACACATCAACAGAACAAGGTGTTCTAGAAGGCGCGAGCGTCGTTATTGACGAAGGTAAAATTGTTGCAATCAACCCTGCATCTATTGATGCTGATACAACCATTGATGCAAAAGGTCAAATTGTAACCGCTGGTTTTATTGGCACAATGAATCAATTAGGTTTAGTGGAAGTGGGTGCTGTTGCCGGCTCTCGTGATGGTGGGGATGATAAAGCAGGGATCGATTTCGATCCTAGCCTTGCATTTAACCCGCGTAGTAGCTTAATTCCTTATGCACGTAAAGGCGGCATTACTCAGGATCTAATCGTACCAAACGGTGGTGAAAGTATCTTTGCAGGTCTAGCCTCTGTTGTTGATTTATCTGGTAGCTTTGACAGCATAAATAAAAAGCAAGTTGCACTTGTTGTTCACTTAGGTGAAAAGAGCAAAGGTTCCCGTGCTATGTCGATGAAAACACTTATCGACAAGTTAGAAGGTCAAAAGTCAGCCAAAAAGGATGATAAAAAAGACGACAAAAAAGAGCCTTCGACTGAACAAAAAGTGTTAGATGCAGTGCTAGCTGGTGAAATGCCTCTTATTGCAAGCGTGCAGCGCGCATCAGACATCTATGAACTTGTTAAGTTAAAACAAAGCTATGGCATTAATTTAGTGATTCATGGTGGTGATGATGCGGTTGTTGTGGCTGATACGCTAGCTAAAGCTAATGTACCTGTGATCATCAGTTCAATGGCTAACTTACCGGGTAGCTTTGATTCATTACATGCAAACCTTGCTAACGCAGGTAAGCTTGAAAAGGCCGGTGTAAAAGTCATTATTGGTGTAGCGGGCGATTCTAGCCACAATGTATACCAGTTACGCTTTGATGCGGGTAATGCTGTATCTTATGGTATGAGCCAGCAAGGTGCACTAAGCGCTGTTACAAGTAACATTGCTGATGTATTTGGTTTAAACTCAGGCGCAATTGCGACGGGTAAACGTGCCAACCTTGTAATGTGGTCTGCAGATCCATTTGAGCTTAATTCACACGTCAGTAAAATGTGGATCAACGGTGAAGAGGTTTCAACCGAAGCGCGTCAAGATAAACTACGTGAACGTTATACAACTGATTCAGCGATGCCACGTGCTTATACAAAATAAGCGCACGAGCACTTAGAGAAAAGGCCGCTATTGCGGCCTTTTTTGTATTTAAAGTGTTTATATTACCAAGTTTACAAGCTTATAGAGGCTTAGCCCGAATATCAGCAATAATACAGGCACAATCACAAGGTTAACTAACATCGAGTTAGTATGCTCTTTCATTACAGATTTTTGATTCACTAACCAAACTAGGTAACAAGTAACAATAGGTAATAATAAACCATTGGCAGCTTGCGCGAAGATGATCACCGCAACAGGATCAAGCCCTAGCGATGCGACAAAAGCACCAAAAAGCAAAATAACAATAGCGACAAGCTTAAACCGTGTATCGCTCATTTGTGTTGACCAGCCAAGCATACCACATACCGCATAAGCACCAGCGAGTGGGGCGGTGATGGCACTTGTAAGGCCTGCGGCACACAAACCGATAGCAAAGAAATAATGAGCCATACCCCCAAGCAGAGGCTCAAGTTGCACGGCCATATTAGCAGCTGATATTTTACCTGCGTCAGTCCCGTAAAATGCCACTGAGGCCGTTGATAAAATGGCTAAAGTGATTATGCCACCTAAAGTAATTGAAATACCGGTATCAAGGTTCGTTTCTTTAATAACTTTATCGATGTCTTGTGAGCTATCGTGTTTTTCAGCAAGTACCCCTGAATGTAAAAACAGGTTATAGGGAACGATAGTTGTACCAATTAAGGCAAGCACGGTGGTGAGAGAATCATCAGGTAGACTAGGTATAAAACCCTTCATAACTTGGCCAAGAGGCGGTGCCGCCATTACCAGTGTTGAAATAAACACCAAGCTCATTAAAACAACTAAAACAATCAGTGCAGTTTCAATTACTTTATGTTTACCTGTGTATAATAATGCAGCACTTAATAGCGCAATAAGTGGTGTCCAGATCAATGGGTTTATTGATGGGATAATTTCTTGTAACCCCATACTTGCACCAGTCAAATTTCCCGCCTCGTAAGCTGCACTACCAATACCAATCGCACTGATCACTAATATCGCAGCAAGGGCTTTAAAGATCGGTGTTTGAATAGTGGTTCTAAGTGCAGTTGCTAAATCTTGACCAGTAGCCACACCAAGACGAGCAGCCATTGATTGCAACAAAATAGTCGCTATAACAGAGAATAATAACGTCCAAATAAGAGCAAAGCCAAAATTAGCACCTGCAACACTTGCTGTGGTGATTGTACCTGGGCCAATAAAAGCGGCGGTGACAAGAAGTCCGGGACCTAAACGCATGACAAAACCTTTTATTATTATTTTTAGTGCATTAACAGTTTAAACAAAGCAGATCTTAAGGGTATAGAGAGTATTTGCAAGGGTAAAGTAAAAGAGATGAGTCGTTTAGCGTTAGTGTGTTGAACTTATAACTAACCCACACTGTAATTTTTATACACTTTACGTAGTAATGGCACAGCATGTTTAGCTTTTAAATATGCTTAATTATTATAAATCAGGCAGTTATATTAACTGGAGTATTGGTTGGATTATTGCAAGGTATAAGCATATTTGTTATAAGCAAAAGGAAATAAAATGCCTGAACTTACTTTTTCAGCTTACGCGGCTGTGTATGTTTATCTAATTATGTTGACTATTCAGTGGATAGTTGCGGCTGTAACTAAAGCAAAACAACCCAATGCGGTGCCAGGTAAACTCGACAGTTCCTTGAGTCATGATAGTTTTGTGTTTCGCGCGCATCGCACCTTTATGAATAGCCTAGAGAATAGCCCATTATTTTTAGCCACTGTGTTTTTAGGTTTTTTTCTTAACTTGAATAGCATGGCATTTGCTTTGTGCATCTGGATATATGTAGCTGCGAGGCTTATCCATATGATTCTGTATTATGCGATAGCAACAGAAAAGAACCCAAGTCCACGCAGCTATTTCTTTTTGATTGCAGCAATGGCTAACATGGTGATGTTGGTATTAATAGGCTTACGTTTATTGTAAAAGGGTGGTGAGGTATTGTGATTCAATGCCTCACCTGAGATTTATTTAAATTGACAAAGTCATTATTCGATATTTATTAAAACACTGCTAATTTCTGTGTCATATTGAACAGTGATCAATGCTGTTCCCAATGTATTTGAGGTACTTGTAACTCTGTAGCCGGCTTGAGCTGTGCCCGCATTTACTAATTTAGTCGTTACTAGATTACTGTTATTAATACTCCAATTAGCAAACTCAGTTACATTTAAAGATGATTGATTTGAGCTGTAGTTAGCGAACAATTTGAGTTCAATCGTTCCTAAAGGAGAAATTGAATACTCGCTAGAGCCATCATTAATTTCTAAAGAATCAAGTTCAGCGTCACCTTCAATTTGTACTGTTGTAATCTTTTGCTTAGTACCACAATCGGCTAACAGTTGCGTGGTACCAGGTTTAAGTGCAAGAAAACTAGCTGTCGAATCACTATCGTCAATACTTTTTGGTGTTAAACCAATAAAGTTACTGTTGATTGCAGACCACTTGATACTTGAGCTAATGTCTTCTGTTTGCTCTGAATTGCCATTTTGATATACCGCTTTGGCAGCAAGTTGGATTCGATCTCCAACGCTGATGTTTAACTCACTATCTTGTTCAGAATTAAACGAAACATTAATTTCTTTTAAATTGCTAGGATCTGCAACAACAGATAATTGATCGGTAACATTGCCAATTGCAGCTGTAATTACAGTGCTTTCAACAGCTGCAGCAGATGTATATACAAAGCCTTGCTGATTGATTTTGGCAGTTGTATTTTCATCGACACTTAGATTTATATCTCTCAAGCTATTTAATGCAGTATATCCATCAACGTAGGTTATATCGGCCGATACTCTCGCAGGCGTGCATGTATTGATAGAGCCTGTTGCAGGAATGACTTGTTTTAAATTAATTGATTCTGCCGCCACATCTGCAATAGATATTTGTTTTTCATCACTAATATCATTTATAGTCGTCGCGGATATAGTAATTAACCCTTGGTTCGATGGCGAATTTTTTAGAGCAGTTAACAAGCCATTACTATTGATTTTAGCAATACTCTCGTCACTTGTTTGCCAGGTTATTTCATTGGTTACGTCTCTAGATTCACCATTTGAATCTATACCCGTTACTTTCAATTGATGGGTGTCACCTTCTTTTAAACGAACTTGGTAGTTTTCAATACTAAGTGACTCAATGATAGTGCCTTCTTGGCGTAACTTTTCAAGTTCAACTTCTTTTGCTAACTGAGTTGAGTCAGTTTCAGATCCGCAACCCAAAATAGCGCTAACAATTAAAGAGATACTGAAAAGTTTTGATACGTTCAACTGCGTGTTCATGAAAATCCTTGCGATTAGCTATTTAAAAATGGTAAGTAAGGCCAAGTGTTACACCACTGATTTCTACGTCGTCTCCTTTGAATAAAGATTGGTAGGCTAATCTCACTTGTGTATTTTTGATATAAGGTATCTGCTGGTGAACTGCCACTCCCCATGCAAAGCCATCATAATTATAATTTGTGGGGAGCTTTTCAGATGTTGAATTAACGATCATTTCGTTTTTTGCATAGCCTAATGAAATATCAAGTCCAAAGCCGTTAACCACATCAGATTGCATAACAAAAAAGAGTGCGGCGCTTTTTTCAAGTTCAAACTCTAAATTGTAAATGTTGTCGTCATCACTTGATATTAAGTACTGTGCCTCAAATGCCATATTATTGTTGCTGGCGCCTGCTCTTAAGAAGGTAGCAGTTGGTTTAGCACTTTCACTACTAATTTCAATATCACTGAGCATATAGTCAGCACCTAGATAGTACGTATCTGCTTTAGTCTGAAAACTAGCTGCAAATATAAAAAGCAAAATATACTTTTTCATAATTTAATTTCTTGTGTTTATATTAGGGTCGATACTAGCGTTTAGTATTAGTGGAATCAAGCAGCGTAATTGTTAATTTACATACAACTGGTTGAATTATATTTGAAACTGTAAATAACTAGCTTGCAGATACAAGTACCAGTTAGCTAGTTAAATACAGCAAAAACTTAATTACTCAACACCAATAAAACCACCGGTTTGATGTGACCACAGGGCAGCATAGATGCCACCTTGTGAAATTAATTGTTGGTGAGAACCTTGTTCAACCACGCCACCTTCATCAAGTACAATGAGTCTATCCATTTGTGCAATAGTTGATAAGCGATGCGCAATTGCTATAACCGTTTTACCCGTCATTAAATCGTCTAAGCTGGTTTGAATTGCCGCTTCTACCTCTGAATCAAGGGCACTAGTTGCTTCATCTAATATCAAAATTGGAGCATCTTTTAGAAGGACTCGTGCAATAGCAATACGCTGTCGCTGACCACCTGAAAGCTTCACACCTCGCTCACCGACTTGTGCTGCAAAGCCTTTATTACCTTTGCTATCTTCTAAGTCTTCGATGAACTCAAGTGCCTTAGCTTGCTTTGCAGCAGCGAGCATTTCTTCTTCAGTTGCATCTGGCCTGCCATAAAGAATGTTGTCTTTTACAGAGCGATGTAACAGCGAGGTATCTTGCGTCACCATCGCAATATGTTTACGTAAACTTTCTTGGCTTACATCAGCGATGTTTTGACCATCAATACGGATAGTGCCCGAGTCAACATCATAAAAGCGCAGTAATAAGTTCACTAGGGTCGACTTACCAGCGCCAGAACGACCCACTAAACCAATTTTTTCACCTGGTTTTATATCAAGGTTTAAGCCATTGATAACAGGGCCGCGATGGGTTTCGTTAGCTGCTTTACCATAGTTAAATTGCACATTCTCAAAGCTTATCGACCCTTTATCAACGTTAAGGGTGCTCGCATCTGTTTTATCATCTACTTCAATCGGCGTTGATAGGGTTTTCATACCATCAGCAACAGTACCAATGTTTTCAAACAGGCTACTGATCTCCCACATGATCCATTGTGCCATACCGTTTAATCTAAGAGATAAACTCACTGCAATAGCGATAGCCCCAACACTGATGGCACTAATAGACCACAGATACAATGACAAAGCGGCAATGCTAAATACCAGCAAATAATTAAGAGTATTGATAGAAAAGTTCAAGCTGGTAACTAAACGCATCTGCTTATATACCGGCTGTAAAAACACATCCATGCTGTCTTTTGCGTATTGCTCTTCACGCTGCGTATACGAGAATAATTTTATTGTTGAAATGTTAGTATAACTATCAACCACACGTCCGGTCATTTCTGAACGCGCATCTGCCTGCGAGCTGGCTACTTTTTTGAGTTTGGGCACAAAATACATCTGAATTGCAGCATAAAGGACTAACCAAACTAACAATGGCAGCATCAAACGCCAGTCAGATTCAGCGACTAAAAATACCATGGCACCAAAGTAGACTACGATATACATTAGTACATCGAGCAGTTTCATCACTGACTCACGAACGGCTAATGAGGTCTGCATGACTTTTGTCGCAATACGACCGGCAAATTCATTTTGATAAAAGCTAACACTTTGACGAAGCAAATAACGGTGCGCTAGCCAACGGATAGACATAGGGTAGTTACCCAGTAGCGCTTGATGTAACACTGCTGAGTGAAAAAATACAACTATGGGCAATACTACCAGCAGCACAATTGCCATTTTTGTAAGCTCAGCCTGCTGCTCAACAAAAAGGGTATTAGGGGTGTATTGACCGAGCCAATCAACTAATTGCCCCATATAACTAAAAAGCGAGACTTCTAAAATAGCAAGTGCAGCTGCGCTTAAAGACATCAGTAGCAATGAGAGTTCCATGCCACGGGTATAATGACGACAAAATGCAAATAAGCTATTAGGTGGTTGAGATGGTTGCTCTTTCGGAAACGGATTAGTCATCCGTTCAAATAAACGATACATAGACGACGCTTTTTAAAAATCAAAGTAGCACTACTATATCATTTGAGTGGTTTTTTAGCAGTTCATTTAGCTCAAAAACTCAGATCAAAATCTATCCTCTATTCAGTTATTTACATCTTCTGTGAGAAGTGAAAATATAATAAGAAAAAGGAATTAATTATGAAAAAGTTGCTCTTTACACTTTCGCTAGTTATTAGCTTACCACTTTGTGCCTACCAAACCGAAACCCATACATTTAAGGGTAAACAAACCGCCATTGAGAAACCCGTTACGGTAACGATACCGGATGGCTATCAAGAATCTAATAATTACAATGTTATTTATGTATTACATGGCTATAGCGGCAACCATACTGATTGGACAAAACTAACAGATATCGAAAAACTTGCCGATCAATATAACGTCATTATCGTTAATCCTGATGGAAACTTCGGCTCTTGGTATCTCGATTCTGACATCGACAAAAGTTCGCAATACGAAACTTACATCGCTGAAGATTTAGTCAATTATATAGACACAACCTATTCGACCAATCGGTCTAAAAATGGCCGTGCAATAACAGGTTTATCGATGGGGGGATTTGGTGCTTTGCATATTGCCATTAATAACCAAACTCGTTTTGCCGCAGTATCGGGAATCTCGGCAGGTGTTGATGTAAGACCGTTTAGTGCTGAATTTGGCCTTGCAAAAGTATTGGGTGGCTATGCCGATAATCAAGAAAAGTGGGATAACATTGCCATTATTAATAACTTACATAAAATAGCTGCAGGTAACACAGCATGGAAAAAAGGCGCTGATACTCTCGCTATCATGCTCGATATAGGTGTAGATGACTTCTTTGTAGAGCAAAACCGAGCGCTGCACCAAGCTATGCTTAAGCTGCGAATTCGTCACGATTACATAGAGCGTCCGGGTTCTCACGATTGGCATTACTGGAATAAAGTAATCCCTTATCAGTTTCTGTTTTTAACAACTCATATGGGGCAATAAGATGATGTTGCAACGACTGCTGTTTTTAATGGCGCTAATCTTTTTTGGATTTATTGGTTGGGTAATTTATTTAGCAAATACGGGGCAAAAATCACTGCTTTTTGATTTAGTTGCTGCAATTCCTTATGGCGATAAACTGGGCCATTTTTGCCTGTTTGGTTTGCTGACTTTATTCATTAACCTTGCGTTTAAATTTAAAACTATCAAAGTTGTTGGACATGAAATTTATTTAGCGGTGCTCATTGTTTCCACGTTCGTTGTATTAGAAGAATTTAGTCAATATTTTGTGGCAACGCGTACTTTAGAAGTTTTCGATTTCATTGCAGATTTCTTAGGGATTGCTGTATTTAGCGCAATATCACTTTGGCTTAGTAAAAAGTTATACCCAGTTAAGCCCTAAACTTTCAGTCACTTGCTTGGTTTCGTCTATACTTATTGCAAAGCAAACAATTTAGTCGCGTATGAACCAAGAAACATCGGAATATTTATCTGATATTATCACTCTCTTATTAGATGCTGTTTGTGTTGTAGACTCGAAAGGTACTTTGCTTTTTGCAAATCCAGCCTTTGAGTCTATTTTCGGATACGCACCAGAAGAGGCTATTAATAGACAGATGCTCGACTTTGTTTATCCAGAAGACAGAGCAAAAACAATTCAGGCTATCAACAAAATAGTTTCTAGCAATGATGATCCACGTTTTGAAAATCGTTGGGTAAGAAAAGATGGCAGAATAGTCCATGTTTTGTGGTCAGTTTATTGGTCAAAAGAAAAACAAGTCAGAGTGGCAATCGCTTATGACATTACTGAGCAAAAAAAATTAGAACAAAAATTAATTTATATGGCAGGCCATGACTCACTTACCGATTTACCTAACCGTCATTATCTGACCACACAATTAGAAGAATCTTTGTCAATTGCGAATACCATTTCAACAGTAATAGGCGTGTTATTTATTGATATTGATGGCTTTAAGCAAGTTAATGATATCCATGGTCATGGAGCGGGCGATAAGCTGTTAAAAACAATTGCCATGCGTATTCGCCATGTATTGAAAAAAGGTGACTCAGTAGGCCGTTTAGGTGGAGATGAATTTGTCGTGGTATTGAAAAGCGTTAAGAATAAAAATGACGTGATAGAAGCCGTTGATAAGTTAAAAGCAGAAATCTGTAAACCACTTATCTATAATGATGCAGAGCTTATTTACTCGCCAAGTATTGGTGCTGTGTTATTTCCAGAACATTATGGCGATGCAGAGTATTTAATTCAGTGCGCCGACAAAGCCATGTATAACGCAAAGTACGCGGGTGGCAATCAGGTGGTGTTTTATAATGATACGATGACATTACCAGGTACAAAATCATAGTGTCACTTACAACTGAGCCGTTACCTTCAATTCCTACGATTCTTACTTACTTTAAACTTCACAGCACCTACACAAAAGATAAACCCTGATTATTCAACCTGATAATTTGTTTTCTAACTCATAACTATTGCGTGAAATGAAATATTAGTTAGCCTTGAATGATTCATTGAAGGAGTGAAACTATGTTTAAGCGTAAAATAATAAAAACAACGGGTGCTTTGTTTAGCTCATCGCTGTTATTGGTCTCGGCAGCTCATGCCACAACACCTCAATACAAAGATCAACAAGCTTTGCATGATATTGCAAATGCAGTTTCAAAAACGCGTATAGAACAAGATATACAAACGCTGGTTGATTTTGGTACTCGTCATACTCTCTCTGAGACCAAATCTGATACCCGCGGCATTGGTGCTGCACGACGTTGGATCAAGTCTGAATTTGAGGCAATTTCTAAAGCTTGCGGAAATTGCCTGGAGATTATCGAAGTAAAAGACACTATTTCCGGTGAAAAGCGTATTCCAAACCCGGTAGAGGTTGTCAATATTGTGGCTATTCAGCGCGGCCAAGTTGATGCAAATCGTATGGTTATGATGTCAGGTGATATTGACTCGAGAGTCTCTGATGTAATGGACTATACCTCGGACGCACCCGGTGCAAACGATAATGCATCCGGTGTAGCTGGTGTGCTTGAATCAGCGCGAGTTTTATCGAAGTATAAATTTAATGGCTCAATTGTTTATGCGGCCCTTTCTGGTGAGGAGCAAGGCTTGTTTGGCGGTAAAATTTTAGCTAAATACGCACAAGAGCATAACTGGCGTGTCCATGGCGTTTTAAACAACGACATGATTGGTAACTCAACGGGAATCAATGGTGTAACAGATAATACAACTGCACGTATCTTTTCTGAAGGCACCCGCGTTATCGAAACCAAAGAGCAAGCTCATAAACGCCGTTTTACCGGTGGTGAGGTTGATTCTGCAAGTCGTAACCTTGCGCGTTACATAGATACAATCGCAGACCGCTATATTGAAAACCTAGATACTATGCTGGTATATCGCCTCGATCGTTTTGGCCGAGGAGGGCATCATCGTCCATTTAACGATGTAGGCTTTGCAGCTGTGCGTATTATGGAAACCAACGAAAATTATAACCAACAACACCAAGACTTACGAACTGAAAAAGGTATTACCTACGGTGACACCATTGATCATGTTGATTTTGCCTATGCAGCGAAATTAACGTCACTAAATGCAGTGACGATGGCATCAATGGCATGGGCGCCTGCACCACCAACGGGGGTCAGTATTTCAGGTGCTGTAAAGCCAAGTACAACCTTGGCGTGGCATGAAAGTGATGACCCAACTGTGGTTAGTTATAAAATCTATTGGCGTTATACCAGTGAGCCACAATGGCAATTTAGTCGTGATGTTGGCAAAGTCACCGAAGCAACACTGAAAAATATTGTTATCGATAACTACTATTTTGGGGTCGCTGCTGTGAACAAAGATGGAATTGAATCACCGGTTGTATTTCCTGGTGATGTTGGTGTATTTGAATGGCCAGACAAATCAACTAAATAGCAATCGTTAAATCATAGCGGACACCACCTAGTTCGCTATGGGCTGCCGTTATACGCCAATTATGGGCTTCGACAATTTGTTTTACTATCGCAAGCCCAATCCCTGATCCTGATTGCTTAACTGTATTTAAGTCAGGCACTCTATAAAGGTGGTCAAAAATCTTTGTTAAACTTTCATCGCTCACGCCAGGGGCTGAATCTTCATAGCCGATCAATAGCTGTGTTTGGCTTTGGCTAATCGTTAAATTAATCTTACCGGGCTGATGCGTGTACTTAAGCGAATTACTGATTAAGTTTGCAAATAACTGTGAAAGCCTTGTTGCATCACACTCTAATGTTAATTCATCGGCTATGTTTTGTGTGAATCCCACTTCAAATTGATCCAGCTGGATCACCATATCTGCGTGTAAACTTTGGAAATACTCAGCAGCATTAATTGCTGTTAGCTTGAGCTGAAAACTACTTTGTTCTAAAAGAGAGATTTTATTTAAATCAGCAACTAAGGTCGCCATGTCGGTGATTTTTTGGTTGAGCTTTTCGTAGGTAAGCTCATTAAATTGAGTAAGACCAGCTTGCAGAGTTTCAAGGTGTAAGCGCAACCCTGTTAATGGACAACTTAGTTCGTGGGCAACTTGTGATAATAACTTACTACGTTGGCTGATTTGTTTATCTAGATAATTCCGGCGTTGTTCAATCAGTTGTTTTCTTTGTTTTACTCTTAATAATGCGATGCCCATTACAGCTAAAAGCAAGCTAAATAATAAAATGCTGTATAAGATTGTTTGACGCTGTGAGGCTATGGCTTGGCTTTTTTCATGGTCTTGCAGTTTTAAATTTTGAATGGCCAAATCTCGGTCGCGAATAGCAATTGAGTTTTGTAACTCTGCTAAACGTTGATTGTAGTTGTTATGGGCAAAGTTTTTTTCAAGCTCCGTGATAGTGCGTTGATACGACAATGCTTGTTGATAATCAGCTTGCTGTTGTGCAACTGTAATTAGATGTTCAAGGGCAAGGATCTGCTTTTGCAGCCTATTTTTTTGATTACTTAATTGAAAGGCCTGCTGTGCATAATGTTTAGCTTGTTTAAGCTCAGTCGAGCCAATGTATAGTTTTGCTAATGTCAGTAACACATCAGTATATAAGTGATCGTCTTCTTTCAGTTCAGTGATTACTTGTTTTTCAATTGCTAATGCTTCATCAGCTTTATCAATTTCAAGCAAATTTATCGCAATATTATGCTTGGCCCAAGCGGTATTTCTTGTGCTGTTATAACTAGCAAATACTTGCTGAGCCTCTTGTGCGTATTCAAGTGCTTTAGTGTAATTGTGTAGCCCATATTCGCATTGTGATAACTTAACTAAGCTATGTCCGATATCTGAAAGTGACCCCGTTTGTCTATCAAAACTGAGGGCTGTAATAAATTCGCTCTTTGCTTTTTCGTATTGGCCTAAATCTAAATAACTTTGAGCAATTGAATAGGTTATGCCTGCTTGTAATGAAATAGACGGTGACATCTGCTGAACTAGCTCACGGCGTTTTAGTTTATACTCCAGAGCAAGCGTTAACCGGTCTAACTGCTCAAGATTACGTGAGTAACCATGGTAGAGCATTTCTTTTTGCTTTAAGGTTAATTCGCGATTGTTGTCGTGAATATAAACCTCAAGCAAGTTCAAGGCGGCTTGATACTCACCAGCATTATGATAGGCACTGACAAGGCTCGCCACGGCGTCAATTTCATAATCGCTAAGTTGCAAACGCTGAAATAGCGCGACATTTTGTTGAGATAACGAAATCGCGGTTTCTAAGTCACTTTCTCTGTAGGCCAGTCGTGCTTTAGCAAGATACAACTCGCTGTATATAGGGGAGTCGTTTTTGTATTTTGGGCCTGCTTCAAGCTCATCTATGATAGTTTGCGCCTGCTGAAACTGTCCTAGCTGTATATGAACGTGAATTAATCTAACGTTAAAACTAATTCTTTCTGCAAGGCTTGCAGATTCTACAAGTTGTTTATCGATACTTAATAAATACTCATATCGTTTTTGGTAATCACTGATTGCTCTGGCTTCGTCAATATGGTTTTGCAATGATGATGCAAAAGCACAGTTCATTGATAAGGCAAAATACAGAAAAACAGCGGCTTTAAGTTTCATAGTAGGGTTTATTATTTTTTTAAATCCCAACTAGTCTAGCATGTCATACTTTTAAATGGGAATGATTTGCTTTTATAGTTAAAAGGAGTTGCATTATGCAATTATTCTTCTCGCAACTTGCGAATAATATTGGCTAGATTTTTATAACGCATTGTTAAAAGGCAATTTATTTTTTGGAATGGTTGCTGCTTTAAGTAATTACACACCCAAAGGAGAGTGTAATTATGAAAATTAACATGTTCATTTACTTAACAGCGGCACTTGCTAACGGCTTGGTAAGTGCAGCACCATTTGAGCAGTGTCCAAGTAAAGCATTTTTAATTCAGGGTTCGCCCGCACAGATGTATGGTGTTGATTTAGTATCTGCGAAAACGACAGTGCTTGCAGCAGCAATGGATTTTGCAAGCGAAGCTAATAACGACAGTGTTAATGCGGTGGGTTTTAATTACCAAGACCAATATATGTATGGTTTTAGTAAGCAAGCCCCTAAAAGTGTGGTACGCATAAATAACCAATACATGTTAGAGCGTTTAAATGTAAGCGGCTTACCAGATACGAACTTTTATGTGGGTGATATTTTAGTTGATGAGCAGCAAAACAAGGCTGTGTATTACTTATATCATCCGCGCTTTGGCCTTTACGCCATTAATTTAACAGCACAAAATGAACAATACCAAGCTGAATTAATTCCAGGCTCTGCTAACTGGAATCTCTCTATTTATGACTTTGCATTTCATCCGCACAGTACTCTTCTTTACGCTGTTGAATCAAATGGCGACTTATATGAGATCAACGTTGAAAATGGTGGCCCTGTTTTTATTACAAATCTCGACATTGCAGGTGATACAGGCGCCAATGGTGCAGCTTACTTTGATTTGCAAGGACAGTTTTATTTTAGTAACAATCGAAGCGGTAAAGTCCATAGGGTTAATTTAAACATCAGCCCTGTGTCGGGTTATACACCAACTGCGTCTGTGTTTACGTTGGGCCCTACATCTAACCAAAATGATGGGGCACGTTGTGCTATAGCAGAGGTAAAAGTTACAGATAACTCGATTGATTTTGGTGATGCGCCTAGACCTTATCAAACAACGTTAGAAGATAGCGGTGCAAGACACTTGTTCGATCCTAATGAAGACCAATCTAACCTTGTTTATCTCGGCGCAAGTGTTGATGGAGAAAACCTAAACACTGCCAGTGATCTTCTCCAGTCATCAGTAGATAGCTCTGACGATGGGGTCAAGTTTGTGACTGATTTTGTTGCCGGCTCAACAAGCCAAATTATTGTCACATCACCAAATGATAATGGCTATTTATATGCTTGGTTTGATTGGGACCAAAATTACCAGTTTGATGCAGACGAAATCACAGTGAGTAAATATCGCCTTAATCAAGGGGATAACAGTGTTCTTGTTGATGTACCAAATAATGCTGTTATGGGGGCAACATGGGCACGTTTTCGGGTTACAGACGGTAGCGAAGCAAATCCAATAACTGCAACAGGTGGGGTTACAGGCGGAGAAGTTGAAGACTATCCCATTAATACCTACGGTAGTCTTGCTTACCCAAGTGAGAATGGCTGGGTAACTCTGGCTTATGAAGACCAATGGCCCTTCGCTGGTGATTATGACTTTAATGATTTGGTTATGAATTACCGTACAAAGTTGATTGATAAAGATGGACAAGCGCTTGGTTATAAAATTGAAGGAGATCTTGTAGGAATAGGTGCTACTTTTCATAACGGGTTTGCAGTTCGCCTTTATCAATCTAGCGCCAGTGGTATAAACAAACGCATTTTACGCAGTCAAATAGACCAAGCATCAATCAGTTTAATCATTAATGGCGAACAGCAAACACATACGATCCTTGAAGAAGGAACAGAAGACGCAATTTTTATTGTGATGCCAGACACATGGGCCTATGCAAGTAAAGATTCTAGCTGTAGTTTTTTCAGAACAGAAGCGGGTTGTAACATTAATAATAAAGTTAGCTTCACTTTGAGTGTGTCATTAAATACTTATATAGCGAGTGTTGATGCACCTAAATATACACTGGACCCATTTATTTTTGCGGCAGAAGGTCATTATCACGGTACTTTTTTAGATGGCTTGAATCCTCGCGGATGGGAAGTGCATATTAAAAACCAACCGCCGACAGAAAAATTTAATCAAAGCTTGTTTTCTTTAGTAGGCAGTGATGATGCAACTAATACTCAGTTTGGGTATTACTTCCAAACGCCATCTGGATTACCTTGGGCCATTGAAGTGGGGTCATCATGGGCGCACCCAAAAGAAAGTGTTGATATAACCCAAGCCTATAGTGAGTTCCAAACATTTGCTGAATCTGATGGCAGAGAAAGTCCAATGTGGTTTAACAATGCAACAACATCTAAAGTGATTTCGGGAGCACAGTAGCCATGAAACATCTATTAATTACAATGATTTGTTTAATTCTTACAGCGTGTGGTGGTGGCGGTGAAGGTGATGCTGTTAATGAAAACTCAAATACTTTGGCAACATCGGCAACAACCGCCACTACAGAAAACGAAACAGCAACTGAAACAACAGTACAAACGGATACAATGACTGATTTAACTATTTCTCCAACGTTTGATTTGTCTAGTAAAGTGTTACTTTATGTTGATGTTGATATAAATATGGGCAATCCACGTGCGTATATAAATATCTGCCTTAAAGGTGAGGATAACAAAGCGGATTACTCCGAATGTTTGTTACGCTCTTCACTTGTCGAGAGTAAGTTGAATTCGGATATTATGCTTGCAAACTCAGCGGTTGAGCTAGTGGCTGAGATATGGTTTTACGATGGCCAGCATGAACCAATGCGCTATTTTTGGCACTTTGATGCTTCGCAAGAGTCTCAACGGTTTGCGATTCGTTAAACTAAGTGATCGTTTAAGGCTGTTTAGAAGTTTAATAGTAATTAGGTGAATACAATATTTTCAATAGCTTGAGGAGTTAATATGCAATATCTACAAGATGTACTTAACCAAGTAAAGGAAGCAAATGCAAACGAACCTGAGTTTTTCCAAGCTGTTGAAGAGGTATTTCACTCGCTAGAACAGGTTGTGCAAACCGGGTCCGATTTTCAAAAACAGGCAATATTAGAGCGATTAGTTGAACCTGAAAGGCAAATTATTTTTCGAGTACCTTGGCATGATGATAAGGGCAATCTTAGAGTAAACCGTGGGTATCGAGTCGAATTTAGTTCATCACTTGGCCCCTACAAAGGCGGTTTGCGATTTCATCCAAGCGTGAATCTGAGTGTCATTAAGTTCTTAGGTTTTGAGCAAGTTCTTAAAAATGCCCTAACAGGGTTACCTTTAGGTGGAGCGAAGGGTGGCTCAGACTTTGATCCTAAAGGTAAAAGCGACAATGAGATCATGCGCTTTTGTCAGTCATTTATGACTGAGCTTTACCGTCACATTGGCGAAAATACAGATGTTCCAGCCGGTGATATCGGAGTTGCTGGTCGGGAGATTGGTTACTTATTTGGCCAGTACAAACGAATCACCAATCAGTTTCAAGGTGTGCTGACAGGCAAACCCGAAATAATGGCGGGATCTGCTTTGCGAACAGAAGCGACTGGTTACGGAGTAGCGTATTTTTTAAGTGCTATGCTTGATGCCAAAAATGACTCATTACGTGGTAAACGTTGTTTAGTATCAGGCGCTGGTAATGTGGCGCTCTATTTAATGGAAAAACTAGCGCAGCATGACGCGGTTGTACTTACCTGTAGTGATTCGCAAGGTACCCTATATTGCAAAGAGGGATTAGATGTTGAGTTAGTCAAACACCTAAAACAAGAAAAAGGTGCGAAGCTTCGTGATTATTTAAATGAACACCCAGATGCTGAATTTACCCCTGTAAATCAGTACCCGAGTGATGCCCATCAAGTGTGGCAATATGAGGCTGATATTGCTTTGCCATGTGCAACACAGAACGAAATAACTCAAAAGGATGCAGAGGCACTTGTTTCAAACGGCTGTATGACCGTGTGTGAGGGCGCTAACATGCCAACGACTGCAGACGCACTTGCTGTCTTTAAAGAGCATGATGTTTACCTAGGGCCGAGTAAGGCTGCAAACGCTGGTGGAGTTGCGACCAGCCAATTTGAAATGGCTCAGAATGCCAGTATGCAGAAATGGCGCCCACAGCAGGTCGATGAAAAACTTCAACAAGTTATGAAAGAAATTTTTGATCGAGTATCATCAACTGCAAAACAATACGACCATGAAGGTGATTTATTGTTAGGGGCTAATGTTTCAGGGTTTGAACGTGTTTCACAGGCTATGATCAAACAAGGCGCTGTTTGATATCACACACTGCTAGCGCAAACCTTAAAATAGTTAACTATCATAACTCCACCAAATAGTCGGTTGGGCGTTAGAGCTCAATAGTACTGCAAATAAGTTAAATTGAATTAAACGAGTTAAAGCTCAGCATGGCTGAGCTTTAATACTGGATGCTTACGAAAATGCGTTTTCTTTAAGAAGCTCTTGCATTTGCTCGCGCATTTTAAATTTCTGTAATTTACCAGTTACAGTCATAGGGTATTCTTCAACGAAGCGAATATGCTTCGGTACTTTAAAATAGGCAAGCTTATCTTGTAGGAAATCACGTATAGCATTTTCATCAAGCACTGCGTCATCTTTAGGTTGGATCCACGCACAAACTTCTTCTCCATACTTTTCATCACTTATACCAAAAATAGCGGCATCTTGAATACCCGGGTAACTATAAAGCACTTCTTCTATTTCGCGAGGGTATATATTCTCACCGCCGCGGATGATCATATCTTTAATACGACCAACAATAGCAACAAAGCCTTCTTCATCCATTACACCTAAATCACCGGAGTGTAACCAACCTTCGTTATCTATGGTGGCATTGGTTTTCTCTTCATCATTCCAATAACATCGCATAATGCCTGCACCACGGCTGCAAACTTCACCAGGAACACCGATTTGTTGAATATCCCCAACTTCATTAATAATTTTAACTTCTGTATGTGCTAGTGCACGCCCTACAGTCGTCACTTGCTTTTCAAGAGGTGAGTCAGTTTCAGTTACATTGTTGATAGGGCTACACTCAGTTTGACCATAGCCTATTACTACTTCTTGCATATGCATTAATGAGTGAACTTTACGCATCACTTGTTCTGGACATGTCGAACCGGCCATGACGCCTGTTCGTAAGCTTGAAAGGTCATAACTGCTAAACTCTTTTAGTTCAAGTTCAGCGATAAACATGGTAGGAACACCATGTAAACCCGTGCAGCGCTCTTTTTCTACCACCTCTAGGGTTGTTTTAGGGTCAAAAGAATCTCCTGGGAAAACAGCTGTAGCCCCTTTACTTATACAAACCAAGTTGCCTAGTACCATACCAAAGCAATGGTACAAGGGCACGGGGATACACAACTTATCTTGATGAGTAAGCTTCATCGCTTCGGCCATTAAAAAGCCATTATTTAGAATGTTCTTATGGGATAAAGTGGCTCCCTTGGGGTTACCCGTGGTACCTGAAGTAAATTGAATATTGATATCCTGATCGCAATGCAAAGTGGCAGCGATAGCATCAAGCTCAAGTTTATGGGCTTCAGTAGGGCGTTCCATTACATCAGTAAAGCTATACATACCAGGAGATTTTTTGTCGCCAATTCGAATAATATTTTTTAAATGCGGTAATTTTTTTAGGTTTAATCCATCTGCAGGTAAATGGCTTAATTCAGGTGCAAGTTCATTAAGCATTTCAATATAGTTACTAGACTTAAATTGACTTGCAGTGATCAACGTTGAACATTCAACACTATTTAACGCGTACTCTAATTCACTCGGACGGTAAGCGGGGTTAATACAGACCATAATGGCACCAATTTTCGCTGTTGCGAATTGGGTTAGACACCACTCAATATTATTTGGTGACCAAATACCAACTCTGTCTCCCGGTTTAACCCCTAATGATAATAACCCCATTGCTAATTGGTTAATTTGTTGTTGGTATTCTTTGTAGGTAAGACGAATATGTTGATGATGAACCACAATAGCAGGGTGGTTAGGGTAATTGTCGACAATATCATCAAGGTACTGACCAATAGTCTGTTCGATTAAGGGTACATCGGTGCAACCTTTAAAATAGCTTTTCGAAAGTGGAAGATTATTGTTTGGTGTGTTCTTTGTCTGCATTGTTTTCTCCGTGTCCGGCTAGTTAGTTGTCATGGACTTGATGCAATGCGTAATGAGGTAATCAAAAACTTGAGTCTCAAAACGTGCGTTCGTATCTAACTAAACACAGATTGTCGACAAAGAAAAGTTTTTTAAGACTAATGTATATGTTGGTTTTTTATGGGTAATACTTAATGGGTAATAAAAAACGTGCCGTAGCACGTTTTATTGGAAGTTATTGTTCGTCTTGTTTGTAGGTTTTGCGCATAAGGTAAACGTAGGCGCTAATAAAAGCATTTTCTTGAAATTTCTTTAACCCAGTATCTTCGAAATCAATAGGAATTGGATTACGTTTAAGTTGCTCTTTAATTGTCGTTGCACTAAAAATTTGCACATCTAACTCGTCAATAAGCTGAATAGCAGTTTCCATTTTAAACCCTTTAGCACTGCCAGCAAATTTCCCTTTTGGTTGACGCTCTTTAATTGCAACAGAGTCAATTTGGTAATCTTGCATCAACTTCCTAAAATCAAACTGAAACTTACGCATTACTTCGGTGTCATTGCCATCACCTAAAGTGAAGCGTGTTTGTCTGACATCACGGATATCAAATACGTCATTGTCTTTGGTTAAAATACACAGTAGTACATCACTACCCGTAATTTCTACACCGCATGTTCTCATGGTCATTCTCTAAATAACTTAATTTGCGCAATTATAGCAAGTAACGTCATGAAAAACAGTTGCTTTAAAAATGAATTTTTATAGCAATTGCGCTGTGGTCACTGACACTGATGTCTTCAGTTGATTGTGTAGGGTTTAAATGCGCTGCATAGCTTTCATATTCCAGCAGTTTAACCTTAGACATCTGGCAGTCAGGATTAAAGTGAGCAGAGGCCAATATATAATCAAGTACATTCCCTTTGCCATGAAAGTAATGACTAAACGGTTTTTCTTGTTGCTGATGAAATGCTGCACTGAACTCATAGCTATCTGTTAACCCAACAACGGGTTCATTGTGCTCAATGCAAGGTTCACAGCGGGTAGGGTGAAAGCCTTGTGTCATAAACGAAAGGGTTGGGCTGGTAAGTGAATCATTAAAATCCCCCATTACTAGCGTGGCGCATTGCTTTTCTCGTTGAGTTTTTAAGGCATCATAGTAAACAATCGATGCCTCTAGCGAACGAGATATCTGTGATTGCATTGCCCCAACTGTTTGATGTAGTAGTTGTAAAAGTGGATCTTCAAGATTATGAATATTTAATATATGTGCCATAGACTGCACACGTTGTGATTTAAAATGCACAACATAACAGCATACATCGCCAAACTCAGGGAATGAAAACAAGCATTTTATTGGAGTACGGTTAAATTTAAATTCATTTTGATTATTTAAGTACTCAAGCATCTCTGGGCATGGGCTTAATGCTTCAGCTTTTTTAAATGGAAACTTACTGGCGATTGCAACAATTGGGTTAAATAAAACTTGTGGGTATAGGGCATCTTGAGAAGGAGAATCCACAGTTTTAAAATAGTCGTAGCCCGCTTCTTTGCACTGTATCTCTAAAGCATGAGCGCTAAACACTTCTTGAAAAGCAACAACATCGGCGTTTGTAGTTGATAAAAAGTTAGCGACAAATTGTTGTTTTTGTTGCCATTGAGTATTGTTGTAACGCTCGTGTAACTGATAAAAGGAATAGGGCGGCGCAGTATAATTTAGCAAGTTTAACGTAGCAAACTTGAGCGTATGCATGTGTGGCATTATGGTAACCTTCGAAGTACAGACCTCCTAATTATGAAATGAGTTAAGTAATTGTCAATTTGCTCGCATAACTACTTGTATTTAAGTGCTTGAGCAGCGACAATGGCCGCTTGTATTTGCGAAGACTCAGTAAATACATGCTTAATTAGCAATGCTTATTCGTAAAAGCGTTGCAGAGTTATTCAATTTTTTAAAAAATACTACATGTGATGCATTGTAGGCATCACCACTGTATAAGGATTTATAATGCCAGTTATTACCCTCCCTGACGGCAGTCAGCGTAGTTTTGAAAACCCAGTAAGTACTTATGATGTTGCAAGCGATATCGGTCCAGGTTTAGCTAAAGCAACCATCGCTGGACGTGTTAATGGCACACGTGTAGATGCATGTGACTTAATTACTGAAGATGCGCGTTTAGAAATTATCACAGCAAAAGATGAAGACGGCTTAGAGATTATTCGTCACTCTTGTGCGCACCTTATTGGTCATGCAGTTAAGCAACTTTTCCCTGAAGCGAAAATGGCTATCGGTCCAACCATTGATAACGGTTTTTACTACGATATCGATATGGATCATTCTTTAAGCCAAGATGATTTAGATGCAATTGAAAAGCGTATGCTTGAACTTGCTAAAACAAACTACGATGTGGTTAAAAAGACCGTAAGCTGGCAAGAAGCGCGTGATACATTTGAAGCACGCGGTGAAACTTACAAGATGGAAATCCTAGACGAGAACATTGCAAAAGATGACCGTCCTGGTTTATACCATCACGAAGAATACATCGACATGTGTCGTGGTCCACACGTACCAAACATGAAATTCTGCCAACATTTCAAAATCATGAAAGTGGCAGGTGCATATTGGCGCGGTGATTCAGAAAACAAAATGCTGCAACGTATTTACGGAACAGCATGGGCGGATAAAAAGCAACTTAAAGCATATTTAAAACGCTTAGAAGAAGCTGAAAAGCGTGACCACCGTCGTATTGGTAAAGCACTTGACTTATGGCACTGGCAAGAAGAAGCGCCAGGTATGGTGTTTTGGCATAACGATGGCTGGAGCATTTACCGTGAGCTAGAAGACTTCGTTCGTGAAAAACTACGTGAGTATGATTACGAAGAAGTAAAAGGCCCATTGATGATGGACCGTGGTTTATGGGAAAAATCAGGCCACTGGGATAAATACGCAGATGCAATGTTCACAACTGAATCTGAAAAGCGTGAATATGCAATTAAACCAATGAACTGCCCAGGTCACGTACAAATCTTTAATCAAGGTTTAAAATCGTACCGTGATCTACCATTACGTATGGCTGAGTTTGGTTGTTGTCATCGTAATGAACCATCAGGCGCTTTACACGGTTTAATGCGTGTACGTGGCTTTACCCAAGATGATGCACATATCTTCTGTACAGAAGAGCAAATCATGGATGAAGTATCATCATGTATCAAAATGGTTTACGATACATACGAAACGTTTGGTTTTGAGAAGATTGTTGTAAAACTATCAACTCGTCCAGAAAAACGTATCGGTGAAGACGCAATGTGGGATAAAGCTGAGTTAGCGTTAGCCGATGCATTAAAAGCAAACAACATTGAATTTGATTACCTACCAGGTGAAGGCGCATTCTATGGCCCTAAAATCGAATTCACGCTTTATGATTGCTTAGACCGCGCTTGGCAATGTGGTACTGTACAGCTAGACTTTGCATTACCAGGCCGTTTAGGTGCGACTTATGTTGCAGAAAACAACGAACGTCGTACACCAGTGATGATTCACCGTGCTATATTAGGCTCGATTGAGCGTTTTATCGGCATTCTAACTGAAGAATACGCTGGATTGTTCCCAACATGGCTTGCACCAAAGCAAGTTGTGATTATGAACATCACCGATAAACAAGCTGATTATGTGCAAGAAATTGTACAAAAATTAAATAAACTTGGAATTAGAGCCGCTGCTGACTTGAGAAATGAGAAGATTGGCTTTAAAATTCGTGAACATACGTTAAAACGTATTCCATATTTACTTGTTGTTGGCGATAAAGAAGTTGAACAACAAGAAGTAGCAGTACGCACTCGCACAGGTGAAGACCTAGGCAAATTTAGTGTTGATGATTTCATTGCAAAAGTAAGTGAAGAAATTAAAAATCGACAATAAATCATGAGCGTGTAGGGCAAAACAAACAGCCAACTACACGCTTTTTATTTTATATTCTTGGAGGATCGTACCATTAGAGGCGGCAAGAAAGGGCAACAAACAGCTCAAAAAAATCGTATCAACGAAGATATTACAGCTAAAGAAGTTCGTTTAATTGGCATCGACGGCGAGCAAGCTGGCATCGTGTCATTAAAAGAGGCGCAAGCTATCGCTGATGATGCGGGTGTAGATCTTGTAGAAATCAGTCCTAATGCTGAGCCACCTGTTTGTAAGGTTATGGACTACGGTAAGTTCATCTTTGAAAAAAGCAAAGAACTAAAAGAACAAAAGAAAAAGCAAAAGCAGATCCAGGTTAAAGAAATCAAGTTCCGTCCAGGTACGGATGAAGGTGACTACCAGGTTAAGCTTCGCAACTTGCGTAAGTTCTTAGAAGCGGGTGATAAAGCTAAAATCACCATCCGTTTCCGTGGTCGTGAAATGGCTCACCAAGAAATTGGTATTGAATTATTAAACCGTGTTAAAGCCGATTTAGAAGATGTTTCACAAGTTGAATCATTCCCTAATCGTGTTGAAGGTCGTCAAATGGTTATGATGATGGCCCCTATTGCTAAAAAGCAATAAACAGGTTATATTACGCACCGATTTTATTTCAGGTCTGCAAGTAACAGTTTACTGTTCACCTGAAATAACCGGTTTAAAGTAAGGTTGCAAAGCAATAGCAATGAACCTTCACCGGATTATGGCAGTAAGTTAGGCCTTATAAAGTAGAGCTATTTTATATATCTCTCGCCTGCTTGCTAATGTTTTAAGCAATACATTTGGAGTTATTGCAATGGCTTATAAGCTAAAAACTCACAGAGGCGCGGCTAAGCGTTTCAAGAAAACTGCTTCAGGCGGTTTCAAGCGTAAACAAGCGCATCTTCGTCACATTCTGACTAAGAAAACTTCTAAGCGTAAATTACACTTACGTCCTAAGATGATGGTTCATAAGAATGACCATGGTCTAGTTTCACGTATGTTACCATTCGCTTAATAGGAGTCTTCAGAAATGGCAAGAGTTAAACGCGGTGTTATCGCACGTGCACGTCACAAAAAAGTTTTAAAACAAGCTAAAGGTTACTACGGAGCACGTTCACGTGTTTACCGCGTAGCTTTCCAGGCAGTTACTAAAGCGGGTCAATACGCTTACCGTGACCGTCGTGCTAAGAAACGTACTTTCCGTCAACTTTGGATTGCACGTATCAATGCAGCAGCTCGTCAAAACGGTCTTTCATACAGCCGTTTTATCAATGGTCTTAAAAAGACATCTGTAGAAATCGATCGTAAGATCCTTGCAGATATCGCTGTTTACGACCAAGTTGCATTCGCAGCGCTTGTTGCAAAAGCAAAAGAAGGCCTAGCGGCTTAATTTCGCTTTTAATACAGTTTAAAAAGGAGCCTAGTGCTCCTTTTTTTGATCCTGAAAATCACTCGTTACTTCATTATAGATGCTAGCTAGCATGTCATTTGCTCCATTTTTTTGTTGAATCACCGCAGTTTACGCAATCCATAATAATTAGTTGGTATAATTTCAGGTATTAGAATAAGTTCTGCACTTGAGAGTGATATGTTTGCGAGTTTAGTGTTTTTATCTGCTGTAGTAACGTTAGACAGCCACTTACCCCCATTAATGCCATGGCACGGAAACAGTGTGTCATTACTACAAGAAAAAGGGCCATTAACGACAGAGTTCGAGTTAAGTGATGGTACTTTGTCTCCTAATTATGATGAGACAATGGCATTTGTTGACCGTTTAGTTGCAGCTAACCCAACTCAATTTAAATTAAAGACCATCGCTACTAGTAGTGCAGGTCGTGCAGTGAAAATGTTAGTCGCAAATGAGCAGGGGTTATTTGATGCAGAGCAGCTAGTTGCAGACACTAAACCTACGATTTTTATTCAAGCGGGCATTCATAGTGGCGAGATTGACGGCAAAGATGCCATGTTTATGCTGCTACGCGATATTGCCACGGGTAAACGTCGCGATATCTTGAGCAAAGTTAATATTCTATTTATACCGATTTTAAACGTAGACGGTCACGAGCGTAGTAGCCAATATAATCGTATTAATCAGCGTGGCCCAGTAGAAATGGGTTTTAGAACAAACGGTCTAAATTTAAACTTGAATCGTGATTACACAAAGCTTGATACTCCAGAAGTTCGTGGTGTGATGAAGGTGATCAATCAGTTTAAGCCAGATTTATATGTTGATGTTCATGTAACCGATGGTGCTGATTATCAATACGATGTCACGTATGGCTATAACCCTGTATTTTCAAGTGAATCACCAAGTGTATCTGAGGCATTAGATAATTTGTTTAAGCCTGTAATAGATGCGAAGCTTGAAAAGGCAGGGCACATACCAGGACCTCTTGTGTTTGTGATGGATAAGCGCGAATTTAAGAAAGGGCTAGCTGGCTGGGTTGCCACACCACGCTTTTCAAATGGTTGGGGTGACTTGCGTTCATTACCGACGATTTTGGTTGAGAACCATTCATTAAAGCCCTATAAGCAGCGTGTATTAGGTACTTATGTTTTCATTGATGGTGCAATTGATGCCTTAGCTGCAAACGATAAAGCACTAAATGAAGCGGTTAGAAAAGAGCTTGATTTCAAACCAACGCAATTAGTTGTTGAACGTGGATATGCAAAACAACCAGACACTATTGAATTTAAAGGAATTGCGTACAGTCGTTCTGAAAGTGCTCTTTCTGGTCAATCTGAGGTCAAGTATTTAGGTCAGCCTAAAGACTATGACGCGTTACCTATTTTTTGGCAAAAAGAAGTTAAAAAGACTGTTAATGTGCCAAGCGCGTTTTACATTCCACCTGCGTACAGTCACATTATTGAAAAGTTAAACTTGCATGGTATTAGGGTTGATAAAGTTACTGAAAACGTATCTGTACCGTTAACTCAAGCAATTGTGAAAGATTACAGCTTTGCCAAAGCGCCTTTTGAGGGACGTTTTAGGGTTGATGCTAGCTTTGATTATACCAAAGTAGACAACCTAAATATGTTAGGTTGGTATAAAGTATCGACTGAGCAACCATACTCTGAACTTGCTACTCACTTACTGCACCCAGAAGCGCCAGATTCATTCTTTGCTTGGGGAGACTTCAATACTATTTTTCAGCGGACTGAGTATGTTGAAAATTATGCATTGATGCCTTACGCAAGACAGATGCTTAAAGAAAAGCCTGCCTTGGCGTTGGAGTTTGACCAAAAAATACGTGAGGACAAGCAGTTTGCAAATGACCCACAAGCGCGCCTAGATTGGCTTTATGAGCGTACGCCATTTTATGATCAAGCTTATTTAAAATACCCAATTCTTATGAGCTTTGAGCAATCTGAACAAGGACAGTAATATGAAAGTAGTGACAGTTCCGGTGACTGGTTTTGCACAAAATTGTCGTATTATAATTTGCACCGAGAGTAATCAAGCTGCATTAATTGATCCCGGCGGTGATAAAGAAAAACTTATCACTGAGCTGACGAAATTAAAATGTAAAGTGGTTGCGGTATATCTTACTCATGGGCATTTAGATCATGTTGGCGCCGCTAAAGAACTAGCTGAGCACTATGATGTTGAAATAATCGGTCCGCATATTGATGATCAATTTTGGTTTGATGCACTTCCTATGCAAGCACAAATGTTCGGTTTTAATGCTATCGAACCATTTTATCCTACAAAGTGGTTATGCCACGGCGATACGATAGAGGTGGGTCAACTATCGCTTTCTGTTCGCCACTGCCCAGGACATACACCAGGACATGTTGTGTTTTACCATGAACAGTCACAGCAGGTAGTTGTCGGCGACGTAATTTTTCAAGGTTCAATTGGACGTACTGACTTCCCTAAGGGTAATAGCAGTCAGTTAATTGAATCTATTCAGTCACAAATACTTACGCTGACTGATGATGTTGTTATCTTAGCGGGTCATGGTCCAAACACTACGGTAGGCCATGAGCGAAAAACAAACCCTTTTATCAGTGGTAAGTATGGCTAAAATTGCAATTTCATTGCATAAGTAGTAGAAAATAAGCAGACTGTTTTTTAAATCAGTTATATAATTTAACCCATAATCTTAAAGAAAAAGAAATAAAATGTCTCTTAACCAAGTAGATCGCCAAATTTTGGCATTATTACAGCAAGATGCTAGCTTATCAACGGCAGAGATTGCCGATAAAGTTGGTTTGTCTCAATCGCCATGTTGGCGTCGTATTGCTAAGCTTGAGCAAGATGGCTACATCAAAGGTAAAGTTGCTTTGCTTGATGAGAAAAAGCTTGGCTTTGATATGTTAGTCTATGCCCATGTTCGTTTATCAAATCACGGCAGAACAAACTTAGCTGAGTTTGAACGATTAATTATGAGCTACGACGAAGTCACTGAGTGTTACAGTATGGCTGGTACAATGGACTTTATGCTTCGTATTATCTCTAAAGGTATTGAAGGCTATGAGCAATTTGTTCGCGATAACCTGTTAAACCTAGAGTTTGTACAAGAAGTTCATTCTAATGTCACTATGACGTGTGTTAAACGTAGTACGTCTTTACCACTTTAGTTTTTATTTACTACGATTGATAACAGTTAAAAACGGTTAGTACTTAACAGTACTGACCGTTTTGTTGTTAATAATTGTTAACTTTTCTGCTTTTTGCTAGAATTGCGCGCCTTGCCGAAACGTATTCACTACAAAGAGGAACTTAATGTTTAACTTACTCAGCAAAGCGCCAAGCTCTGCTAAAAATGATATTTTATCTGGCTTGACGGTCGCACTGGCATTGGTGCCTGAAGCTGTTGCATTCGCTTTTGTTGCTAATGTAGAGCCTTTAGTCGGTTTGTATGCTGCCTTTATTGTTGGTTTGATCACCGCTATTTTTGGTGGCCGTCCTGGTATGATTTCTGGTGCTACCGGCGCATTAGCCGTTGTAATGGTAAGTTTAGTATTAGATCACGGAGTTGAATATTTATTTGCGACCGTGCTTTTAATGGGCATTCTGCAGGTCTTAGCGGGTGTCTTTAAACTTGGTAAATTTATTCGCATGGTTCCGCATCCCGTTATGCTCGGCTTTGTTAATGGTCTAGCTATTGTTATTTTCTTAGCTCAACTTGGTCAGTTCAAAGTACCTGATGGCATGGGAGGGCAGCAGTGGATGGAAGGTCAAGCCTTGTATATTATGCTTGGCTTAGTGGCACTTACAATGGCAATTATCCATTTTTTACCTAAATTGACTACGGCTGTGCCTTCTTCATTAGTTGCAATTGTCACAGTTACAGGATTGGTAATTGGTTTTGACTTAGAAGCGCGTACCGTTCTTGATTTCTTAAAAGGTATGACGGGTAATGAGCAAGCAACTATTGCCGGTGGTTTACCACAATTCCACATCCCTATGGTGCCATTTAACCTAGAAACATTAAAAATTATTTTCCCTTATGCGCTTGTTCTTGCGGCAATTGGTTTAATCGAGTCATTACTAACATTAACCTTAATTGACGAAATAACAGAAACACGTGGTCACAGTAACAAAGAGTGTATCGGTCAAGGTGCTGCGAATATTACCTGCGGTTTCTTTGGAGCGATGGGCGGTTGTGCGATGATCGGTCAGTCAATGATTAATATTAACTCTGGTGGTCGTTCACGTTTATCTGGTATCAGTGCTGCATTATTGCTGCTAGCGTTTATTATCTTCGCTGCAAGTCTAATTGAAATGATCCCACTGGCTGCACTTGTCGGTGTTATGTTTATGGTTGTTCTTGGTACGTTTGAATGGGCAAGCTTTAAGATGATGAAGCGTGTGCCTAAGTCTGATGCCTTTGTGATTGTTCTTGTATCGGGTGTAACGGTAGTTACTGACCTTGCTATTGCGGTATGTGTTGGTGTTATTGTATCGGCACTGGTATTTGCTTGGCAGCATGCAAAACATATTTACACAAACAATTATATTGATGAGCAAGGCTCAAAAGTATACGAACTTCATGGTCCATTATTCTTTGGTTCAGTGAAAAACTTCGCTGAGTTATTTGATGTTAAAAATGACCCTGAAGATGTGATCATCGAATTTAAGCATAGCCGAGTAGCAGATCACAGTGCGATTGAGGCAATTGATAACTTAGCAGATAAATATGCTAAAACGGGCAAGAAATTGCACTTACGCCACTTGAGCCCTGATTGTATCCAACTTCTGCATAATGCGCGTGATTTAGTTGAAGTAAACGTGATTGAGGATCCGCATTATAAGGTGGCTTCTGATAAGTTAGCTTAAATAGACAATGTTTAAAAAGCGAAGGCGGCTGTCGTCTTCGCTTTTTTTATACCTGAATTATGCGTTAAGGCTATAAAAAATTAAGATAGGCGGCAGTGCTTTGTATAACTGTCTATCGGTATAATAACTATAAGTTTGTAAGGTAACTTGATATTTTGAATTGGCAATCATTAGTTGATAATCGACAACGTTTTTTCTGGGTTTTGCAAATTGCAGGCTGGATAGGGTATGCGTTAGTTAATTACATCGGCTCTAAAGTATTTGAAATGCGTGATATTTACGTGTTTGTTATTGTATTAAATGCTTATGCTGGTTGTTTAATGACAGTGCCTTTACGCTACATGTATCGCAAAGTGTGGAATGCTTCGCCTTGGGTACTCATGTTAGTGGTATTTGGTGCCTCTTATTTAACGGGCACACTTTGGGCTGTAGTACAAAAATTTAATTTATGGGAGATATATCGCCATGGTTATCGCCCAAATGAGTGGTTTTATTACTTTCAGCAAGGTTTAGATTCAGTCTATATTATCCTTTGTTGGAGTGGATTATATTTTGGTATTAAGTATTACCAGTTATTGCAAAGTGAACGTCAAAAGGCTTTAAAAGCGACAACAATGGCTCACGAAGCACAACTTAAGATGCTACGCTATCAGCTTAATCCGCACTTTTTATTTAATACGCTTAATGCAATCTCTACACTTATTTTGGTTAAAGAGAATAAAGATGCTAATTTAATGGTGTCTAAATTAAGTGATTTCTTGCGTTATACACTCAATACAGATCCAATTAAAAAAGTTCCATTAGAGCAAGAAATTCATGCATTAATGCTGTACTTAGAAATTGAAAAAGTACGCTTTGATGAGCGTTTACAAATTAACGTTGATGTAAGCGAACAAGCAAAAAAAGCCTTAGTACCAAGTTTAATTCTCCAGCCGTTGATAGAAAACGCCATTAAGTATGCGATAGCACAACTCAACGAGGGCGGGGTCATTGATATTAAGGCACAAGTTTTTGCAAATGAATTATTATTGGAAGTAGGCGATAATGGTCCTGGCACTGAGCTTAAAAATGGTCAGCTTGTTAATTCTCAAGGGGTTGGTATAGCTAACACTCAGGATCGATTAAAAACACTTTATGAGAACAACTACTCGTTTGTTCTCTCTGACAATACGCCAAGTGGATTAAAAGTAAATCTGCGCGTTCCGTTTGAAAAGGCTGTTAAGAAATGAGCAAAATTAGAACTTTGATCGTTGATGATGAACCGCTTGCAAGGAAAGGCTTAGCCGTTCGACTTTCTGAATTTGAAGACATAGAAGTAATTCGTTTATGTAGCAATGGTCAAGAAGCAATAGATGAGTGCTTATCAGGTAATATAGAACTGGTATTCTTAGATATTCAAATGCCAAATATGAATGGTTTTGAAGTGGCCCGCGCTTTAAGCGAAAGTGTTAATCCATTGCCTGCCATTGTGTTTGTAACTGCGTTTGATCAGTTTGCGGTAAAAGCATTCGAGATTCATGCATTGGATTATATTCTTAAACCAGTCGATGACAACAGACTAAAACAGGCGGTAGAAAAAGTGCATACTTATTTAAAAACACAACAAGATAACGCCCATAAGAAGAAACTAGCAAGCTTTGTGGCTGGTATTACTGGCAACAATTGTGAAGAGATTTTGAAAAAGCTTGCGACAGGCGATAGCCTTGCAGATCGTCGTTATCCTGAATCACTGGCAGTAAAAGAGCAGGGCGAAATTGTTCGTGTTCCTGTTGTTACAATTCAATGGGTTGATGCTGCAGGTGACTATATGTGTTTACATTGTCAAGATGGCCAAACTCATATCTTACGTAAAACCATGAAAGAGCTAGAGCAAGAGTTAGATCCGCAACTGTTTGTTCGTGTTCACCGCAGTGCCATTGTTAACACCAAGCAAATTAGTAAGCTCGTTACTCAGGTGAGTGGGGAGTACTTGTTAGTTCTCGATAATGGGCAAGAGTTAAAAGTTAGCCGCAGCTATCGTGACAAAGTAAAAGCTGCACTAGCAAGTTAATAAGCTGTCATAATAAGTTAAAGACAAATAAGGCGCAATCAATGCGCCTTTTTTAATCAGTGATTGCAACAGTTTAAACTGTCACAATCTTCATTGTATTGGTAGCACCAATAGTTTCCATCGCATCACCGTGCGTTAAAATCACAGTATCTCCGGTGCTTAAAGAACCAAGTTCTACTAATGTATTAAGTGCTTCGCGAACCATATTTTCATCTTCACACTTAGTTGAATCAAAAAATACAGGGTAAACACCGCGATACAATGCAGTTTGACCTAAAGTGCTAGCGTGACGTGATAATGAGTAAATTGGTAAGCCAGAACTAATGCGAGACATTAACTTAGCTGTGCTACCTGATTCAGTCAGTGTCACAATCGCTTTTACAGAATCAAGATGGTTGGCTGCATACATAGCAGACAGTGCAATTGATTCAGCATTAGATGAAAAGCGGCTGTCTAAACGGTGCTTAGAAACGTGAGTTTCTTTTTGAGACTCAGCACCTAAACATACGCGGGCCATAGTAGCAACGGTTTCTTCAGGGTAGTCACCAGCTGCTGTTTCAGCAGATAACATTACTGCATCAGTGCCATCTAGAACCGCATTTGCAACGTCCATAACCTCAGCGCGTGTTGGCATCGGGTTATCAATCATTGATTCCATCATTTGCGTTGCTGTTACTACAGTACGGTTTAGTGAACGTGCGCGGCTAATAATTAGCTTTTGTTTACCAACGAGGGCAGCATCACCAATCTCAACACCAAGGTCGCCACGAGCAACCATAACAGCATCAGAAGCTAGTACGATATCATCAACTGCTTCAACTGTTTCTACAGCTTCTGCACGTTCGATTTTGGCAAGAAGCTGCGCGTTAGAACCAGCAGCTTCTGCTAATGAGCGAACATAGCGCATGTCATCGCCACTACGTGGGAATGATACAGCAATATAATCAACACCAATTTCTGTTGCTGTGATTAAATCTTCTTTGTCTTTATCTGTAAATGCCGGAGCCGTAAGACCACCACCTAAGCGGTTGATACCTTTATTGTTAGAAAGTACACCACCCACAGTTACTGTGGTGTGAACTAAATGACCATCTACACTATCAACAGTCAGTTGGATAAGGCCGTCATTTAATAACAGTAAGTCACCTGATTTAACATCGTTTGGTAACTCTTTATAATCGATACCTACAGCATTTACATCGCCTTGGCCTTTTTCCATTTTTGCATCTAAGGTAAATTTAGCGCCAACTGCTAAGTTTACTTTACCGTCTTTAAACGTAGATACGCGGATTTTTGGGCCTTGTAAATCAGCAAGAATTGCAATGTGCTTGCCTAAACGCTTTGCAATATCGCGAACTGCTTGTGCGCGGTCTTTGTGATCTTGTGCTACGCCGTGTGAGAAGTTCAAACGAACCACGTTTGCACCTGCACGAATGATTTTTTCTAAGTTGTTATCGCGATCGGTTGCCGGCCCAAGTGTCGCAACAATTTTAGTGCGTCTTAGCATCAAATTCTCCTGTGCGCTTAAAAATATTAAGCGAATTGATGGTTATCTATAAAAATGTTGTGCTTATTTAATAGCATATAAATGAATCAAATTAAGCTTAATGCAGAATTCATAAGTAAAAAATCATTGTTTTTACGTATGAGTATCTGGCTCTTTGTATTAAATACAGAGTTTACAAAGCATTAATGACGCTATTATGACACCGGTGTCAGGTAGCGTCAATACACATACCTTTTTAAAGGGTATTATAAAAATCTGGTCCGATGCCCTTATTAATTTGATATACTAACCCCAGCTTGCTGCGTGCCTTTTATAGATTTATAGCAAGTTAGCTCGGAAGCTCGCATTTTTGGGCTGCTTGGGTATAATGCGCGCGTATTTATTTTGATTAACTAACCAATAGTTGTTACCGAGGAGGACACTAAATGCAAGTTGCATTAGTAGGGTTAGGCGTTATGGGTAAAAATCTTGCCCTCAACCTGATTGAAAAAGGGCTGACATTAGTAGCTTATGATAAAAACCCAGATGCGGGTGCCGAGTTACTAAGCTGTGCGAAAGCACTAGGTTTGGCAGACCGTTTACATATTGTGTCTGATTTAAATGATATGGTTAGACGCTTAGAGCCGCCTCGTTCGATTCTACTTTTAGTTCCTGCTGGTGAATTGGTTGATAAAGTATGTACAGAGCTTGCAGAAGCAGGCGTTGACTGTGATGACATTATCGTAGATTGCGGCAATAGTAACTATAAAGACGGCATAAGCCGTAAACTTAAATATCAAAACAAATTTGAATTTGCCACTATGGGTATTTCTGGCGGTGCCGAAGGTGCTCGTCACGGCCCAGCTATGATGGCAAGTGGTTCAGAAGGCGGCTGGGAGCGTGTTGAGCCGTGGTTTGAAAAAGTAGCTGCAAGCTATAAAGGTGAGTCATGCTTTGCCCGTGTTGGCCAATCTGCAAGTGGTCACTTTGTGAAAATGGTTCATAACGGTATCGAATATGCGTTAATGCAATTAATTGCAGAAATGTATCAATTATTGCGTTTAGGCACGAATCGTTCACCAAAAGAAGTTGCGGACATTTTTAATGAATGGTCTGAAGGCACATTAAATAGCTACTTACTGTCAATCTCAAGCCATATCTTGAGCCTCGAAACAACAGAAGGTGAACCGCTAGTTGATTTAATCGACAACAAGGTTGGCGCTAAAGGCACTGGTTTATGGACTGCGCAAAATGCGCTAGAGCTTGGTATTGCGGTACCATCATTAGTTGCTGCTGTTCAAGCACGTCACTTAACAAATACTTGTGATACGCATGCTGCTAAAGAAATGACTTACGCTGCTAAAGCAACTGACACAGTTGATTTAGACTTAGCTGAGCTAAAAGATGCATTCACTCTGGCAAGTTTACTTGCTTATCGTCAAGGTTTAGCACTTATCAAAGGTGCATCACGCGCTCATCAGTGGAAAGTTGATCTTTCTAAAACGCTGCAAACATGGCGCGCAGGCTGTATTATCCGTGCTGATTACTTAGACAACGTTGCTGAAGGTGTAGAATTTATTGATTCTATGCAGTGTGAGTCAGCGGCTTTACGTAAAGTGACAGGTGCAGCGGTTGCTTCTGGTCTTGCTTTCCCTGTATTAACAGCTACGCAAACTTACATTGCGACGTTAACAACACCAAGCAATGGTCACCTTGTACAAGCACAACGAGATTACTTTGGTGAACATGGTATTAAAACCCACAGCGGTGAAATATGCCATTTAACTGACTTAGTTGAGATTGACGAAAAAGTTCGTTAATCATCAAAAAACGAAAAAAGGCACCAATTGGTGCCTTTTTTTAACGGCTTAACTCGCCGCGAAGGTTATCTTGCATCAAGTGTCGAATTGTTTCTACTTCAAGCTTTTGACTAAATAAGTAGTGCAACTTGGTCAAACAGGCTTCTAATGTCATATCATAGCCGCTAATAACACCGCAATTAAGCAAAGCATTCCCTGTGGCATAGCCGCCCATATTCACTTGGCCTTTTAAGCACTGCGTTAGATTAACAATTACCATACCGCGTTTACTTGCATCATTAAGAATATCTAAGAACGCCGGAACTTGCGGGGCATTACCCACGCCAAAACTTAATAAAACAAGTGCTTTGATGTCGTCATTAACTAAACTTTTAACCACTTTTGGGCTTATCCCAGGGTAGAGATAAAGCACACCAATTGGCTGTGGTGTGATATTTGACACCTGTAGTTCGTTATCAACGTAAGGGCTTAGTTGCCCTTTGATCAGTTGAATATTAATTCCAGACAGTGCTAATGGTTCAAGGTTCGGTGATGCAAAGGCATCAAAGCCATCAGCATGGGCTTTTGTCGCACGGTTACCACGGAACAACTGGTTATTAAAAAACAGGCTTACTTCAGCAATTGGGTAATTAGCGGCTAAATACATGGCATTAAGTAAGTTTACTTGGCCATCAGAACGAAGCTGAGAAAGCGGAATTTGCGAGCCTGTGACAATCACAGGTTTTGTCAAGTTCTCGAACATAAATGACAGGGCAGAAGCGGTATAAGCCATAGTATCTGTACCGTGCAGAACCACAAAGCCATCATAGTCTTGGTATTTACTTTTGATATCGTCAGCAATTAGTTGCCAGTGGGCAGGTGACATATCTGAAGAATCAATCAGTGGGCAATATTCGTGAATATCAAACAAAGGCATTTCGTCACGATTAAATTCTGCATTATTGACCACAGTTTCGGTTAAAAAACCTTCAGCCGGTACATAGCCTCGGCTCGATTTTTTCATCCCGATGGTACCACCTGTGTAGGCGATATATATACGTTTACGTTTCATAAAAAAGGCCCAGTTAAATAACTGGGCCTAGTATACCTAAAATTGAATTGCTAAGTAACTTATTGAATTACATTACACACCAAACAACGAGCGTATACGCCTTGTGGATCGTTGTAATCTTTAAGATTGTCAACTTCACTACTTAGTTGCTTGATCAGGCTCTGTAAATTAGCTTGTGTTGCCAATACTGATTGTGATGGATCAGACTTAGCAAAGAAGCTTTTAACTGCTGCTGTACCAAAGATATCTTGAAGCATTTGCTCTTGCGGTGTAAGCGATTGTTTGATGGTTTTAACATCATAATGCTTAAGTTTAGCTAGTTCAGCGGCAGCTTCAATTGCATCTTGCTTGTCACCCAGTTTATCAACTAAACCAAGCTCTTTTGCTTGTGTTGCAATCCATACACGACCTTGAGCAATTTTATCTACTTGTTCAGGTGTCATATTGCGCGCTTCAGCCACAACATCTAAAAAGCGTTTATATGCATTTTCAACACTTAGTTGGATAATATCTGCCATTTTCTCATCAAGCGGTCGCGCAATTGAGAAGCCTGCAAGATCTGTTGTCGCAACACCATCTGAATAAATACCCAGTTCAGCCATAGTATTTTCAAATGTCATGAACGTACCAAACACACCAATTGAACCTGTAATTGTGCTAGGTGCAGCCCAAATTTCATTGGCGGCTGAGGCAATCCAGTAACCACCCGATGCTGCTACCGAGCTCATAGAAGCAATAACCGGTTTACCAGCAGCCTTCAGAGCTAAAACTTCAGCTCGAATAACTTCAGATGCGAACATACTGCCGCCGCCTGAATCTATACGTAATACCACTGCTTTTACTTTGTCATCTAAACGAGCTTTACGAAGTAGGGCAGCTGTAGAATCACCACCGATTTCACCGGCTTTACGTTCGCCATCGACAATAGTGCCTTTAGCAACAACAACCGCTACTTTTTCAGTGATTGGGTTGTCAAATTCAACAGGTGGTTTTACCAATGATAGATATTCACGGAAACTGACTTGCTTAAAGGTTTTACCGGTTTCTTCTGCACCGACTAATTCAATCAGTTGCTGGCGGATTTGCTGTGATGTTTTTAAAGAATCAACCCATTGATTGTTCAAAGCGTACTGACCAGAGTTACCGTCAACGGCCTGCATTTTAGCTAAGTACACATCCATATGTTCATCAAAATTGCTTTCATCGAATGGGCGGCTTGCAGCAACATCTGTTTTATATTCATTCCAAAGTGCTGTTAACCAAACGCTGTTCGCTTCTTTAGCTGCATCAGACATGTCGTTGCGAATAAATGGTTCGACTGCTGATTTATAAGTACCAACACGGAAAATATGCTGTGTTACTTTTAGCTTTTCTAATGCCTCTTTAAAGTAAAGAGGGAACATGCCATAGCCTTCGATACTCACACCACCGTAAGGATGCATTGAGATTTCGTCAGCATGGGCTGCAATATAATATTGTGCTTGAGTGTAATAATAGCCTGTAGCAATGACTTGTTTACCAGCCGCTTTAAACTCATCGATAGCTTTAGTAATTTGCTTAAGCTTATTGATGTGTGCACTAGGCATTTTTTGTAGGTCAAGTAGCATTACAGTGATGCGATCATCATTGGTTGCTTCATTGATAACTTCGATTACATCATCTAGTAAAATTTCTGATGGTTCTTCTTTACCCATAGTTGCGTCATTAATCGCAGCTTCTACAGGATCAACGTAAGTTTTTTCTTCAACTATTGGGCCATTTAAGTTGAGGCGCAACACAGTTCCGTCTGCTACTTTTACTTTGTCTTCTTCACCTGTTATTGCAACGAAAAAGAGTATTACTAGTAATAAAAATAAAATGTTTAGGACTAAACGGCGGGAGAAGTTAATCCCAGTCCAAATGCCTTTAAATATCTTTGCTAGCAAAATAAATCCTTAATTCAATACAGCTTTGTAATGACTCATCTTAGCTTAGATTAACTTTAAATTTAACTGTTAAATAGTAACAGAGTGTTTAAAAAGACAATTTGCTACAGAATATTTACTAGCGAAAAGTTGATTATTCTAAGTTATTACCGCAGAATCTATTTCAAGTAGAGGTTCGACCAGTTAACGGGGCACACAATGTTAGAACAAAAATTACAATTACAGCATACCGAACTTCGTAACCGTTTGGTTATGGGATCAATGCATACCGGCTTAGAAGAGGGATGGCACAACCGTAAACGCTTACGCGCATTTTATGAAGCACGTGCAAAGGGTGGCACTGGATTAATTATAACTGGTGGTTACAGTCCAAATTTACGAGGCAAACTATCGCCTTTCGCCTCAACGTTTAACTCGTTTTATGATGTGATTAAACATCGCGCATATACGGATGCAGTGCATCAACATGGCGGAAAAATTTGCTTACAATTATTACATGCTGGCCGTTATGCATATCATCCATTTAATCAAGCACCAAGTGCTATTCAAGCACCTATAAATCCTTATAAACCTAAAGAAATGTCGTTAGGCTCAATTAAAAAGACTATTAAAGACTTTGCAAGCTCAGCAAAACTTGCTGAAAAAGCAGGTTACGATGGTGTTGAAATAATGGGATCTGAAGGTTATTTGATTAATGAGTTCATGGCCAACCATACTAATAAACGTACGGATAGTTATGGAGGTAACCTTGAAAATCGTATGCGTTTAGCGATTGATATTGTAAAAGCTGTACGCGCTAAAGTAAGTGAAAAATTTATTATTGTATTTCGCTTATCTGTAATGGATCTGATCCCAAACGGCTCGACACCTGAAGAAGTTAAACAGCAAGCGCTTGCACTTGAAAAAGCGGGCGTTGATATCTTTAACACGGGGATTGGTTGGCACGAAGCACGTGTTCCAACAATAGCAAGCATGGTACCACCAGGCGCCTTTAAAGAGGCATCAAAACGTTTAAAAGATACAGTATCGGTACCGGTAATCGCAGTAAACCGCATTAATACACCTGAAATAGCCAATGGTATTTTAGAGGCGGGTGAGTCTGATCTAATTTCGATGGCGCGTCCTTTATTAGCTGATCCTGAGTTTTTTAATAAATACGTAAATAACAAGTCAGAGCAAATCAATATCTGTATTGGCTGTAACCAGGGTTGTTTAGACCATGTATTTAAAAACAAACGTGCGACTTGCTTAGTTAACCCACAGGCGGCTTTTGAATTAGACTATAGCCTTGAAAAAGCGTCATCTTCTCGTTTAGTGCTTGTTGTTGGTGCAGGCCCCGCTGGTCTAGCTGCTAGTTGCTATTTAGCAGAAAAAGGTCATAAAGTGACTCTAATTGAGCGTAAAGAGCAGATGGGCGGTCAATTTAATTTAGCAATGCAAGTACCTGGTAAGGAAGACTTTAACCATACTCTTAATTACTTTACTAATGAGTTAAAACGCTTAAATGTTGATTTAAAGCTAGGCACTGAATTTACAGAAAACATGCTTAACCAATACGATGATGTTGTGTTTGCAACAGGCGTTAGACCTCGTGAAGCAAAAATAGAATGTAACGATGGCAAGCGTGTGTTTGCCTATGATGAAGTGATCCGCGGTGAGGTAGAGCTAGGTAACAAAATAGCGATTTTAGGTGCCGGCGGTATTGGTTTTGATATGGTTGCCTTTTTAAGTGAACACAAAGGGCAAACTATTGAGCAATTCAAAACTCAATGGGGTATTGAATGTGAAGCTGCACCTGAAAAAGATAACCGCCAAATATACATGCTTAAGCGAAGTGCAGGGCGTTTTGGCAGTGAACTGGGTAAAACAACGGGTTGGATCCATCGTCAAGTTGCTAAACAGCATGGTGTAAAACAAATTGCTGAGTGTCAGTACCTTAGCTTTGATAACCAAGGTTTGAAAATTACTGTTAAAGGTGAAGAGCAAATCTTAGATGTTGATACTGTGATTGCTTGTATTGGTCAGGTTTCAAATACAGAAACATTCGAAAAACAAACAGAAAACGCCAAAGTTCACGTTATTGGTGGAGCCAAACTAGCTGCCGCTATTGATGCGAAACGTGCGATTTTTGAAGCGCTACAAGTCGCTCGTAAAATTTAATTGAAAGTAAACTAGAAAACCCGCGGTCTGTGTGATTAATCTAATTAGTCACGAGACCGCAATGTCGAGCACACACTTATTACCTCTTTACCAACGCATCTTAACTAAACTTCAGTTTTTAGATGGACTACCCAGCCTATTTATTCGCTTAATCTTAGCCCCAGTGATGATCATTGCCGGCTTTAATAAACTTGCCTTAAGCGGTGATGTTACCCATTTTTATCAATACTTTTTAGCCTCTGATGATATCGTCGCTTGGTTTGGCAATAGTGAATGGGGGTTAGGCTTACCAATGCCCTCTGTACTGTCCTTTTTAGCTGCATGGACAGAGTTTTTAGGCGGCATTTTGCTGTTATTTGGTCTGTTCACACGTTTAGTAGCAATCCCCTTAATGATAACTATGCTTGTTGCTGCAACGACTGTCCACGCAAGTAATGGCTGGTTTGCTGTTACCCCAACAGATGCGAGTACTAGCCCTGCAAGAGTCCTCAGTTGGCTTGCAATTCCCGCAAGTGAAGCCAGTTTGATTAATTCAAAAGAAGCGGGTGAGAGATTAACTAAAATGCGCGAGTTATTAGAGATTCATGGTTATACGGAATACCTGTATGCTAAAGGGAAACCTGTGATTTTAAATAATGGTATTGAGTTTTCAGCGCTCTATTTCGTGATGCTACTTAGCTTATTTTTTTCGGGGGGAGGTCGCTATTTTAGCCTCGATTATTGGCTTGTTAGAAATCGCACTAAGCTCTTTATTGCAAGTGAATATAAATGATAAGCTAGAACTTTAATGCCTTTATAAAATGAGGCGCTGTATTAATGTTTTAATAGGAATTAAATGGACGCTTTAACTCTTTTACAAACTCGACAATCAGATCCACGTCTTATTGCTCCTGGTCCATCAGAAGAACAGCTTGAGATTATTCAAAGAGCTGCAATAAAAGTACCGGATCATGGTTGCCTTGCTCCTTGGCGTTTTATTGTTGTTGAAGGCGATGCTCGGCATAGATTAGGTGATATTTATCATCAAGCTGCAGTTGCTGAACATCAAGATGAGCGCACGGTTAATCGTGCAAAAGAACTACCACTTCGCGCGCCTATGATTATCATTGCAATTGCTGATGTAAAAGAAAACCCTAAAGTGCCACGTATTGAACAAGTTCAAAGTGCTGGTTGTGCAGTGCTTGCCATGCAGCAGGCCGCTTTTGCCCAAGGATTAGGTGGGATCTGGCGCACAGGCTATTTTGCTCAAAGTGAATCAGTCAAAAAAGCTTTAAATTGTAAAATTGATGACGAGATAGTTGGCTTCTTATATTTAGGTACTCCTGAAGTTGATATTAAAAAGCCTATTAGGCATAAACCAGATACTTTTTTTGAGAGACTTTAAAAATTAGGAACTTTTTTATATTTATGCAGTCAGATGCTATTAAGCTTGCATGTGTTAGTTTAATTAATTTAGGCTGCAGTGTAAGAATTATTAGGATGCAAAAAACAAAATAATTATTCTTCAGTGTGTTTTTTAATCGGTTGTTTTTTGTTAACGTAGGGATAGTCTTAAAAAATAACGATAAAGAAGACGAGGACAATGGGAAACTTATTTTTACGAGAAAAAGAAAATTGGTTCGCTTGGTCAATATGGGGCATTATAGGTGCTGCCGTCACTTTTTTTGTGGCTATCTCAACTAGAGCGCCACAATTTCTTGGCTTATCTGCTATTGGGTTCTTGTTGTTACTTACGTGGTGGATGCATAGTACTAAGCGATTTGATTTTGGTCGCGCTTTTAAAGTTTGTTGTTATGTATTGACCTTAACCTGCTTACCCGCATTTTTATTAGTGATAGTACCAAATAACAATCTAAACAAAATAGACGTTATTGTTCAGGGGGCAGGGTTTGCTCTTATCAGTTTAATTGTCTGTTTTGTCTGCTCAATGATTGCGCGTCGACCTAAACAGTATTACTAAATATGAGTTTTTATTGTTTTTTTACAATTAAGGCTTTACATCGACCACGGTAACTAATATTATGCGCGCCGTACGGAGAGATGGCAGAGTGGTCGAATGCACCGGTCTTGAAAACCGGCAGGGGTTTGTAGCCCCTCTAGGGTTCAAATCCCTATCTCTCCACCATTATTTAAAAAAACCGCCTACAGGGCGGTTTTTTGCTATCTGGAGATAAATAATGTCAGCAAGCACACCTTCTACACCTATAAGAATGATAAAGCATGTTTTACTTTGGTGTATCTTCTCTTATTTTTATCATAGTGGCATTAATGTACTTGTTGCTATGGCTCATGATGCACAACCAGATTACGGATTGTTATCCTCAATTGCGTATGGCATTGGTTTCAATGTACTCGTAGGTCATTTAATTGGTAAGTACGACAAACATTGGCCTGTTATTGCGGCAATATTTATCGCTGTAGTTGGGCTTGTTGTAGTGCCTTTAATATTAATGGGGCAGGCGAGTTTAAAAGATACATATTTTATTTTGGCTATGGTGATAAGTTTACCGGTTGCAACATTAGTCATTGAAAAAATAAAGCAACGAATTAGTTTAAACACTGAGCAAACGCAATAAACTAAGCGATATTCGTTGTTTTTTTATGTTAGTATGAGCACGTCTTTTAACTAAATAAACGTGAATTTAAACATGTCAGATAATTTTACAACAGACGCTGAAAAAGCAAGTTACGGTATTGGTTTACAAATGGGTGAGCAATTAAAAGCAAACCCTTTTGAAGGTTTAAACTTAAACTCTGTATTTGAAGGTATGAAAGACGCATACACTGGTAACGATTTCCAAGTTGAAATCCCAGCAATTCAAGCTGCCTTTGAAAAGATCAATGCTGAAATCCAAGCTCGCCGCGAAGAAGAAGCTAAAGTACTTGCTGCTGAAGGTATTGCCTTCTTAGAAGAAAATGCAAAACGTCCTGAAGTAACAGTAACTGAGTCAGGTCTTCAATACGAAGTGCTTACTGAAGGCAATGGTGAGAAACCAACTGTAGATTCAACAATTCGTGCGCATTACCATGGTACACTTATCAATGGTACGGTATTTGATAGCTCTTATGAGCGTGGTCAACCAGCTGAATTCCCAGTGGGTGGCGTTATCAAAGGTTGGACTGAAGCAGTACAAATGATGGGTACTGGTTCAAAATGGCGTTTATACGTACCGCATGAGCTTGCTTATGGTGAGCGTGGTGCTGGTGCTGCAATCGCACCTTTCTCAACACTAATCTTTGATGTTGAGCTATTAGAAATCATCTAATTGATTTTAATAGGTATAAAAAAACCTGCTTTAAAGCAGGTTTTTTTATGTCTGAAATAAACAGCTAATTAGCTATTTGACTCAGCGTATTCTTTACACTTAACTTTGTCCTCACACTCACCATAAAGGTAAAGAGAGTGGTTAGTTAATTTAATGCCATTTTCTGTAGCAATCTCTTCTTGACGACGTTCGATTAAATCATCTTCAAATTCAACAACCTTGCCGCATTTAAGACAAACGAGGTGGTCATGGTGAGTGCTACCTGATAATTCAAATACTGACTTGCCGCCTTCGAAGTGGTGGCGAGATACAATACCAGCATCATCAAATTGGTTAAGTACACGGTAGACAGTTGCAAGACCAATCTCTTCGCCTTTGTCTAATAGAATTTTATAGACATCTTCAGCGCTGATGTGTTGATTGTCTGGAGATTGTAGAATCTCTAAAATTTTAATACGCGGCAAAGTTACTTTTAACCCTGCTTTTTTTAGTTCCAAGTTGTGATCAGTCATTCAATCTGTCTCAATTTATTTAGTTATACTAGGCATCATTAAGATGCACACGACACATTAGCAACTGTTAGAATAACGTGCCTAGTTACTAAGTGCAAAGAACAATTCGTTTGATTGCTGTTTTTTTAGACGAAAACGAACTGGTTGTGCATCTTTACATCAGCTAGTAAATGCGAGTAGTACTTGTTATTAATCAGCAAGTTCCGCTAAACACATCTCTTCATAAACTTGAGCGCACCAGTCTTTTACACGTTGCTCTGTCAGTTCAGGTTGACGATCTTCGTCAATCCCTAAGCCAACAAACGTTTTGTCATCAATTAATGCTTTTGATGCTTCGAAGTCATAGCCATCAGTTGACCAGTGACCTACTACAATCGCGCCACGCTCAGTAACGATGTCGTTGATCATACCCATTGCATCTAAAAAGTATTCAGCATAGTCTTCTTGGTCACCACAACCGAAAATTGCAACCAGTTTACCTTCGAAGTCTACTTCTTCTAATTCAGGGAAAAAATCATCCCAGTCACATTGCGCTTCACCGTAGTACCAAGTTGGAATACCGAATAACAATAAATCGAATTCAGCAATCTCTTCTTTAGAACTTTTTGCAATGTCATGAACCGCGACTAGCTTTTTACCTAATTCTTTTTGAATCATTTTAGCTACGTGTTCAGTATTACCTGTGTCGCTTCCGAAAAAAATACCTACGCTTGACATGGATTTAAAACCTTCTATCTATCAATAGCCAATCTTTCTTGTAAAATTGTTTCAATCAACGCGCTACGGCTAATATTCTGCGCATCTGCCATATCGCTTAATGCCTGATATAACTGTGATGAAACCTTAAATTCTACACGCTTTAAACCACGTGCTTTATCTCGCTTTATTTGATTACGTTTATTTACTTTTAATTGCATGTCGCGAGGTAGGGGATTTGTTTTAGGTCTACCTGGACGTTTCTCGTATTCAAATAAATCGGGTGTTGTTCTATCTGTTTCTGATTTTGCCATATCTAGCCCACACCTGCGCCTTGCCAAAAGACTTGAATAAGACCTTTAGCTATAAACCCAGAACAGCCTAAGAATAGCACTAACCAAACGATGTATCGGCCAAATTTTGGTACATCACCTTTTTTAAGGACGTCTTGAATTGCCATTCCAATAAAAAAGAAAATGCCGGCTAAGCCAAAATACAACCCTAAGGTATCAAATTCGTTAATTAACTGACTGACCATCAACGTATAAACCTTCAAAATAAACGGCGCGTACTATACCACACAAATTCATAATAATTTAGTGCGCACGATCAAAAACAGCGAAATTTATCTGTCTTTTATGTGGCTAAAAAATCGCTAATTGCTTTATTTACGGCAAGCGGTTTTTGTGCGTGTAACCAATGACCAGCGCCATGAATTATTTTTGCTTTAGCATTAGGAAATAACGCCATAATTGCAGGGCGGTGCTCAGCTAAGATGTAGTCTGAATCATTACCTTTGATGAACAAAGTATCACATAAACAAGAATCATTTTCATCAACTTGAGCTAAAATATTTCCATATTGCTCATATATAACCGCTAAATTAAAGCGCCATTGGTAGTGGCCTTGATCGTTTTTAGCAAAGCTCTTTAATAAAAACTGGCGTACACCCACTTCATCTATGTGCTTTGCAAGGACTTCATCAGCGGCTTTCCTGTCAGCAACATTCGACTCGGCTACCTCATTCAGGCCTGCAAAAATAGCACTATGACGAGGGTTATTAGCAACAGGAGAGATATCTAACACCACTAGTTTATTGATTAGCGCTGGGTGATTAAGGGCTAATTGCATAGCAACTTTACCGCCCATTGAATGACCAATGATGTGAGCTTTATTAATGTTCAAGTGTTCAAGTAACTCACTGACATCTTGAGCCATAGCATGGTAATTCATGGTATCGCTGTGGAATGATTTACCATGATTTCGTAAATCGATATTCGTTACGCGGTAATTTTCAGCTAAGGCTTTTGCGATTACATTGAGGTTTTCTAGCGAGCCAAACAAACCATGGATCAACACAACGTCTGAACCTTGACCCATTTGTTGGTAGTTTAATAGCATTTTCAACTCCTAATTTTAATGGCAGTATTTTGCCTAGCGAAATAACAAATTGCAAAACATAGAGAATTACTGCGAGCTTAGGTATAATCATCGAGAACTTTTATAATGTGACCCGTAAAGACAGGAATAACATGAAAAAAATTGACATAGACGACGAGTTATATCAATACATAGCTAGCAACACGCAAAGTATTGGTGAGAGCGCTTCCACTATTTTACGTCGTTTATTAAACCTTTCTGATGGCACCTTAGCGCCCGTTGAAACAGCAACTAGCAAAACTGAACAAGAATCTCCAGTTGTTGAACCTGAACAAGCAATAGAGCAAGAACCAGCCCCTAAACACGATGAACCTGAACAAGTCGAAACTGTCACAACAGCACAACAAGTCAAAGGTAATGTGTTTAATGTGTTAAACAAAGAAGAACTGGCAATGCAAAAAGGTGTTGTTGGTCGTTTCTTATTTATCTTGGCAGCGCTTTACAGAACACACAAAGCAGATTTTGCGAACGTTCTAGAAATTAAAGGCCGTGACCGCGTCTATTTTGCAACTAGTAAAGAGGCGTTGCTTGAAAGTGGCAGTAGTATGAATCCAAAAAATATCACCGATACAGAGTATTGGGTGATGACTAACTCAAATACAACCAGAAAAAAAATGATGCTTCATGAAGTGGCCTTAAGCCTAGGCTATAGTGCGGACGAAGCAGAAAAAATTCGTGATTACTTATAATAGGTAAGGAAATAATATGGCGATTCATCCAGAGGCAGGGAAACCTGCGCCACAACAGAGCTTAGTAAATGTTCCAAAACTAATCTCTGCTTATTACTTAAATGAACCTGATCTTGAACAAAACCCAGAGCATTGCGTTGCTTTTGGTACGTCTGGTCACCGCGGTTGTTCATTCGATGTAAAATTTAATGAATCGCATATATTAGCGATCACTCAAGCAATTTGTGATTATCGTAAAGAAAATAACATTTTTGGACCTCTGTTTCTTGGCAAAGATACGCATGCTTTAAGTGAAGCTGCTTTTAATTCAGCAATTGAAGTGTTGGTTGCGAATGAAGTGCAAGTTATTACTCAAGAGAATGACGACTATACGCCAACCCCAGTGATCAGCCACGCAGTTGTTTGTCATAATAAAGAAAATCCAAATGAATTGGCCGATGGTATTGTTGTAACTCCATCACACAACCCGCCTGAAGATGGTGGTTTCAAATATAATCCACCAAATGGCGGACCTGCTGATACTGACGTTACTAAATGGATTGAAGATAGAGCAAATCAATTACTGCTTGAAGATTTAGTTGCTGTAGAGTTATTTCCGTTTGCTAAAGCATCACGTTCTGGCTTTATCAAATACCAAGATTTAATAACACCTTATGTCGATGACTTAGCGAACATTGTTAATTTAAAAGCTATTAGCGATGCAAAAATCAAAATTGGTGTGGATCCACTCGGTGGCTCTGGTATCAACTTCTGGCCAGTGATTGCCGAAAAATATAATTTAGACTTAACGGTCGTAAATAAGTCTGTTGATCCAACATTCTCGTTCATGCCTTTGGATAAAGACGGTAAAATCCGTATGGACTGCTCATCTCCTTATGCAATGACTAATCTTATTGCATTAAAAGATGACTACGATATTGGTATTGGTAACGACCCTGATTATGACCGTCACGGCATTGTTACACCTGACGGCTTAATGAATCCAAATCACTTTTTAGCGGTTGCAATTGACTACTTACTAAATAACCGTGAATGGTCAAAAGATGTTGCAATTGGTAAAACGCTCGTATCAAGCGGAATGATTGATAAAGTGGTTGCACGTAATAACCGTGAAGTAAAAGAAGTACCAGTAGGCTTTAAATGGTTTGTTGAAGGCTTAAGCAAGGGGACACTTGCTTTTGGTGGCGAAGAAAGTGCAGGGGCGTCATTCTTGCGCTTCGATGGTACAGTGTGGAACACCGACAAAGACGGTTTTATCTTAGGTTTACTAGCGGCTGAGATATTAGCAGTAACGGCTAAAACACCTTCACAGCTATACAAAGAACTTGAGCAAGAGTTTGGTGCACCTATTTATAAACGTATTGATGCCCCAGCTAATGCACAGCAAAAAGCGCGTCTAAAAGCGTTATCAGCAGATGATGTAACTGCCAGTACCTTAGCGGGTGATGCTATTACACAAAAACTAACTCATGCACCTGGCAATAATGCTGCTATTGGTGGTTTAAAGGTTGTTACCGAAAATGGTTGGTTTGCAGCTCGTCCATCAGGCACAGAAGATATCTATAAAATTTACCTAGAATCATTCAAAGGTGAAGAGCATCTAGCATTACTAGAAAAAGAAGCGAAAAAACTGGTTGATTCAGTAATTAGCTAATTTCATTTTTATCTTTTAAAACGGCTGAGATTCTCAGCCGTTTTTGTATTCTACTCTCACGTATTTTTAGGATAGGACAATGAGCTATTCAATTCCTTCATATCTTGACGAATTAAAAAGCAATGGCGACTTTTTAACCTTAACCCGTAACAATGAATTTTCACTTGAGCCTTGTGCATTCACCCTTGAAAATGGCACTGATGTGACAGTTCATGATACGGGCATCATTGAATTTCAACCAAATCAGCAAACAAACAAAGATATTGTTCTTTCAAGTGCGATACATGGTAACGAAACGGCGCCAATTGAAATTTGTGACCAATTAATTAGAGCAATTATTAAAGAACAACTGCCGCTTAAGCAGCGTGTACTGTTTATTTTTGGAAATCCAAAGTCGATTAATATAGGTAAGCGCTTTGTAGATGAAAACCTAAACCGCCTGTTTAACGGTCACCATACTGTAGAAGGTATTGCTTCAAACCCTGAGCGAGTTCGCGCTAAGCAGCTTGAGGATGTTGTTTCTGATTTCTTCCAAAGAGGCAACCACAACAGTGAGCGTTTTCATTATGACCTTCATACTGCAATTCGTGGCTCTAAAAATGAAAAGTTTGCTGTATACCCATTCTTACATGGAAAACCGTGGAAAAAATCACAGCTGCAATTTTTACTCAGCTGTGGTGTAAACACAGTATTAATGATGAAATCAGCGGCAACAACGTTTAGTTACTACTCGTCGTTTGTACATGGTGCTGATTCATTTACGGTAGAGCTTGGTCAAGTAAAGCCATTTGGTGAAAATGACATGAGCCGTTTCGAGAAAACCAAACAAACTTTAACTGCATTAATTAGTCAAGAAAAGGTGGATTATAAAGAATTTAATGCAGATGATTTTGAGTTGTTTTCAGTTTATAGAACAATAAACCGTACGTGTGAAGACTTTAGCTTCCCATTTGCTGATGATGTAGAAAACTTCACCGGTTTCGCAAAGGGTGAATTATTGGCAATTGATGGTCAGACCAGATATGAAGCGGAGGTAGAGGGTGAAGCTATTATCTTCCCAAACGCTGATGTAGCCTTAGGTCAGCGTGCTTTGCTTACCGTTATCCCAATGCAAGTTGATAGCAACTTTATTTAAAATCTCTGCATTAACACCCATCTATATTAAGTTAACTATATGACTATAAAGAGTTTATTTTGTTGTATAGTTAACTTTCCATGCGTTTTTAGCCATTTCTCATCTATTCGTCTATGATTAGTTGAATAACAACTTACGTTAACGTAAAGTGACGGCAGTTTAATTTAATTAGATTGAATATTGCGCAAACTTTATCCTTACAGCAAATGCTGATAATAAACACAAATAAGGGCAGTGGCGTAGGTTTCTGACAACGAAAGAAGGTAGGTTATGAGTAATCCAAATAACGTATCGCTAAACATTAATCATGATCTGTCATTTATTGATGGTCACGCATTAACGATCCCTACATTAAGTATTCTTAATGAGGAAGGCGACATTCATGAAGGTGCCACCGCACCCGATATCGACAAAGCAACCGCAATCCGTTTATACGAGACAATGCGTTTTATTCGAGCACTTGATGAACGTATGCAAGCAGCACAGCGTCAGGGTCGTGTAAGCTTTTACATGCAATGTTTAGGTGAAGAAGCGGCTGTAACCGCATCAGCAGCAGCGCTTGACCAAAACGATATGATCATGGCCCAATACCGTGAACAAGCCGCTTTGCGATACCGAGGTTTTACACTTGACCAATTCATGAACCAAATGTTTTCAAACGAAAAAGATTTGGGTAAAGGTCGCCAAATGCCAATTCACTATGGCTCACGCGAACTTAACTACATGACAATTTCATCACCACTTGGTACGCAAATTCCGCAAGCAACAGGTTATGCGTATGGTCAAAAAGTTCGCCATATTGACCCACAAACAGGTGAGTTAAACAGCACAATTGATAACATCACCATTTGTTATTTTGGTGAGGGTGCAGCCTCAGAAGGTGATTTTCATGCGGGCTTGAATATGGCTGCTGTTCACCAAGCGCCAGTTATCTTTTTTGCTCGTAATAATGGCTATGCGATTTCAACCCCTGCTGATGAGCAATTTAAAGGGGATGGTATTGCTTCTCGTGGTGTCGGTTATGGTATTAAAACAATCCGTGTTGATGGTGCTGATGCCCTTGCAGTTTATGCTGCAACTAAAAAAGCACGTGAAATTGCCACTAAACATGGTGAGCCAGTTTTAATTGAATCAATCGCTTATCGTTTAGGGGCTCATTCAACGAGTGACGACCCAAGCGGCTACCGCAGCAAAGACGAAGAAGCTAAACACAAAGGCTGTCCAATCGAACGTTTCCGTAACTGGTTACTAAAACAAGGTTGGTTAGACGAAGCGCAAGACGCAAAAGACAAAGAAACAATTCGTGAAGAAATTTTAGCAGCGCTTAAGCGTGCTGAAAAAGTAGCAAAACCAGCATTAGAAGATCTCATTTCTGATGTTTATGATAAGCCAATCCCATCACTGCAAAAACAATACGAACAATTAAAAGAGCACATTTTGCAGCATCCTGATGCTTATCCAACAACTGCTGGGAGATTAAAGTAATGGCTAAAATGAACATGCTTCATGCAATTAACTCTGCCCTTGATATCACCATGGCAGAGCATCCAAATGCATGTATTTTTGGTGAAGACGTTGGTTATTTTGGTGGTGTATTCCGTGCAACATCGGGCTTACAAGAAAAATATGGTAAGCACCGTGTGTTTAATACACCGTTAACTGAGCAAGGTATTTTAGGTTTTGCTAATGGTTTAGCGGCGTTTGGTGCACCTGCTTTAGCTGAAATTCAATTTGCAGATTATATTTTCCCTGCATTTGACCAAATCGTGAATGAATCAGCTAAATTCCGTTACCGCAGTGGTAATGAATTTGATGTAGGCAATCTAACAATTCGTACTCCGTATGGCGGTGGTATCGCAGGTGGTTTATATCACTCACAATCACCAGAAGCCTATTTTGCTCATACACCAGGTTTGAAGTTAGTTGTGCCACGTAATCCTTATCAAGCAAAAGGCTTACTTCGTGCATCAATCAAAGATGATAACCCTGTTATTTTCTTTGAGCCAAAACGTTTATACCGTGCATCAACGGGCGAAGTACCAGAAGAAGATTACAGCATCGAACTTGGCAAAGCTGAAGTTGTGCAAGAAGGCACTGATGTCACTTTGCTTGCTTGGGGCGCACAGATGGAAATCGTTGAAGATGCGGCTAAAAAAGCAGCTGAACAAGGTATTAGTTGTGAAGTTATCGACTTACGTACTATTTTACCTTGGGATGTTGAGACAATCGCTAAATCAGTGACTAAAACAGGTCGTTTAGTCGTTAGCCACGAAGCACCAATCACTAATGGTTTTGGGGCTGAAATCGTTGCAACAATTCAACAAGAGTGTTTCTTACACCTTGAGTCGCCAATTGCTCGCGTGTGTGGTCTAGATACGCCATATCCATTAGCACTTGAAAAAGAATATGTGCCGGATGCACTAAAAGTGCTTGCTGCGATTAAGCAATCAGTTGAGTTTTAGGAGTCAGTATGTCTAAAGATTTTATCTTGCCAGATATCGGCGAAGGCATCGTAGAGTGTGAAATTGTAGAGTGGTTAGTTGCAGAGGGCGATGCTGTAAAAGAAGACCAGCCTATTTGTGATGTGATGACCGACAAAGCGCTTGTGCAAATTCCAGCTGTCCATGATGGTGTGATCAGCAAGCTATATTATGCAAAAGGTGATATTGCGAAAGTCCATGCGCCATTATTTGCAATGGATGTTGATGGCGAAGCACCAACACAAAGCGAAGAAGCTCAAGCTTCTGCGGCTACTGAAGCACCATCTGAGACTGGTGAGCACTTAGAAGATTTCATTTTGCCAGATATCGGTGAAGGTATCGTTGAGTGTGAAATTGTTGAGTGGTTAGTGAGTGAAGGCGATGAAATCGTTGAAGACCAAGCTGTGTGTGATGTAATGACAGACAAAGCATTGGTGCAAATTCCGGCTAAATACACAGGTAAAGTGAAAAAGCTTTATTACCAAAAAGGTGATATTGCAGCGGTTCATAGCCCATTATTTCAAATGAGCATTGCGGGCCAAAGCGCAGAGCCTGATGTAAGCTCTGCGGTAGTTAAAGCACAAACAAATGCAGTGACTAAATCTGCAGAAAAGCCAGCACCTGCATCTAGCGCAACTAAACAACTTAACAAAAAAGCAGTTGCTTCACCTGCTGTTCGTCGTAAAGCCCGCGAACTAGATGTTGATTTAACGCAAGTACCAGGCTCTGGTAAAAATGGCCGGATTTACAAACAAGATATCGAAGATTTCTTAAACGAAACACCAAGCCAAGAAACACAACAACAAGCTGCGCCAAAAGCGGCAGAACCAGCGGCAACTGTAACAGCAGTGTCTGGTGGTAGTCGTGTTGAGCCAATTAAAGGCATTAAAGCCGCAATGGCTAAGCAAATGGTTGCCTCAGTTTCGACAATTCCTCACTTTACATTCTGTGATGAAATCGACCTGACTAAACTAATTGCAATGCGCAGCGAGTTAAAAGAGCAGTATAAGCAACAGGGCGTTAAGCTCACTATGATGCCGTTCTTTATCAAAGCGCTGTCATTAGCTATTAAGCAATTCCCAGTACTTAACTCACAAGTTAATGATGATTGCAGTGAGCTGACTTACTTTGATGATCATAACATCGGTATGGCGGTTGATTCTAAGATTGGTTTACTCGTGCCAAACATTAAATCATGTCAGTCAAAGAGCATTGTAGATGTTGCAAATGAGGTTACTCGTTTAACTGAAGCGGCACGTGATGGTCGTGTTTCACCAGATGATTTGAAAGGCGGCACTATTAGCATTTCTAACATTGGTGCGATTGGCGGCACAATTGCAACCCCGATCATCAATAAACCTGAAGTAGCGATTGTTGCTTTAGGTAAACTGCAGCATTTACCTCGTTTTGATGCACAAGGTAATGTAATTTCAGCTGCTATTATGCAAGTAAGTTGGTCTGGCGACCACCGCGTGATTGATGGCGGAACGATTGCCCGCTTCAACAATTTGTGGAAGTCATACTTAGAAGATCCTGCAAAAATGATGATGGCGATGAGCTAACATTAACAAGCATTAAAAAACCAGCCTCGGCTGGTTTTTTATTATCTAAAGCAAAAATTATATTCCGTAAAAGTACAAGCCATAACCGAATAACAGTGCCGGTATTGTTGAATACACAGTTGCCATTAACGCTGCTTTTGGTGCTAATGCGATTGCTGGGAATAGGGCGTCGCCATCATTCGAAATTGCATTTGCTGCCATCGCGCTAAATGGAATAATACCTTGAATATAGAGTGTCATTACGACAATTTGCGGCCCACAACCAGGTAATAAACCAATTGCTACAGCCACCAGCGGTGCTAAATATGCGTAGTCAGAAAACCATACGATCAAATTTATACCAGCCAGATTAACTAAAATTTCAAAAAGCATAAAGCTGGCGACAACCCAGGCCGTAACAAAGTGGGTGTCCATTAAAACCTTTGTTAGTTTTGAAGGTGGAGTACAAGGAGCCTCTTCACTGGTTACTTGTTTATAACTGCTGCCTTTAGATGAAAGTGCCCATACAACTACAGTGAATAACGCCATAATCGAGCCAAATAGGGTGATACCTTGATTAACGCTATTACCGAATACGCTAAGGTCGTTATTGGTGGCGATAACAAAGGCAACTATCAAGCTTGGTACTAGGGTCAATTTCCAAACAGAGCGGCTAAATTTCAAAGCGCTTGGTCGGCACTGCGGCGGTTCTGTGTATTCGCTTGCTTCATCAGGTTGAAATTTATCAGCTTTATGAAATGTGTTAACTAACTGACCGCTAATAACGCCCACAGCAACACCGATTAACATCATTAATAAACCATCAAGTGGGCGAGTGGCTAATAGCAAAAAAGCAGCATCCCCCATGGTTGCGGTTAAGACTGCAACAACAGAACCAAAACTAGCTTGTTTTTTGGTAAATTGGGTTACCACAATAATGGCACCCCCACAGCCAGGTAAAGCACCTAAGATTGAAGCAAAACTCACTTCTAGAATGCCTGATTTAGCACGTAAATAGCTAAGCTGTAACTGAGGAAGGCGATCAATAAGGTAGTAATAGATTAATAAGGTGGCTGCAACAAATACTGATACTTGAAAAAAAGCATCACTTAAAGCTTGAAGGGTAAATTCACGCGTTGTTGGTTCTACTAATGCAACAAGCAAAAGAAGGGGTAAAAACAAGCGTTTATTATCCGTAATATAACACCTCACTTTTTTAGGAATGAAACTCGATGTTTGTGATAATGAGAGCATACAGTGCAACCTAAAAATTAATCAGGTTACACTGTAAATTAGATTTTAATGTAAATCAATCTCATTTGCATCTATTGGCGTTGGAACTCTGAAGTAGCATTCCATTTAGGCCATTCTTTACGCTCAGAGATATCAAAACCTACTTGATAGAATAACTGAAGATCCTGAACGGCACCTGATAAATCCCATTCATCACGGTAACGATCGCATGGCTGATGGTAACAACCACGAAGCACTAAACTCATACGCTTACGGTAATTTGCTGTTTCTTCATCAAGGGCTTCACTACCGCCACCGGCATACATTGCTGGTACACCCATGTTTGCAAACGCAAAGTGATCAGAGCGATAGTAACCACCTGAAGACGGTTTAGGGTCGCCAGATACTGTACGGCCTTGTGCTTTTGCAGCTGTTTCTAGCAGACTATCCATTTCTGATTTGCCAATACCAACAACACTGATATCTTTCACTTTACCTAATAAGTTCAAGCTATCCATATTGATGTTTGCAACAGTTTGAGAAGCTGGGATCACAGGGTTTGCAGCATAATATTTAGAGCCAAGTAAACCTTGCTCTTCAGCCGTGACAGCTAAGAATGTCATTGAGCGGCTAGGGTGCTCTGGTAAACTTGCAAACGCTTCTGCCACTTCAATTAAACCTGCAGTGCCAGTCGCATTATCGTGGGCACCATTATAGATTTGGTCGCCTTTACGGGTTTTATCTGTACCAAGGTGGTCCCAGTGAGCAGAATAAATGATGTGCTCATCTGGCTTTTCGCTACCCGGTAAAGTCGCGATAAAGTTATACGAAATTGACTTTTTAATCGTATTGTTTACTTCAACGCTGGCTGTTAGGTCGCCCATATCAACATGGTAAGCACCTTTTGCAGCATTTGCTTTCATGGTGTCGAAATCTAAACCGGCGTTCGAGAACAACTCTTTAGCAACGTCTGTGGTTACCCAGCCTTCAACAGCAACACGATCCATGTTGTTGTTTTCTTTTTGGAAACCAAACTGTTCGCCGCTCCAAGAGTTTTCAACAACAGACCAAGGGTAAGAAGCTGGTGCTGTTTCGTGAATGATAATTGCACCTGCTGCACCTTGACGGCTCGCTTCTTCGTATTTGTATGTCCAACGACCATAGTAGGTCATGGCATCACCGGTGAATAAATCAGGGTTTTTAGTCGCAAAACCAGGATCGTTTACCAGCATGACAACTGTTTTGCCTTTTACGTCCAGGCCTTCGTAGTCGTTCCAGTTGTATTCAGGTGCATTGACACCATAACCAACAAACACAAGTTCTGAGTCTTTAATACTTTCTTTTGCACTTATGCGGCTACTGCCCATAACCATGTCTTTTTTGTATTGGTAATCTTTGCCACCAATAGTCAGTACCATGTTTGAATCTGCTTCAAGTGAAACAAGCGGTACTTCTTGTAAGAAACTATCACCGTTACCCGGCTCAAAACCTAATGCTTTGAATTGTTCAGTTAAATAGGCAAGGGTAAGCTCTTCACCTTTTGATGATGGTGCACGGCCGCCAAACTCATCTGATGCCAACACTTTAATATGCTCAGCTAATTGCTCTGAGTTAATGCTTTGATAGGCTTTTTCTACATCATTTGAAGTGATACTTGTTGAAGCACAGCCTGCAATGATAGCACTTGCAAGGAGTGTCACTGGAAAATAGCGTTTCATAATAGCTCTTTTTTTGTTTTATGGTGGCATTAGTATATGAGGTTCTATTAATGAGAACCAGTTTTTGCGGTAAACTAGTCACAATACATCAAGAAGTTAATATATTACGCAATGAAACGATTTACCGCACCCGAGCAGTGGTCTACACAATACTTAACAACCGGTGCCTTTGCTGATTTAGCAACACTATTTAATATAGATAAGCTATCAGATTGGCCTTCATGTCACTGGTTTAGTCAGTATCTGAATGCACAAACATCACAAGGCACCGCCATTAGTTTTGTTGAAGATGAAAAATTTGCTGACGAAACTCGCTATTACGAACAAATTATCTTTGAAACTGGGCAAGTACCAACAAGACAACAAAATTGGCACGACCTTTTTGGCGGATTTATTTGGTGTTTATTCCCAAAAACCAAAGCGCTGATCAATCATCAACATATAGAAGAAATTAAACTACACGGTCTAAAAGAGCGTAGCAAACATAGAAACGCACTGACTTTATTTGATGAATGTGGTGTCGTGCTTGCAATTACAGAACAAAGTTGGCAACAGCTGTTACGCGACCACCAATGGCAACAGGCGTTTGTTGAGCAGCGACAACAATGGGGGAAAAGTATTAGGCCATATATGTTTGGTCACGCTAATTACGAAATGCTCACTCAGCCTTATATAGGCCTAACAGGTAAGGCTTTGTTTGTTGTTGTTCCTGATGACATATTTTGTAAAGATTTAAGCGAGCAATATGCGTATCTAGATCAACGTCTTTATGAGATGATAAAAAATGATGATTGCTTGCGGGACAATAAAAATTTATCGCCGCTGCCATTGTTAGGTGTGCCGGGTTGGTGGACTGACAATGAAAATCCAGATTTTTATAGTAATACCGATTACTTTAGACCGAAACGAAGGAAACGCACATGATTGAAGTCGCAGGGCTTAAGAAAAAGTTTAAGCTAACGAAAGATCATAAGAAAAATAAAACGGACAATATAGATCCCCGTGAAGATAAAGAGTTTTTTCATTCTGTAAGAGACGTTAGCTTTCAATGTAATAAAGGCGAAGTGTTAGGGTTGTTAGGTCCAAATGGTGCTGGCAAAACGACCACTTTAAGAATGATTTCAACAGCTTTAAAACCAGATGAAGGTAGTATTACTATCTCTGGGCACGATATTGTTAAAAAGCCATTAGTTGGCCGTAAATCTATCGGTTTTCTATCTGGCAGTACTGGCTTATACGGGCGTTTGACGGTTAAAGAAAACATAGAATATTTTGCCCGTTTACATGGTATGAGCAAAAAAGCAGTAGCAGCACGTTGTGATGAGTTATTTACATTGCTTGATATGCACAATTTTATTGATAAACGTGCAGAAAACCTCTCTACGGGTATGAAACAAAAGGCCAATATTGCTCGCGCTGTTGTTCATCACCCTGACGTGGTTATTCTTGATGAGCCAACGACTGGCTTAGACATTATGACAACGCAAACTGTTATTAACTTTATTCGTGGTCTTAAAGAGCAGGGTACACCGGTTATTTTCTCAACCCACCACTTAGATGAAGTAGCGTTACTTTGCGATCGGGTTGCGGTAATTAATCAAGGTATTAGCTGTTTTGATGGCACCTTAGATGAGTTTAAACAAACGGGTAAAAGCGAAGAGCTAAACCAAGCGTTTATGAATATTTTAACGGAGAGCCGTGATGTTTGAAGTATTTAAAAAGGAATTAAAAGAGCTGCTACGTGACCGTAAAACCTTGATATTCGTCGTTGCTCTTCCGGTTGCTATATTCCCACTGTTATTTGCTGTTATGGCATTTATTAGCTCGCAAGCGGCACTTGAGGCCGAGCAAGAAGTGCATACCTACGCAATTATTAATGGTAACTACGCGCAAGAGTTTACAGATAAGGTGTTTTACCACAAAAGCTTTACTTTATATAAAGGCGACGAAACCTTTAATAGCGTAGAAGACCTCACTAATGCGGTAAAAGAAGGCACCATCGATATGGGTATCTATTTACCGTCAGACGCAAAGCAAACACTAGACGACGCTAAGCAAAGTGAATGGCAAGTTGTTTATAACGATGCAAAGGCAATTAACTTTTTATTTGACCGCGTTAAAGAGCTTGCAAAAGACTATGGCGATAAACTGCGTACTAGCAAATTATTAAGCTTTGGCGTATCTGAGCAGCAACAAGCTGCCATTATCGAGCCTATCAAAGTTGTAAAGGTTGATACCGCAGATAAACGTGAAAATCTGGGTGAGAAAATAGGTGGGTTTATTCCTTATCTACTTATTCCTCTGGTATTGGTGGGCGCAACGTATCCTGCGATTGATTTAGGTGCTGGTGAAAAAGAACGTGGAACGTTAGAAACTCTGCTACTAACACCAATAACACGCACTCAATTGGTACTTGGTAAGTTTATTACTTTATTAGCGTCATCGATTGCAACAACGACAATTACTGTATTGAGTATGGGAATATGGATCGCGGTTGCAATTGCGTTTGTTGATTTAGCTGTTGTTAAAAACGCATTTAGCTCTTTAACGGTATTAGATTTAGGGCTGATCTTTGTATTACTGTTACCGATTGCAGCTATTTTTTCCTCATTAGCGTTAGCTATTTCTATTTATGCTCGAACATTCAAAGAAGCGCAAAACTATATGGCGCCGCTTAGCATGGGCGTATTTTTCCCCATAGTGCTTTCAGTTTTACCTAATATAGAGCTTACAAGCAAAACAGCCTTTATTCCTGTTACAAATGTAGCTTTGGCAATTAAAGAAATCATTAAAGGCACAGTTGATTACACATTAGTGGGGTTAATTTTCTTAGCGACAGTCATTGTGGCAGGTGCATTACTCGCGTTTTGTGTTAAATGGTTTAATAAAGAGGATGTACTGTTCCGCTAGTCAAAATTCTGGCTAATAAAAGAGCACCGCAGCGGTGCTTTTTTATTGTCTGTGCGAAAGTAAAAGTACGTCTTAGTGGTTTTGTTTTTTATTTACGATCAATCTTTATTATTATAATTTTGACCTATACTGAAGGAAGACTCGCATAATAGGCAATTGATTAAATGGACTATGTACAGCCGGGACGTATTTTTAGTCGCCATAAAATCCCCATTATTACCTTGTTTGTGTTAGTAATCGCGGCAGGCTTAATCACAGTACAATACGAATACTCGCTGCGTGAACAATTATTTGAACGTACTCAAATAAAGATGCAAAGAGAACTGACTGATAAAGAAGCTGCTTTACGCTCTGTATTTAGAGAAAATATTTCTGCACTTAACTTTCTAGATGCAACCCCACCTATTATGGCCATTATGCGCGCCACTAATGAACAACAAATAGATCCTGTACTTGGAACACCTATTTCAGCATGGAAAGACAGGTTAGCAAAAATTTTCAGTGGTTTTATGACTACAGATAAGAATATAGCCCAAGCAAGGTATATTTACATTGCAGATAACGGTAAAGAAGTTGTAAGAGTCGATAATATAGATGGTCAAGTTATTCGTGTGGCAGAGGATAACCTACAACATAAAGGCAACAGAGAATACATGACCATCACCTCACAATTAGCAAATGGCTTTGTATATATTTCGCCAATTAATTACAACCGAGAAAACGGCCAAATTCAGCAACCCTATGTGACTAGTTACAGGGTTTCTAAACTGGTTCAAGATGCCAATGGAAGCCCATTTGCGGTACTTATCATAAACTACTTTGCAGACAATCTTTTACGTGAGCTAACAGCTGATACTGATAAGCAGTTTAATGTGTACTTGCTTAATGCTAACCAGCAATATTTGTATCACCCAGATGAAACATACCGGTTTAGTTTTGAGTTAGGGAGCGATAAATCGTGGTCTAAGGATTTTTCTGAAAATCAAAACATAAACACAGTCGATTTTTTTGATGCTTTTTATCTACATAAGCAACTTTACTTAAAACAAACAGTGGAATTTAAAAACGGTATAAAAATGGCACCATTAACGATTGCGGTGTCAGTTGATACAGATGACTTACTAAAAAAATTAGAGCAAAAGCGAAACAAATTTATCTTTCTAATCTGTTTAGCACTTATATGCGTTATAGCTGTATTTATTATCTATCAGCGCAACATTAACAGAAAGCTAGAATTAAATTTTTTGAAAGAAAAAAATAGCAAGATTATCGAAAGTTCTTCAGATTCAATTTTCATGATTATGCCTAATGGGATCATTTGCTATGCAAATAAAACAGCAAAAACTTTCTTTGGCATTGAGCAAAACAAAACTGAATTTGAGCAGCTATTTAATTTTAACGATGAAGATTTTTTAGGCGTCAAACATGCTATAAAATCAGATAAGCCTTGTTCATTTGAGGCTATTCATATTGATCAAAATAAAACGCATTATTTTTCTATTACTCTCGCGACGATATATGACGCAGCGAATCAACAAACTCAGTTAGCAGCAATTGCTAGGAATATTGATACGCTAAAAAACGCGCAGCATCAGCTTGAAAAGTTAAATGACACTTTAGAAGAAGAAGTTAAAAAACGTACCGCTGAGCTTGAGTCTGCAACCGAGCAAGCTTTGGCAGCCAGTAAAGCTAAAAGTGAATTTGTCGCTAATATCTCCCATGAAATTCGCACCCCTATGAATGGGGTATTGGGGATGCTAGAAATGCTTGAAGAGCAACCCCTAACAAAGCAACAGTTACAGTATTTACATTATGCAAATGCAAGTGCCAACTCGTTGATGACTTTAATAAACGATATTTTAGATTTTTCTAAGATTGAAGCAGGAAAGTTAGATTTAGATTTTCATGAGTTTGATGTTGTAGCGGTATGTAGTGACTTAATCACCTCAATGGCAATGCAGGGGCATAAAAAGGGCCTCGAAGTGTTACTAGATACTTGTGATGTAAAACATCGAACTGTAATAGGTGATAGTCATCGTTTAAAACAGATATTAAATAACTTATTAAGCAATGCGTTTAAATTTACGCACAAAGGTCATGTGCTTTTATCGGTGGCTGAACAACATATTGATGAACACACTGTACAATTGACGTTTGCAGTAATTGATACAGGAATTGGTATATCTGAGCAAAATCAAAGCAAGTTATTTGAAGTATTTACCCAAGAAGATTCAAGCACAACACGGCATTATGGTGGAAGTGGACTTGGATTATCGATCAGTCGGCGCCTCGCGCAGATGATGAGGGGAGATATAGTTGTTACAAGTCAAAAAGATGCAGGCAGTTGTTTTACAGCGACAATTTCAGTTGAAATTGTGCAGCAAGAAAAGCCATTAAATAAACCAATGGCATTATTGGCCGAAAAAAGAATTGGTTTAGCAGTAAGTTATGAAGTTTTAGCGCAGAATATTGAGAAAAAGCTGCAAAGTATATGTTTTCCGACTTATAAAAGTTTACAAAAAATAAAGTCTTTTAGTAGCAATGAACTTACTAGCTTTGACTTAATCATTATTGATCACAAACATGCAGAAATTGATAGCGTTATCAGCTATGCAAAACATAATACTGATAAATATTTAATGGTTTTGGGGATTTTATCCTCTATGTCTAAACGACAACTTTTGCCAGATAATATTATCTTCATTGCTAAACCCGTGACTAAAGATGAGTTAGTTTACCGATTAGCATTACTTTATAAAGATTCAGATCATCTTATTGAACGTAAAAACCACGATGAAAAAGAGCGTATAGAGTTAGATTTATCAAACCGGTCAATTTTAATCGTGGATGACAACTTAATTAATATAGAAGTTAGTAAAGCAATATTACGAGACAGCCATATACATATTGAGTCTGCTAGTGATGGACTGGACGCTCTCGATGTGTTGAAAAATAACAAATCAGTATTTGATTTAATTTTAATGGATTGTCAGATGCCCAATCTCAATGGTTATGACTGTACAAAAGCGATCCGTCAGGGAAAAGCAGGACAGCAATACCAAGATGTTGTCATAATAGCGATGACGGCAAGCGCTATGGCAGGCGATAGAGAAAAGTGTTTAAGTGTTGGTATGAATGACTACATTACCAAGCCTATAAAACAAGCCACATTACGTAAAAAATTAGCAATGTGGCTAAAAAACTAGGCTGCATCTTGGCTATTATTAAGTCCGTGATTAGGTGTCAGTTTACTAATGTCTGCAGAGTGAATCACTTTTTGTGTTTCACTCCAGTGTAGTAACTCAATACGACCTGAACTGTTTTCAACTAATGCAGTGCAACTTTCTATCCAGTCGCCATCATTACAATACAAAATACCATCAACTACTTTAACGGCAGGGTGATGAATATGCCCGCAAATGATGCCATCGACAGCTTGTTTTTTTGCTTCATGGATGGCTGCTTTTTCAAATGCATCGATCGCTTCACGCGCTTTATGTACTCTAGCTTTTATCCAAGACGCTAAAGACCAATAATTTCCACCAAATAAACGGCGAATACGATTAGTCCAACGATTTAGAAATAATAACAAGTCGTAGCCAGCATCGCCTGCAATACTGATTAATTTGTTGTATCGGGTTGCTGAGTCAAAATCATCACCGTGTAAAAGTAAAAAACGTTTGTTGGCCTTAGTGGTGTGTATATATTGTTTGTGTACTTCGATACCGAACAACGACTCATTGGCATAATGGCGAAATGTTTCGTCATGATTACCGGGTATATAAATAACTCTGGTGCCTTCTTTCGCTTTTTGTTGAATAAGCGCTAACACATCGTAGTGACTTGGATGCCAGAAAAATTGTCGTTTCATTGACCATAAGTCAACAATATCACCAACCAAATACAGTACGTCGCATTCAATGGCATTTAAAAAGTCGAGTAAGTACTGCGCTTGGCAGTCTTTGTAACCTAAGTGAACGTCGGAGATCCAAACGGCAGGATAGTGGGTTTTACTACTGCAAGTGGTGTTATTCATGGCATTTACTCATGGTGTAATAAAGTAAATGCTAGGGAGAATCAATGACAGTAAAAAGACGCTTTAGCGAAACATCTATGACAATTAATAAAACAAAAAAACCGCCGAAGCGGTTTTTTATATTTTGTAGAGCTGACTTAATTAGCCTTTAGTCAATGCTGCGATCTCTGCTACTGCAGTATCTAAATCTAGCATTAGCTTTTCACCTGTGCGGCGGTTTTTAAGTTCAACCTTGTTTTCGTCTAGGTTACGCTCGCCAATAACAAGTGTGAAAGGTACACCTAGAAGTTCCATGTCGTTGAACATCACACCAGGGCGCTCTTTACGGTCATCAAATAACACGTCTAAACCCGCTTCTTTTAACCCTTTATAAAGGTTTTCAGCGATATCAGGAATACGATGAGACTTATGCATGTTCATAGGTACAATCGCTAAATCAAATGGAGCGATTGGCTGTGGCCATTTAATACCGTATTGGTCGTTGTTTTGCTCAATAGCCGCAGCTACGATACGTGAAACACCAATACCATAACAACCCATGGTCATAATTTGGTTTTTGCCAGATTCACTCAGTACGCCTGCTTTCATAGCTTCTGAGTACTTAGTACCTAGCTGGAAGATATGACCTACTTCAATACCACGTTTGATTTGCAGTGAGCCTTGACCACATGGGCTTGGATCGCCTTCCACGATGTTACGAATATCAGCAACTTCGTAGTTTTCTACATCACGATCCCAGTTAATACCGCTGTAGTGTTCGCCGTCTTTGTTTGCACCCGCAACAAAGTCAGCAAGTACATTTGCAGAGCGGTCAACAATAATTGGCATCGTTAGGCCTACAGGGCCTAATGAACCCGGCTTTGCACCAATAGCTGCAACGATGTCTTCTTCTTTCGCCATTTCAAGTGGTGAGTCCACAAGTGGGTGTTTTTCAGCTTTTAATTCGTTTAATTCATGGTCGCCACGTAAAACAAGCGCAACTAAACCACGTTGTTCGTTTTCATCTGGCGCACCATATACGATTAATGTCTTCACGCCGCGATGAGGTTTAACACCGTAATGTTGTTTAAGCTCAGCGATGGTTTTTGCATCAGGCGTTGGGAACACTTTTAACTCTTTGCTTGCTGCTGGGCGCTCTTCAGTCGGTGCTAATGCTTCTGCTTTTTCGATGTTTGCAGCGTAATCACTTGCATCACTAAAGGCAATTGCATCTTCACCAGATTCTGCAAGTACGTGGAACTCGTGCGATACGCTACCACCAATAGAACCTGTATCAGCAATAACAGGGCGGTAATCAAGACCAAGACGCTCAAAGATGTTGCAGTATGCTTTGTGCATTACTTGATATGTTTTCTCTAAACACTCATCACTTAAATGGAAAGAGTAAGCATCTTTCATGGTGAATTCACGAGCACGCATTACACCAAAACGAGGGCGAACTTCGTCACGTACTTTGGTTTGTACTTGATATAAAGTAAGTGGTAATTGCTTATAAGAGCTTACTTCTTTACGCACAAAATCAGTGATCACTTCTTCGTGAGTTGGACCAAGAGCAAATGGGCGGTTGTGGCGGTCATTAATACGCAGTAATTCAGGACCAAATTGCTCCCATCGACCAGACTCTTCCCAAAGATCAGCAGGTTGGATAATTGGCATTAACATTTCGATAGCGCCAGCTTTATCCATTTCTTCACGTACAATATTTTCTACTTTTTTAAGTACGCGTAAACCAGAGGGCAACCATGTATACAAACCCGACGCAACGCGGCGGATCATGCCTGCTCGTAGCATTAATTGATGAGAAACAATTTCTGCATCAGACGGAGTTTCTTTAAGTGTTGCGAGTATATATTGACTGGTACGCATCTCTATTCCAAGTAGTGTTAAAATTATTATCGTTTACTCAAGACGTTTGAGTAGTAACAAGGCGCTCAGTTTACCAGTGGAATCACTGACACTAAAGCGCTATATGTAAAAAAGCTAGCATTTTTCAATGCTGATCACTGTATTGTGGTTATCTTTAACATGCCAACGAATATTAAAGTCATATAAGGTCATGCCGTAGCTTTGCTCTGAATCACGTTGCTTTTTGTATGCCGGGCGAGGATCTTGCTTTAATACATTGCTTATAAACGCTTTTAATTCAGGTTGTTCAGTTTGTTTTTCGATAAAGGCTAGGGCTTCATCGCTAAATTCGACACTCATATCGGTTTCTGGTCGGGTATCGGCAAAGCCTGCCGTAGCATCAGTCATCGCATCTGAGTAAGGTAAATAAGGCTTAATATCTAATATTGGTGTGCCATCGAGCAAATCGATGCCTGATAGTAATAGGCTTAGTTGACCATTTTTATATTCGATGCCTTCCAGTTTAACAGCACTCATGCCAATTGCGTTTGGGCGAAAGGTTGCGCGTGTTGCAAATACACCTTTACGCTCATTACCACCAAGACGCGGGGGTCTTACCATTGCTGAGTAGCCTTTATCAGCGGTTTCGTGAAATCTGAATAATAACCAAATATGGCTGAATTCATCGAGGCCGCGAACAAACTCTTCGCGGTTAAAATTGCTGCTGAATACCAGCTTTGCTTTCGCTTCAGGAACCAAACGAGGTTGGCGCGGTATAGCAAATTTTTGTTTGTAAGGAGATTGAATGTGGCCGACGGCAGTTAATTGGTATTCGCTCATTGTGCATTGTCGTTAAGATAATCTGCCGACATTTTACATGCAAATGCAAAAAAAGGCAGTCGAGACTGCCTTTTAATAATTAGACCAATAGGTTTAAATTAGAACATGTATTGGAATGATACTGAGGCAACATCCATATCTGGGTCGATATCATCTTCTAATTCATAGCGCTCATATTCTAAACGTACTTGCATATTCGTAGTGAAAGCATACTCGATACCTGCACCATAAAATACATCACCACCATCAGTGTCGGCACTAATGCTGCCAAGTTCACCTAAGTCTTGCTCAATTTCAGCGTCCCATTCTAGCCAGCCACCTTTGGCATAGACAGAAAAACTTTCTGTAATCGGCGCTGCTAATCGTGCAGCCAGTGAAACACCGTCAATTTCAGCTTTAGAATCGATATCGCTTACTTCATCAAAGTTTTGGTATGCAAGTTCAAGACTTAGGTATTTATTAAATTGCGTACCAATATAACCTTTTAGCATTTGTGAATCATCATCGAAGTCAGTGTCATTTTCGCTGTCTTCAAACTCAAAAGAATATTGACCGTAGCCGATACCGGTATAAATACGCGGAGAATCCATTTCGGTAATATCTGCATGTGCAGCATTGTTAAAACCTAGTAGTGCTAAAGAAAGTGCAGACATTGAAATTGCTTTAATCATTTAATAGCTCCTTTATAAAATAAAAAACGAATGTTTCGCGTCATTCACTAGGAGTATTGCAATGGCAATGCCAACGCAAAAATAAAGCCTAAAGTATTGTTTTTAGGCTTTATTAAGCGATTTTATGGCCAGGTTGTTGAAACTGTAAACAGGCGTTCAGTTTGGCAGTCGTAACAATTTCAGGGTGCTCTGTAGAAGTTACTAGGTGCAGTTTTTAAATCAGTGTTGTTTTACGCTTTTTGCAAAAGGGTTTCTGTTTCTATTGCGATCTCTTTCATTTTTATCGCATAGTTTTCAATTTTCTTTTCTTCGTCAGTCACAGCGGTATAAGAAGGTACTTCGATTGGGTAACCTGCTTCATCCATCGCAATAAAACTAATAACACAATGATTGGTTTCAACTAGGTTTTGTGTTTTTGGGTCACCGCAGCGGACTTGAATAAAGATTTGCATGCTGGTTTTACCAGTGTGAGCAATACTGGCTTTCACTTCGACAATTTGGCCAACCAAAATAGGGCGCTGAAACTTTACACCCGCTACTGAAACAGTAACGCAGTAATGACCACTCCAACCTGCAGCACAGGCGTATCCTGCTTGGTCAATCCACTTCATTACCACACCACCGTGAACCTTACCGCCAAAATTTACATCGGTAGGTTCAGCTAAAAAACGAAAGGTTACACTTGAAGACGGCATATTTTACTCACTTTTAATCACGACTAATATCAGTTCACCTTTAACGTCTTAATCTGTAAAGGTAAACAGACCTTTAGCATAGCCTAAAAAAGGGGCCGAAGCCCCTGCAATTTAGGATGAATTTTAATTAAATGAGTAACGTTAGTTATTACATATTTGGGTAGTTTGGTCCGCCAGCTCCCTCAGGTGTTACCCAAGTAATATTTTGACTTGGGTCTTTTATGTCACAGGTTTTACAGTGCACACAGTTTTGCGAATTAATCACAAACTGTTTTTCACCTTCGACTTCTTGTATTTCGTATACGCCAGCAGGGCAGTAGCGTTGCGCTGGTTCATCAAATTGCACCAAATTCACTGTAATTGGAATCGAGTTATCTTTTAGCTTTAAATGGCATGGTTGCGATTCTTCATGATTGGTATTTGATAAAAACACCGATGAAAGTTTATCGAAGCTTAGTTTGCCATCTGCTTTTGGGTAGTAGATTTTTTCGGCCTGATCAGCAGTAACTAAGGTGGCATGATCTGGCATGTTATCTTCAAAGTTAAACGGTAAGCTGCCACCAAATAGGTTTTGGTCTAGAGTGTTATAAGCACCCCCTAAGAACTTACCCAATTTGTGCATAACAGGGCCAAAGTTACGCGATTGATAGAGCTCTTTATACGCCCAGCTTTGTTCAAAGGCCGTTTTATATTCTGCTAAATCGGTATTTTCTTTTCCGTCGCTAAGGGCTGCTACAATCACATCAGCAGCGACCATGCCTGATTTCATTGCGGTATGGTTACCTTTGATCTTCGCAAAGTTTAATGTGCCGGCATCACAACCAACAAGTAAACCACCCGGGAAGTGCATTTTTGGTAATGAGCGCAGGCCACCTTTGGCGATTGCTCTTGCACCATAGGCTATACGCTCACCGCCTTCTAATACATCTTTAAAGACAGGGTGATGTTTCATACGTTGGAATTCATCAAACGGGCTTAAATGTGGGTTTGAGTAGTTAAGGTCAACAATTAAGCCTACGACGACTTGGTTGTTGTCGCTGTGATACATAAACGCACCACCACTGGTATCGCCGGTTAATGGCCAGCCTGTGCCATGTACAACGGTGCCTTCTTTATGTTTACTCGGGTCGATTTGCCATATTTCTTTGAATCCTAAACCGTAATGCTGTGGAGACGCATCTTTATCAAGGGCAAAGTGTTTGATTAACTCTTTACCTAAATGACCTCGGCAGCCTTCAGCAAATACGGTGTATTTTGCTCTAAGCTCCATACCCGGCATATAACCGTCTTTTTCGTTGCCGTCTTTATCAAGACCCATATCGCCAGTGATAATGCCTTTTACTGTCTCGTCTTCAATGATTAAAGAATGCGCACTAAAGCCTGGGAATATTTCTACCCCTAAGTTTTCAGCTTGCTCAGCTAAAAAGCGACATACATTACCCATAGAAACAATGTAATTGCCCTCGTTATGGAATGTTTTAGGGCTCGCAAAGTGGGGGATGCTGGTGGCTTTTTCACTGTTATTAAACCAGTAAATATCATCTTGCGTTACTTTTGTAGTAACCGGAGCGCCTAATGACTGCCAATCGGGTAGTAATTCATCGAGTGCTTTGGTTTCAAAAACGGCACCAGATAAAATGTGCGCGCCCACCTCAGAGCCTTTTTCTACCACACAGATCATTAATTCTTGTTGTTTTTCTTGTGCTTGTTGAGCCAATCTAATCGCAGTTGATAAACCTGCTGGGCCTGCGCCTACGATGACTACATCAAATTCCATGGTTTCGCGTTCGACCATATAAACCTCTTCTCGGTGACGGACCTGCTGTAAAGAACCTTATTTCATACTTGCAAATGAAACGTTACAGGCTGTGAATACTTTAAGGTTATTTTAGGTTGACGTTTACGTCAACAGGAAGTAGTCTGAATTCATAAAATAAATAAGTTGACGCGAAGGTCAACTTTGAGAACACACAATTGATGGAGTCACGATGAAAGTCCTCGTTCCAATTAAAAGAGTAATTGACTACAACGTCAAAGCACGCGTTAAAGCCGATAAAACGGATGTTGATCTAGCTAATGTAAAAATGGCGATGAACCCGTTTTGTGAAATTGCAATTGAAGAAGCTATTCGTTTAAAAGAAGCAGGGACGGCCACTGAGGTTGTTGCTGTGACTATTGGTAATAAATCATCTCAAGAGCAATTACGTACGGCCTTAGCACTCGGTGCCGATAAAGCTATTCATATTGAAACAGAAGAAAAGCTCGAGTCTTTACATGTTGCTAAATTACTGAGCAAGATTGTAGAGCAAGAATCACCTGAGCTAGTTATTTTAGGTAAGCAATCGATTGACTCTGACAACAATCAAACCGGTCAAATGCTTGCTGCTTTAACAGGTCGTGGCCAAGGTACCTTTGCATCTAAAGTAGATGTACAAGCGGGTACAGTTAATGTAACGCGTGAAGTGGACGGAGGCTTACAAACAGTCGCTCTTAAACTACCTGCTATCGTAACGACAGATTTACGTTTAAATGAACCACGTTACGCTTCATTGCCAAACATTATGAAGGCAAAACGTAAACCACTTGATGTGATTGCTGCTGATAGTTTAGGTGTAGACCTTACGCCTCATGTGCAGCTGGTTGAAGTAAACGAGCCAGAAAAACGCAGTGGTGGCATTATCGTTGAAGATGTTGCGACATTGGTAGAAAAGTTAAAAACAGAAGCGAAGGTGATCTAAATGAAAACATTAGTGATAGCCGAACACGACAAAGGTGTTCTAAAGCCTGAAACCAATAAAACGATCACTGCTGCTGTTAAACTAGGTTTTGATGTAGATTTACTACTTGCAGGCGAAAACTTATCTGCAATGAGTGAGCAAGCAGCATCTATTGCAGGTGTTAGCAGCGTCCTGATTGCTGATGATGCCGCTTACGCACATCAGCTTGCTGAAAACCTAGCGGATCTGGTTTTATCTTTAGCAGATAACTATTCACACATTGTCGCGAGCGCTACAACAACGGGTAAAAACTTTATGCCACGTGTTGCAGCACTTTTAGATGTTGCTCAAATCTCTGAAATCATCGATGTGATTGATGCTGATACCTTTAAACGTCCTATTTATGCAGGTAATGCGATTGCCACAGTTAAATCTCTGGATAGCAAAAAAGTAATCACCGTTCGTGCTAGTAGCTTTGATATTGCATCAGAGCAAGCACCGGTAGCTGTAACAAGCGTTACAGGTAAAGGCTCTGTTGGTTTGAGTGAGTTTGTATCAGAAGAACAAACTGAATCAGAACGCCCAGAGCTGACTGCTGCACCTGTGGTTATATCTGGTGGTCGTGGTATGCAAAATGGTGAAAACTTTGCGTTATTGAATGGTATTGCTGACAAACTAGGCGCAGCAATTGGTGCTTCACGCGCTGCTGTTGATGCGGGTTTTGTGCCAAACGATATGCAGGTTGGTCAAACCGGTAAAATTGTTGCCCCAGACTTATATATTGCTGTAGGTATCAGTGGTGCGATTCAACACTTAGCGGGTATGAAAGACTCTAAAGTGATTGTTGCCATCAACAAAGACCCTGATGCGCCAATTTTCCAAGTCGCTGACTATGGTTTAGTTGCTGATTTATTTGATGTGTTACCTGAGCTTGAAAGCGCTCTGTAATTCATAACGATTCTGGTTGTTAAAAGCTGTTCACCTTTTAGGTGCGCAGCTTTTTTTATGGTAATTTATAAAAACGAGCTGGAAAGGACGTTATACATAAACCGTTTTTCAATAAACCGATAGATTAGAAGTTTTCATGCTTGCTTCATCTAACCTTTCGGATATTGGCTAAAGGGATTTTACATTCTAAAATTAAACTATAATTTCATAATCCAGAATCACATTTCAATGTTATTTTAAGGCAAGAACCATGTTCAAAAACCTTTTATTTTTATGTTTTTTATTCTGTCCTTTAATAGCCTTTGCTGGCAGCAGTTTTAGGTTATCTGATGGAGATCTTGTACTTAAAGACATGAGCAAAATCGAAGTTTTAGATAAATTAGGCACTCCCTTACTCAAAGACGTGCAAAGTTTAGGTATTGATACAGGCGGCAATATAAAGCCCGGTCAAAAGGTAGAAACTTGGTCATATAACCTTAAGGGATCAATTGGCGGTGAGTATTTAGTATCTATCACCTTTGAAGGAGATAGAGTTGTCGATATTACATCTGTACAAAAGAAAAACTAAAAAGCCGCTCGAGAGCGGCTTTTTATTTGCTAGGCGATACTGATTAGTATGTCGCGCTGCCTTTAGTACGAGGGAAGGCGATAACGTCACGAACGTTGCCCATACCTGTTACATAAGCAACTAAACGCTCAAAACCTAGACCAAAACCAGAGTGAGGTACAGTACCGTATTTACGTAGGTCACGGTACCAGCTGTAGTCTTCTTTGTTTAAGCCCATTTCTTCTAAGCGCTTATCTAATACATCTAGTCGTTCTTCACGTTGAGAACCACCGATGATTTCACCAATACCTGGTGCAACTACGTCCATCGCTGCCACTGTTTTACCGTCTTCGTTTTGACGCATGTAGAACGCTTTGATATCACGTGGGTAGTTTTTGATAACTACTGGCGCGTTAAAGTGTTCTTCAGCAAGGTAACGTTCGTGCTCAGATTGTAAATCCACACCCCATTCAACAGGGAACTCAAACTTTTTACCACATGCTTTTAAAATTTCGATAGCATCAGTGTAATCAACTTGTGCGAAATCTTTAGTCACGAATTCTTCTAAACGAGAGATAGCTGTTTTCTCAACACGTTGTGCAAAAAATTCCATATCATCACGACGCTCAGTTAATACTGCTTTGAAAACATATTTAAGCATGTTTTCAGCAAGTTTCGCGATGTCTTCTAAATCTGCGAATGCAACTTCAGGTTCAACCATCCAAAACTCAGCTAAGTGACGAGATGTGTTTGAGTTTTCAGCACGGAAAGTAGGGCCAAAAGTATAGATTTTTGACATTGCCGATGCGTATGTCTCACCATTCAACTGACCAGATACAGTTAAGAACGCTTCTTTACCGAAGAAATCTTCACTGTAGTCAATCTCACCTTTATCTGTACGCGGTAAGTTTTCCATATCTAAAGTTGATACACGGAACATCTCACCAGCGCCTTCACAGTCACTTGCAGTGATGATCGGTGTGCTGATCCAGTAGAAACCTTGCTCGTGGTAAAAACGGTGAATCGCTTGAGCTAAACAGTTACGTACACGTGTTACCGCGCCCATGATGTTAGTACGAGGGCGAAGGTGTGCGTGTTCACGTAAATACTCAATGCTGTGACGTTTAGCCGACATAGGGTAGGTGTCTGGATTCTCAACCCAACCTAATACTTCAACAGAGTTAGCTTGAATTTCAAAAGACTGACCTTGACCCGCTGAAGGTACAAGAATACCCGTGACAGATACTGAACAACCAGCAGTTAAACGTGTTACTTCATCATAATTATTGAGTGAATTAGGTACTACCGCTTGAATAGGATCAAAACACGAACCGTCATGAACGGCTAAAAATGAAATTCCTGCTTTTGAATCGCGGCGTGTACGGATCCAGCCTTTTACTGTTACTTGGCTGTCAACCGCAACCTTGCCTTCTAATAGCTCTGAAATCGCTAAATGGCTCATCTTCACTCCAATGATATAAGTTGCCTAATATAATAATGCTGTGCATTGCACTTGAATCGACTATCTTACCTTCGTAAATCAAATAAAAAAACTATTCAGACATACTCTTTACTAGTTTTTCTTCAATTGAACAAAATAACAGCGGTTTTTTGCGTAAAATTCGTGATAATTTAATTTCTCACTGCGCTAATTGGTTATTTTGTGGCATTATTAACAATTCTCAACAGGATAACTGTCCTTTAGTTTTTATTTTTTATTGTATTACAGGTGCTATGAAACAAGTTTTTATTCTTCGCGGCTTACCCGGCTCGGGTAAATCATATTATGCGCAAAGCCTAGCTGATGAGTTAGTTGCTGGTAACGAAACTGAGTATGTCGTTTGCGCAACAGATGATTATTTTTATAACAGCGAAGGTGTGTATCAATTTGATAAATACAAGCTTCCTGAGTATCACAACTTAAACCTTGCGCGGTTTATTAATGCTTTAGCAGAAGAAATCCCATTGGTAATTGTTGATAACACCAATATTAAAAAGTGGGAGTTTATCGCCTACGCGCAAGCGGCTACAGCCCTTGGTTATCAAGTAAAAGAAGTGATTGTTGGTGAGATTAAAGATAAATCATTGCAGCATCTTTATGCTAAACGATGTGAACACAATGTTCCTTTACGAACCATAAGTAAAATGGCGTATATGTTTGAATGGTAAAGTATGAATAAAAAAGGAAGCATTAGCTTCCTTTTTTAATGTCTTGTTTACTAGCGCGTGTTTGGCATTGATGCTGCGTTATCGCCTATTTATGTGGAACAACCACACTACATAGGCTCTGCCTTGCCTAAATACCAAACACACAGCTGCAAAATTAATCACAAAGGGTCAACACGCCCTAATACGCCTGTTGTTCTATGGCTGCATAAATAGCGTTACACAACTTAGTTAAGCTCTGTTCATCACTTATATAAGGTGGCATTAAGTAAATTAATTTACCAAACGGACGGATCCACACACCTTGCTCTATAAAAAAGCGTTGAATTTTTGCCACATCAACATTACGTTTTAGTTCTACAACACCAATTGCACCTAGGGTACGAACATCTGCTACGTCATCAAGTTGTTTGCATTTAGCAAGCTGCTCGGTGAGTACATGGTTAATATGTACTATTTGTTCTTGCCAAGGTTGTTCGAGCAGTAAATCAATACTGGCGCAGGCAGTTGCGCATGCTAATGGATTACCCATAAAAGTAGGACCATGCATAAGCACTCCGGCTTCACCTTCACTAATACCAATAGCAACTTTGCTGGTGGTTAAGGTTGCAGAAAGTGTCATCATGCCACCCGTTAATGCTTTACCAATACACAAAATGTCTGGTTCTATATCGGCGTGCTCAACAGCAAACAAGGTACCTGTGCGGCCAAAGCCTGTGGCGATTTCATCACAAATAAGTAAAACATCATACTTATCGCAAAGTATGCGTAGATGTTTTAAGTAATCGGGATGGTAAAAATTCATACCCCCAGCATTTTGCACAATGGGTTCAATTATAAATGCCGCAACGTGTTGGTGGTGAGCTGCAAAGTAGTTTTCTAGGTTTTCAGCCTCTGTAGAACTAAACTCACCGTTAAACTTAGCACTTGGAGCAGGAACAAAAACATGCTCAGGTAAAAAACCAGAGTACATACTGTGCATTGAATTTACAGGGTCGCAGACACTCATGGCAGCAAAGGTGTCACCATGGTAGCCCTTAAGTGGCGTCATTAGTTTTTGTTTACCAGTATGTCCTTTACTCAGCCAGTATTGAAGAGCCATTTTTATTGCTACTTCAACACTGACAGAACCGCTGTCGGCTAAGAACACTTTTTCAAGTGAGGGTGGCGTCATACTAACGAGCTTTTTACACAGTTCAACAGCGGGCTGATGTGTTAGGCCACCGAACATAACATGGCTCATTTTGTTTAGTTGTGTGGCTATTGCTTCATTTAAAACCGGATGGCAATAACCATGAATAGCACTCCACCAAGATGCCATTCCGTCAATTAATACTTCACCCGTTTCTAAAAAAATGCGGTTAGCACGAGCATGACTTACCGGATAAGCGGGTAAAGGATTAGTCATTGATGTATAAGGGTGCCAAATATGTTCGCGGTCAAAACTTAGATCAATAGATTGTTTTTTGTTCATATGTAAACTTTAATAGCCTCCTGTTCGTTGACAATGTTACGTCAACTCGTAGACTTAGCCAATCATACCGTCCCATTAATTTAAAAAAAGAGACTATTATGGAGCACGCTGTTGTCCGTCACGATTGGACTCACCAAGAAGTAAAAGCATTATTCGAAATGCCGTTCAATGATTTATTATTCAAAGCGGCCAGTGTTCATCGTGAAAACTTCAACCCAAATGAAGTACAAATTTCTACTTTATTATCGATTAAAACGGGTGCTTGCCCAGAAGACTGTAAATATTGTCCTCAGTCTGGTCATTATAAAACGGATTTAGAGCGTGAACGCCTAATGGAAGTTGAAAAAGTGGTAGAGCAAGCACGTGCAGCTAAAGAAAAGGGTGCAACGCGCTTTTGTATGGGGGCCGCTTGGTCTGATCCAAAAGATCGCGACATGCCATATATCGAGAAAATGGTAAAAGAAGTCAAAGAGTTAGGGCTTGAAACCTGTATGACCCTTGGCATGCTTGATAATGAAAAAGCCCATGCATTAAAAGACGCGGGTCTTGATTACTACAACCATAACCTTGATACATCACCAGAATATTATCAACAGATTATTACTACTCGTACTTACCAAGACCGTTTAAACACTATCGATAACGTGCGTGATGCCGGAATGAAAGTGTGTTCTGGCGGTATTGTTGGTATGGGCGAGCAGGCAGCTGACCGTTTTGGTTTATTAATGCAATTAGCTAATTTGCCGCAACAGCCTGAAAGTGTGCCAATCAATATGTTGGTTAAGGTAAAAGGTACGCCTCTTGAAGATGTCGAAGATTTAGATCATTTTGAATTTATTCGTACCATTGCTGTAGCACGTATTATGATGCCAAAAAGCTATGTCCGTTTATCAGCTGGTCGTACGGCGATGAATGAACAAATGCAATCAATGTGTTTCTTTGCTGGTGCTAATTCAATTTTCTACGGTGATAAACTACTGACTACAGAAAACCCAGAAGCAGATGCTGACATGATGCTGATTAAAAAATTAGGCATGAACCCAGAAAGGCGTGAAGATTATTCTGATGAAGCGGTTGCAGCATCACTTTCATCAAAAGTTGCAGATAAAGCAACATCAAAACTATTTTACGAAGCGTAACATTTAAATGGCTTTTGATTTTATTGCCGAGCATCTTCTTAAGTGTAAAGCAGATGCATTACTGAGAAAGCGTCAGCTTGTAGAGCAAGCAAGTGGGCGCTTTATTCAGGTTGCAGGTAAACAGTATTTAAATTTTGCCAGTAATGACTACCTTGGTTTTGCAGATGATTTTATCGAAATACAAGCGCAGCAACTAGGTAGCCACAGTTCAGCGCTAGTGAATGGTTATAATAAAGCACAGCAACAGCTTGAAATGCGTTTATGCGAGTTATTAGGCTATGAAAGCGCCATGTTATTTAATAGCGGATTTAGCGCTAATAGCAGTGTTTTAAAAGCGTTGTTTCAAGATAAAAGCGTGGCGCAATCATCGGCAATCTTCCAAGATAAGCTTAATCATGCCAGCCTTATTGATGGCGGCCTTCATTCTTCCGCTGCCATGGTACGGTTTAATCATAACGACCTTAAGCACTTAGAATCGCGGTTACAAAAGTCAAAAGCAAAGCACAAGCTTATAGTGAGCGAAGGGGTGTTTTCGATGGATGGCGATCAAGCCCCCATTGAAGCACTCTGTAAACTTGCTAAACAATACAATGCGTGGCTGATGATTGACGACGCCCATGGCTTTGGCGTGTTAGGCGAGCAAGGTTTAGGGAGTTGTGAGTCAATCAAGCCTGATTTACTGATTATCACCTTTGGCAAGGCACTGGCAAGTAGTGGTGCTTGCCTGCTTGCATCAAAGCAAATGATTGATTACATGCTGCAGTTTAATCGTGAATACATTTATTCAACAGCAATGTCTCCTCTGATGGCTAGTTGTACTCTTGAACGGCTCGAAAAGTTATTAAAAGCGGATAATAGACGCGCTCAGCTTACAGATAATATTGCCTACTTTAGAGCGCTTGCCAAAGAGCGTAACTTAGCATTAATGGAATCTAAAACAGCTATACAACCTCTGGTATTAGGCGATGCAGAACACACGCTTGCTGTTGCTAATAAGCTTAAAGAAAAAGGCGTGTGGTTAACCGCTATTCGACCGCCCACTGTGCCATTTAATACGGCACGACTTAGAGTAACCATAAGTAGCGCTCATCAAGCTGAGGATATAAAACAGCTTGTTGATTCGCTAGTGGAGTGTTTATGAGTGTTCAACTGCAAGTACCTTTAAGCTTTCAAGACAGTAATAAGCTAACAACACAAACTAAGTTCTCTAAAGCGGCTGCAAATTACACAAGCCATGCTAAAGTACAAAAACAAGCGGCTGCGCACTTATTCAAAATTATGGCCAGTAAACATCAGCAGGGTACTTGCCTTGATTTAGGGGCTGGGCCATTAGTTAACACCGCAATGCTTAAAGCACATTTTGATACTGTATTGGCAATGGACTTAAGTCACTCCATGCTAAGCACTGATCAAAACTCAAGTTGTTTAAAAGTGTGTGCTGATATGGATAACCTACCATTACAGCAAAACTCACTTGATTGTGTGTTTAGTAATTTTGCAATGCAATGGTCTGCTGATTTAGAAGCATTGCTCAATAACCTTTTTTGTGCATTAAAAGTAGGCGGAAAGGTTTATTTAAGCTGCGTGGTAGATGGATCGCTCAAAGAGATCAAACAGGCTTTTGCTTGTTTAGATGAGCAAAACCATATTAATCAGTTTCATGGTGCTAATAATATTATTGAGTATGCACAAATGGCCGGATTTAAACTCAATTTTGCAGCCGACAGATGTTATATAGATGCCTATAAATCGCCCTTAGAAGCACTGCGCTCGATAAAAGCGATTGGCGCTACCTCATTGCAAACTAAGAAAAAACGCGAAGGGTTATTAACTAGGCAGGCACTTAATAGTGTTTGTAAGGCATACCCTCTGGTTGATGGGCATGCTAGAGTGAGCTATCAAGTTGTCCTTTTAGAACTAGAAAAGTAGAATTTACTCAAAAATGAAAGAATTTTTTATCACGGGTACAGACACCGATTCCGGAAAAACACATGTTACCAGTTTGTTGTTAAACTTACTGGCGCAACATAAACAGCGTGCGGTGGGTTTTAAACCCATTGCCGCAGGTGCAGAAGAAGCGTTTGGGCAACTAGTTAATGATGATGCATTAACCTTAATGGAAAGCTCATCAATTGGGGTTAAATATAACATTGTTAACCCCTTTACCTATGAGCCACCCATTGCACCACATATTGCTGCAGCCCAAGTAGGGGACAGGCTGACATTTGATAAGCTTGATGCTGCTTATGTAAACATAAAAGCACTCAATGCCGATTATATTCTTACAGAAGGTGCAGGTGGTTGGTGTTTACCAATCAACGAAACCGATTTACTCTGTGATTGGGTTAAATCACAAAATCTTAATGTAATTTTAGTGGTTGGCATGAAGCTAGGCTGCCTTAATCATGCATTACTGACAGCTGCTCATTTTAAAGCGCTAGGTGTTAATTGTGTGGGCTGGATTGCAAATCATGTAGACCCAAACATGCGTGAACAAGACGCCAATTTAGAAACTTTAAAATCAGCACTACCTTTCCCGCTTTTAGCGATTAGTCCTTATACAGATGGCACCCCTAAATTAAAAATTTACAAAACCTTACTTGAAATTTTATCTATTAACCCATAATAATTGAGTTGTTACTTTTGACATACTCTGTCACAATTGGTTGCAATTAGTTCCTTGCAACCAATTGCATTAGCCCTAAAATAAGTTGGTAGTACGCCCAGATAATTTTATTAACTAACGATTTTTAACCATGTCGTTAGTTAATACAATTGGTATGTTTATTCTGAGGTTTTTATGAAGCGTGTATTTTTGTTTCTACTGACTAACTTAGCGGTAATGCTAGTGTTAGGTATTGTGTTGTCTATTGTGATGAGCGTACTGGGTATTAGCCATCGCAGTTTAGGCGGCATTTTAGTTATTTCAACCGTATTTGGTTTTGGTGGCTCGTTTATTTCGTTATTTATGTCGAAATGGATGGCAAAAAAATCAACCGGTGCACATGTTATTGAACAGCCTCGTTCTGAGACAGAGCAATGGTTAGTTTCTACGGTAGCAGCGCAAGCGAAAAACGCAGGTATCGCGATGCCAGAAGTGGCTATTTACGATAGCCCTGAAATGAACGCTTTTGCGACCGGCCCAAGTAAGAACAATTCGCTGGTGGCTGTGAGCACAGGTTTATTACACAACATGAACCAAGATCAAGCCGAGGCGGTATTGGCTCATGAGGTGTCACACATTGCAAATGGTGACATGGTTACGCTTACTCTTATTCAAGGTGTAGTGAATACCTTTGTTATCTTTATAGCGAAAGTATTAGCAGGTATTGTTGATAACTTCTTAAATAGTGATGAAGAAGAGGGTGGTAGTAGCTGGACTTACTTCTTATTCGATATGATTTTCCAAATGCTATTTGGTGTTCTAGCAAGTATGATAGTTGCTTACTATAGCCGTAAACGCGAATTCTCTGCGGATGCGGGTGCAGCTAAGCTAGTAGGTGCAGATAAAATGCGAAGCGCCCTTGAGCGTTTAAAACAAAACCACCCATCACAACTAGAAGGTTCAATGATGGCGTTTGGTATTGCAAGCGGTAAAGGTGTTGCTGAGTTATTTTCATCGCACCCACCACTTGACGAGCGTATTAACGCATTACGTTAATTTTAAACACGAAAAAGCCAGCTTGATGCTGGCTTTTTTTATTGTTGGTTTTTCTCTCGCTCGAGCTGTTGCGGTAATAATACCTCAACAATTTCACGGGCTGGTAAGGTATACCTTACGCCATCGAACATCACAGAAGTATGCTCATCAATGCTGGTGATCCCTGTTAAAGTCCAGCCTTCGCCGCGTTCTTTACAATACACTGTAGTGGTAGGTTGAATTACTTTAAACTCTTCACTCATCGAACTTAACCTAATTGCTTGTATTTACCCTTATAGTAAGACAATAATGCCAGCTCATAAAGAAAAAGAAGTAATTACCGTGTCAAGCCACAATGACTTAGCCTTTGACTTACGCCCAATTCGACACAAAGATTGCCAAGCAATTTGGGATATTTTAAAAGATCCTCATGTTCAATCTTTTAATGATTACAGCGCTGACATAACCAAAGGTGACGTTTACGACTTTATTCAAGGCGACATTGAGAGTTTTTATAATCAACAAGGTATTCGGTTGGTTATTGTTTTGCGAAGTACTGGCCAAGTTATTGGTAGTATTGGCATATTTAACATAATTAACGGGCAGGGTATTTTAGGATTTGAATTGTCGTCGCAATACTTTGGCAAGGGGATAATGCAAAAGGTATTAGCCATGTTATTTGAAAAATTAACAACCTTTGTGCCGGCCCCGCTAAACACTATTGTAGCTTTAGTTAACCCAAATAATAGTTCATGTATTAAGCTTTTAACAAAATGCGGCTTTCAACAGCATGACGCTCACTGGATAAAACATGTTACCTAATTACTATAATAGTACAATCTTGTTCTGCTAGAGTTGCTACTATAAAATAGCGCCTCATTTTTAAAAAGGAGCGCTTGCAACTATGGCAAAAGCCAAACCAATTACCAGTATTGAAAGTTACGGCATTTACAGTCATTGGGATGCAAAAGAGAAAGACCTGCCTCAAATCACCGAATTTACAACAGACGTTCCTGCACAGTTAGATATTGAATTTGGTTTTATTGTTAACATTAAAAAGGCCAAAGGACAAAAAATTAAGTTTTGCGTTTACCACCCAGATATCCCCGATGAGGATGGCGATATTATGCCGCCGTTTGAGGGTGAACAGTATGTTAAAACAAACGATTGGCAGTTTTACTTAGGTGATACTATATGGGCACCTGTTGATAATAAAGTAGGTATTTGGCGCATGACTATTGAGTTAAATGGCCATATAATTGCCGATAAATCCTTTAACTTATTAAAGGAAGCCGAAGGCACTGCCACTGATTTTTGGAAGCATCGCGGCTATTAAGCTTTAACCTTGTGAGGGACTATGTATAAAGGAAGTTGTTTGTGCGGCAAAGTAAAAGTAACGATTGTTGGTGGTATAGACTCAATTATTCATTGTCATTGCTCGTTGTGTCGTAAAAACTCTGGCACAGCTTACGCAACCAACGGCTTTATTCAACGAGATGGTTTTAACCTAACAGAAGGCAAGCAGCATCTAAGTGCGTTTGAATTTAAACCCGGTAGAATTCGCTATTTTTGTAGCAGCTGTGGCTCCCCAGTTTATAGCGAAAATAAAGATGACCCAAGCCGCTTACGTATTCGCCTAGGTTTATTAGATAGTGATATAAACGAACGTCCGATAAGCCATAATTTTGTGAGCTCTAAAGCAAACTGGGATACGTTTAACACAGAAATCCCATGCTATGATGGCTTTGAACCTAGTAGAGGGAAGTAATAGCCATGATAGCGAATACACCAAAACCGCCTTATTACGCCGTAATCTTTACGAATATCTTATCTGACGATACCGCTGGTTATGAAGAGGTGGCGAATAGAATGGTGGAGCTCGCAGAACAACAACCTGGGTATTTAGGCATGGAATCTGCTCGAGATGGATTAGGTATTACTGTGTCGTATTGGCAAAGCTTAGAAGCAATTAAAGCCTGGAAACAAAACGTAGAGCACTTAAATGCCCAACAACTTGGAAAAGACAAATGGTACAGCGCTTTTACAACGCGCATTGCAAAAGTAGAACGTGATTATTCAATGTAGTAATAATTCTCTGTATAGGAACACATCATACTGTATTTGACCTCATTATAACCTCAGCGTATCTTTAAATTTAAGTATATTGATAAACAAGATAAGTAGTTATAGAAACTCAGGCGTGGAATCTTCTCGGTTTATCGAATGCGATGGTTTTTCTTGAATTTTTATGACAACATTTTAAATGTTAAACACCCTAAATACACACTTTTAAAAGTAACATGGAAGGAATTCATAGGCTTTATGTTATATATCCTTGGAGGTCTACCCGCAACAGGTAAGACTGAACTTTCTAAGTTTTTAGCTTCTTCCTTGGGCGCAGTTCATATTCGTATTGATACTATCGAGCAAGAACTAAAAAACTGTGGTTTTAATAAGCTACATGACGAAGGTTACAAGGTAGCTTTTGCTCTTGCGTTAGAAAATCTAAAAAGCGGCCTTTCTGTTGTAGCTGACTCAACAAACCCAGTTTTGGAATCTCGAGAAGGGTGGATAAGCGTAGCAAATAAAGCTTCATCACCCTATATAGAAATTGAAGTTATCTGCTCGAATAAAGCCGAACATCGACAACGTGTAGAAAACAGGCAAACAGATATTCGAAACCTTTTACTTCCATCATGGGAAAGTGTGATTTCAAGAGATTATGACTTGTGGGAAACAGCACGTATTGTCATAGATACTGCGGGCAAAAATCCTGAGCAAAGTAAGAAAGAGTTGAGTGAGTTACTCAGTAGAAACAATGAAGCATAACAAGCAAGCTGGGTTAGTCAATAAAAGTGCATCAACGAAATGCTTGAAATTGATGTAACTAGAATCAGTTTATTGATTTGGATTGCGACCAAAAAGCAAAATATTTGAGTTGTACATTAATTAGAATATATAAAAGCCCACTAAAGTGGGCTTTATGTAAATGCAATTACAATGTGTAATTAAATCCGATGGCAATACCATCATCTTCGGTTTGTGACATCTGTGCTTCTTGCTCAGCATCATTACTTGAAAAGTCACTAAAATCTTTACGTGCTTCGATGTATAAAATAGTGTCATCGCCCAAAAAGTAGTGCAAACCTAAAACAGCAAATTGTCGTTTAAACACATCATTAGGATCAGCATTAAAGTTTGGTTGAATCACGTAATCGTCACCAGCATCAAATATGTTGTAGGCTAAGAAAGTGCGGATATCGTTATCGAAACGGTAACTGACTAACGATTCAGAACCGACAGCTTCTTTAATTAACCGTCCTAAATTATCAGTATCATGGTTTTCATTTTTATTGATATTCGCTGATGCATACCAACCAGGTTTATTAAAATCACCATAGGTCATACCCACACCATAAATTAGATCTGTTACTGATTGTTTTCGCCCGCCAGCATACAGAATCTCAAATTGGCCTCGGTTTACACCTGCTGTAAATTTAAGTTCATCAGTTACATAGTAGGAGAGGGCAGCACCATAAGTTGAATTAAACTCAACTTTTTGAGCAGCATTATTACCTTGATCCCATAATGCCTGACATGATGCACGCGAAATATCGGCGATATCGCAGGTATAAAAGTCATCTGATTTTAATTGCGTTTGCAATGCTATATGGACATTTCCCCAGTTATTACGATACTGCAGTACTTTATCGCCTCGACCAGTACCATTTACTGCTCCATCGTCTTTATTGTAGGTGTAGACCCCAGCAGCATTGCCATCCCATACTAGGCTGTAGTTTGTGTTATAAACCACGTCATACCAAGCCCCCCATTGCTTACCTACAGTAATTCGTCCATATTTTTCGTGTTTTACACCAACATAACCTAAACGGTTGTATAAAAACTCATCTTGCACAGTTTCAAAGCGATTATTGTAAACAATGTCACTATTACCTACAGGGTTTACTCCCCACTCTAGGAATGCCAAGGCTTGCCATTCATTTTTTAGCTGGCGTTTAAAATCCAAATTTATACGGGATACACCATTTACAATTTCAGTCTCACCTTGAGTGCTGATCACTCTGGCATCAATAAAGCCACCAACAGTGACACTGTTTTTATCATCTTTATATATCTCAATAGCATGACTGTTAATTGTGACCATGCTCATACTTGCGATTAATGTTGCTATGTAAGTTCTTTTCATAGAAATCCTTGTTTATACATCGTCCCTAATAAGTGTTATTTTGCAAAACTAGGAGATTATCAGAGCTAAAATAGGGTAAAAAGTGAAAAAAAATCAACAAAGATATCAGTTTTGAGGAATATTTATTCATTTTGAGTTCACTATACTGAATTATCAATAAGTTAGTGTAGCTAAAAAATGGACACCTTTTGACTTAATGTTTTTAGCATATCTTTTGTGCTGGGTTTGTCTGAGCATAAACCGTGCAATAAGGTCATAAAATAGCAGTCTAGTAGAATGGCCGCTTTAACTTTATTAAAATGCGGTTGATCGGCAAAGATTAATGATTCCATCAATCTTATGTGCTGCTCCTGAAACGACTCACTAAACAAACGATCGCTGAAAAGAGGTTTGTAAAACTGATGGTGTGTGCAATAGAATTGATAAAAATACTGTGCATAGTGGCTTATTTTTAAACGGGCAGGGCGATGGATGTCTGTTTCTTTAGCGTGCTCCAACACTTCTGCAAATCTGTTTTCTAAGCAGCCCTCTAAAATAGCAACTTTATCTGGAAAATAATTAAATAAAGTACCCACAGCAATATTACTGGCCGCCGAAATTTGTCTAGTAGAGGTGTCAGAAAACCCTTCTTTTTCGAATAATGACCAAGCAGCATCTAAAATTCGCTGTTCTGTGTTATTATTTCTCATGCTAACAAACTCCTTGTTTTATAATGATTATTTAAAAAGTGAGCGCGCTCACATTCGTTTGTGAGCGTGCTCATTTTATGTGCAGTTCAGCATAGGTACTGTATTTCATTTTGTAAAACTACTGAGTTGATTTATTTAAACTATCATGGCGTGCAAAGCGGCTTTAGTTTAAAATTGCATGCAGATTTGTTTTTACTTTTTACCCGCTGGAGGGTACCGCTATCATTAGTACAGCTAATATCACCATGCAATTTGGTGCTAAACCTTTATTCGAAAATATTTCAGCAAAATTTGGCGATGGAAACCGTTATGGTTTAATCGGTGCGAATGGCTGTGGTAAATCAACCTTCATGAAAATCCTAAGTGGTGAACTTGAGCCATCTTCAGGTAATGTCAGTACAGATCCAAACGAGCGTATTGCTAAACTAAATCAAGATCAATTTGCTTATGAAGAGTTTTCTGTGATCGATACAGTTATCATGGGTCATAAAGAGCTGTGGGAAGTAAAAAAAGAACGTGATCGTATTTATAGCTTACCAGAGATGAGCGAAGAAGACGGTATGCGTGTAGCTGATCTTGAAACTGAGTTTGCAGAGATGGATGGTTACTCAGCAGAAGCTAAAGCCGGTGAGCTACTGATTGGTGTAGGTATCGGTACAGAGCAACACTACGGTCCTATGTCTGAAATCGCACCGGGTTTTAAACTGCGTGTGTTACTTGCACAAGTGCTGTTTTCTGATCCAGATATCATGCTACTGGATGAGCCTACCAATAACTTGGATATTTACACCATCAAGTGGTTAGAAGACGTGTTAAACCAACGCGACTGCACCATGATCATCATTTCGCACGACCGTCACTTTTTAAACTCAGTATGTACACACATGGCTGACATCGATTATGGCGAACTTCGTATTTACCCAGGTAATTACGATGAATATATGTTTGCAGCAACACAAGCCCGCGAGCGTTTACTGAGCGAAAATGCGAAGAAGAAAAGCCAAATTGCAGAACTACAGCAGTTCGTATCTCGTTTCTCTGCAAATGCTTCAAAAGCAAAACAAGCAACATCACGTGCTAAACAAATCGATAAAATTCAGCTTGAAGAAGTTAAAGCGTCTTCTCGTCAAAGCCCATTTATTCGATTTGAACAAGAAAAACAGTTATTCCGTAATGCCTTAGAGCTAACTAACTTAGCGCAAGGTTTTGATGACATGCTTTTCAGTGGCCTTGAAGGTTTAGTTGAAGTAGGTGAGCGTATTGCGATTATCGGTGAGAACGGTGTTGGTAAAACAACATTATTAAATACCCTTGCAGGTCGCTTAGCACCAAAACAAGGTGAATTTAAATGGTCTGATAATGCTAATATTGGTTATTACGCGCAAGACCATGCTGATGAGTTCGAACAAGACATGAACTTATTCCAGTGGATGGAACAATGGCAACAAGAAGGTGACGACGAGCAAGTTGTTCGTAGTTTCTTAGGTCGTATGCTGTTTTCACAAAACGACATTAAAAAGTCAGTAAAAGTGATTTCAGGTGGTGAGCAAGGCCGTATGTTGTTTGGCAAAATTATGATGCATAAACCAAACATCTTATTAATGGATGAGCCAACCAACCACATGGATATGGAATCTATCGAAGCGCTTAACTTAGCACTTGAAGCATACGAAGGAACTTTATTATTCGTATCACACGATAGACAATTCGTATCATCACTTGCTAACCGCATTTGGGAAATCAAAGACGGCAAAGTTATCGACTTTAAAGGTACATACACTGAGTACCTAGCAAGTAAAGAAGCTTAATCAGATAATGAGTGATTAAAAGCCATGCATGTCATGGCTTTTTTGTGCTTCTAGAGTCGCATCTTGAGATGGTTTAAAGCGATTTATACTGCGTTTTTGATTATAACAATAGAGCCACTATTATTTGCAGTCAATGCCATGCCTAAATCGTTTTAATTCCAACTGAAACTCGCATCTTGATGTGAGTTAGGTATATAATACCCGCCACAAAATAAGGACAAAAGTCCGCTTTTTAGAAAACAATTTACTGAGGTGTATTTATGACTGTTGGCATTATTATGGGTTCCAAATCAGACTGGCCAACGATGGAACATGCGGCGTTAATGCTAGAAAAATTCGGCATTGAATACGAGACTAAAGTTGTTTCTGCTCACCGTACCCCTCAATTACTTGCCGACTATGCAAGCACTGCAGCTGAGCGCGGCATTAAAATTATTATTGCAGGTGCCGGTGGTGCTGCGCACTTACCAGGTATGGCAGCGGCCTTTACATCACTACCAGTTTTAGGTGTACCCGTTAAATCTAAAACTCTTAATGGTGTAGATTCGTTATTATCTATTTGCCAAATGCCTAAAGGTGTTGCGGTAGGTACTCTTGCTATTGGTGAAGCGGGCGCAGCAAATGCAGGCCTTTTAGCTGCACAAATTTTAGGTTGCCAACAGCCAGAAATTTTCGCAAAAGTTGAAGCATTCCGTAAAGAACAAACAGACACTATATTAGCTAACCCTAATCCTGCAGAGTAATATGAATATTCTAATTTTAGGTGCGGGTCAGTTAGCTCGAATGATGAGCTTAGCGGGCGCACCCCTTGATTTAAATGTTGTTGCCTACGATGTGGGTAGTGAAAAAATCATTCACCCATTAACCGGTGAAGTTCATAACAGTACATTACAACAAGCTATTGATAGCGCAGACGCAATTACAGCAGAGTTTGAACACATTCCTGATGATGTACTAACACTGTGCTGTCAAAGCAACAAGTTTTACCCGGGTAAAGCGGCGATTAAAACAGGTGGCGATCGTGCACTTGAAAAAGCATTACTTGATAAAACAAATGTTGAGTGCGCGCCTTATCAGCTAATTACCGAAAAAGCACACCTTATTGCTGCGGTAGAGCGTTTAGGTAAGCCACTTGTGATCAAAACTTGCCAAGCGGGTTACGACGGTAAAGGCCAGTGGCGCTTAAAATCAGATGATCAAATTGACCAAATTTGGTCAGAAATGGCAGATTTCATTGCATCTGGTACCGACAGTGCACCGCATTCTATTATTGCTGAGAAGATGATCCCATTTGACCGCGAAGTATCTATCATCGGTGCACGCGACAAAGCAGGTAACACAGTAATTTACCCATTAACTGAAAACCAACACACTAACGGTGTGCTTACACTTTCAGTTGCAGGTAAAGAAAAAGCTGCAATTCAAGAACAAGCTGAGCTGGCGTTTAACAAGCTAGCAAATGAACTTGATTATGTGGGTGTATTAGCAATTGAGTTTTTTGATGTTCAAGGTACGTTATTAGTAAACGAAATTGCACCGCGAGTTCATAACTCTGGTCACTGGACACAGCAGGGCACGCATTGCTCTCAGTTCGAAAACCACATGCGCGCTGTTGCAGGTTTACCATTAGGCAGTACAGAATTGCTTCGTCCTACTGCCATGATCAACGTGTTAGGACAGCCTTCAATTCCACACTCAGTACTTGCTACTCAAGATGTTACAAGCCACTGGTATGGTAAAACGGCTAAACCAGGCCGTAAAATGGGACACATCAACGTATCTGCCAATAATCTTCACCAATTAGGTGAGCGATTAGCTGCACTTGCTGAAATATTGCCAGAGCAAGATTACCCAGGTGTAGCTGCTACCAGCACCCAACTTATTTTAAACTAATCAGTTTAAATTCTTAAAAGCCGAGTTTATCTCGGCTTTTTAATTTTTGGCCTTACGCGTAAACTTCGCTAATTTTGTACCTCTTGTCTCAAAGCACTTGCGTCAGGTTTTTCTTCCTATAGACTAATATTTTTATATTAATATTAGCTTGTTATGTTACATCCTCGATTTAGAACAGTCGTGTTTGCCTTTTTTATGGCGCTGTTTATGTCTGGATTTATGTCTTTAGTGATCAGCATTTTTAACGTTGGTTTAATCGATAACATTACAACCATTTGGCTTAAAGCGTGGGTTTTTGCTTTTTGTGTGGCATTTCCTACCGTTATTGTTGTCGCACCTCTGGTACATAAATTAACCAACAAACTAATCAGAGTGCTGTTGTGATAGCTGAACGCCCAAAACAATTTCTTTTTATTACGCTTTTTTTAGCATCTGCTTTGCCATTTGTCGGTTCTGCTACGGCACTTATAGTCGGTGCACTATTTGCCATGACTTTAGGCAATCCATTTGTAGCTCAGTCACAAAAATTTAGTAAATGGATGCTAAAGTTAGCGGTTATTGGCTTAGGCTTTGCTGTTGATTTTAATCAAGTAATAGAAGTAGGGCGCAGTTCTATTGTGCTTACAATTGTCAGTATTACTGCGATTATTGGTCTTGGCGAAATTTTATCTCAGTTATTTAAGTTAAATAAAAATACCGGTGTACTTATCTCATTTGGTACAGCAATTTGTGGTGGCAGCGCAATTGCAGCTATGGCCCCGGTGATTAAAGCCAAAGATCACGAAGTGGCGATATCACTCGCTGTGGTATTTTTATTAAACGCCCTTGGCTTAGTGTTGTTCCCGATGATTGGCCATTATTTTGGCCTAACCGAACAGCAATTTGGTGTTTGGGCGGCACTTGCGATTCACGATACCAGTAGTGTAGTGGGGGCTTCCGCTGCTTATGGCGCATCAGCACTTGCTATTGCAACAACAATTAAACTAACCAGAGCAATGTGGATCATACCTTATACAAGCATCGCGGGTGTGTTTTGGAAATCAGATGAAAAAGCAAGTATTCCATTGTTTATATTTGGTTTTTTAGCGGCTGCACTGATTAATTCAAGCTTTCCTGAGTATCAAACACTTTGGCATGCACTGAATGTTGGTGCTAAACAAATTTTGGTAATGACCTTATTTTTGATTGGTAGTGGCTTATCTATTTCAGTCTTAAAACAAGCAGGCATTAAACCTTTTATCATGGCGATGATCTTATGGATCATTGTCAGCAGTATTATTTTACTACTTATAGTAGACGGATTTATTTCATGAAAAACGCTTTATTAACTTCCTCTTTAGCCCTGGCTGTAGGTGTATTTGTTAACAATGCACTAGCTGCAGATTTACGTGTTGCTACCTTTAACGTGAGTATGGATGCAACCAACTATGCTAAAAAAGGCGAAGCTATTGATAAAGATGCTTTAAGCAAAGCATTAGCGAGCAACCACCAGCAAATTCGCAACATTGCCGAAATAATTCAGCGAGTAAGACCTGATGTTATTTTACTCAATGAGTTTGACTATATTGATGCTGATAAAGGCATTAACGTATTTCGTAAAAACTACCTGCAGGTATCGCAAAATAAGCAGGTTGCCATCGATTACCCATACTACTTTATCGCACCAGTCAACACCGGTTTACCTACCGAATTTGACTTAGATAACGATGGTGTAAAGGGGCATTACAAAGGTGACGCACACGGCTTTGGCTTCTTTGAAGGGCATTATGCAATGGCTGTACTTTCTCGCTACCCAATTGATTTAGATAAAGCGCGAACATTACAAACATTCAAATACAAAGATATGCCAAATGCACAAATGCCTATCGACCCCAAAACAGGTAATGATTGGTATTCTCCTGAAGAATGGCAAGCGATTCACCTAAGCTCTAAATCATTTTGGGACTTACCGATTGATATAAAAGGCAAAACAGTTCATTTACTTGCGTCGCACCCTACGCCGCCAGTATTCGATGGCCCAGAAGACCGCAACGGTAAGCGTAACCACGATGAAGTGCGCTTAATTGCTGATTACATCAACAATGCTAACTACATTTACGATGATAAAGGCCAAAAAGGAGGCTTAAAAGCGAACAGCCGCTTTGTAATTGTTGGTGATTTAAATGCTGCGCCAGAAGGGGGCAAGGCACGTCCAAATACTACAGACCAGATTTTAAAAAACCCATTAGTGAATACCTCTTTTACGCCAACAAGCAAAGGCGCTAAAGAATCTTATAAAGAAGATTACGCTAAAAACTATACCGCTTATTGGCAAGCCAGAGCCGATTACGTACTGCCATCTAATTATGGTATTGAAATAAATGACGGCGGAGTATTTTGGCCAACAGAAAATTCTGAGTTATTCAGATTAATTGAGGATCGCAATGCCTCTTCTGATCATCGTATGGTATGGCTTGATATCACATTGAAATAAGCTGTTATTAAACGGAAAAGTTTGGCTGTTTATCCTATAAAAATTGCTATTTCATCAGTGCTTCTGCTTAAATAAGGCGAATTATAATTACCCTAAAGAAGCACTATGAATTTCAAAACCACTGCTAATAAAACGTTAGTGGCTCTCGCAGTCGCATCTAGCTTTATGCTAGCTGGTTGTCAATCAACCGCCTCAACGCCTTCTGAAGAACAAGTTACCAATGTAGCACCCGTTGTCGTTACTCCTGCTGACACAGGTTCCGCTGAAATCACGTTAGAGCAAGCAATGGCTCACCCTGATTGGTTAGGTCGTCAGCCTGAGCGTGCTTTCTGGAACGGCGATTCTAACAGCATCGTTTATGCACAAAAGCAACAGGGCAATGAGTTACGTGATTTATACGTTCAAGCAATTAACAGCCAATCTGCATCACAATTAGCGTTAAATAAACTACACACTGTAGGCGCTAAAAATGCTGTTTATTCAGCAGATAAAAAGCAACAGGCTTATTCATTTGAAGGTAATATCTTCGTTAAAAACTTAAGCACTGGGCAAATTACTCAAATTACTCACGATAGCGCACAGCAATCAAAACCACAGTTTTTAACTGATGGTAGCCTTGCTTTTCGTCAAGGTAATGCATTTTATAAAGTTGATTTAGCAACGGGTCGTCAAGTTGAATTAGTAAACTTACACCTAGACGATGCACCTAAAGGTGTACAAGAGCCTGACACTTACATTGCAAAAGAACAGCATAAACTAATTGATTACATTGCGCTGACTCACAAAAACAAAAAAGATCGTGAAGCGCGTAAAGCACAAATCAACGAACAAAACGACAGCATTGCTAACGCGCAGTTTTACTTAGGTAAAGGCAAACGTTTAGCAGATGTTCAGCTTTCACCAAATGGCCAAGCACTCGTTGCAGTAACCACTGAGAACCGTTCATGGCGTGATGAAGGCGATATCATGCCTAATTACATTGCCGATGATGCACGTGTAAAGGCTGAGAAAGTACGTCGTCGTGTTGCTGATGAAAAACCAATCAGCTCAGATGTTATCTACATCGACCTTAAATCAGGCGAGCAAACAACCCTTGCATTCGATACCTTACCTGGCTTTGATGAAGACGTACTTGCAGCTGTTAAAAAAGAAAACTACGACCGTGAAGGCAAAACCTACAAGTCTGAAAAAGCACCACGCGCCATCAATCTAATGATGGATTGGGGTTGGGACCAAAGTGCAATCCAATGGAACACAGATGGTTCACAAGTGGCACTTATGCTTGAAGCATGGGACAACAAAGATCGTTGGTTAGCCACTGTTGATACACAAAACAACAAACTTGTTTCACAGCACCGTCTGCATGACGATGCATGGGTTAACTATGCATACAACGATTTTGGTTGGTTAAACAATTCAGATACGCTTTACTACTTATCTGAAGAGTCTGGTTACAGCCACATTTACAAAAAGCCACTTAACGGTAAGGCAACACAGCTAACTAAAGGCCAATTTGTTGTTTCAAACTTAACGTTAACAGCTGATAACTCAGCGATTTACTACAAAGCTAACGTTGAGCATCCAGGTCTTTACGAAATCTATCGTGTAAACCCTGCAAACGGTGAATCTGAACAAGTAACCAACCTTGATGGTATGACTGATTACCAGTTAAGCCCAGATGAAAGCAAACTATTGCTAACTCATTCAAAAATTATGTCACCGCCTGAGCTTTACGTTGCTGATGCAAAAGCAAATACCCAAGCAACGCAGTTAACGCACACGGTATCTGATGAGTTTTTAGCGAAGAAACTAATCGCACCTAAGATTGTTGCTGTGCCTTCAAGCCACACTGATCAGCCAATTTACGCAAAAGTATATTACCCAGCTGATTATAAAGAAGGCGAAACAGGTAAAAACCGTAAAGCGGTTATCTTTAACCACGGTGCTGGTTACCTACAAAACTCACACATGGGTTGGTCTGGTTACTTCCGTGAGTTTATGTTCCACTCACTACTTGCTTCAGAAGGCTACGTAGTAATGGACATGGACTACCGTGCATCTAAAGGTTACGGCCGTGATTGGCGTACAGCCATTTATCGTCAAATGGGTACACCTGAGATCCAAGATCTAGCAGACGGCGTAAGCTGGATGGCAGACAACGCAAACGTAGATACACAAGCTGTAGGCACTTATGGTGGTTCTTACGGTGGTTTCATGACGTTTATGGCGCTATTCACACAACCTGATTTATTCAAAGCAGGTGCTGCACTTCGTCCGGTAACTGATTGGGCTCACTACAATGGTCCTTATACGTCGAACATTTTAAACCACCCAGATGTTGACCCAATTGCTTATGAAAAGAGCTCACCAATTTACTTTGCTGAAGGTCTTAAGAGCCATTTATTAATTAACGCGCCTATGGTTGATGACAATGTATTCTTCCAAGATTCGGTTCGCTTAGTACAGCGCTTAATTGAACTTGAAAAAGAAAACTTTGAAACAGCGATCTTCCCAGTTGAGCCGCATGGTTTTGTACAACCATCAAGCTGGTTAGATGAATACCGTCGTATTTATAAGCTATTTAAAGAAACGCTTTAACTTTCAGAACAATTTATCACTGACTAATAAGCAGCCTTGATATTCAGGGCTGCTTTTTTTGAATAGCAATTGATATTTACCATTAGATATAAGTATTTAACTTGTTTTGCCATAAATAATATCTTTATGTTTCTCGCTAATAAAATCCCGAAATCCACCACTCACTAAATTAGGCTGCTTTGTGTCGTTCATCGAATATCGCTTCTGATTGCTCACAAGATATTCATTATCGTTGCCTTGCATTGAGCCCCGTTCTAAGTGAGCAATTCAATTACTTGTAACCCTTAGTAATACTGTTCATAGACCTAGCAATATTATGAAACCAGCTAGTTATGTTAATTTAATAGCAAAATGAGGTACAGCGACCATTAGTAAGACAACATAAAAGTGCACGCGCCCTTTGAATGGAATAAGTTTAGTGATATGCAAATAAAACTTTACCTTTAGTAAATCCATATTGGTTTATGTAAAAATTAGCTTTGATCAAGTAATACGCCTACAAGTGCTCTTGATAACACTTAGTCTTTTGGTAAAGGTAGTTTATGTTGCGCAACAACGGAAGCTGAGAACCATGACCCAAAAAAATGTGATGAAATTAGAAAAGATGATACTTATGTCGAAAGTTGCATTAACGCTGAGTTTAAATCGATAGGTCCAAATGGTACCGATTGTCAAGGGTACAGTGATAGTTTAGCGGATAAATGTTTAAGATTATGTCAGGTGAAATAGTATGAATCTAAAAAAATCCAGATATTGAAACTAGTATGGATAACCTGTTTTACTTTAGTCATTCTTTCTGTTTTAGAATCTGTTCAATATGTAAGCCAAACTCACGAGTTAGGTGTGTTCATACTAGTTTTACTGGGACTTTTAAGTTTTCCATTAGGTCCGTTTTTATTGTATCTAGTTACAGCTTTACTAACTATAGATTATCAAAGCAGCTTTGGTTTAGAAGTGTTTGTTATTAGTATCTGTTGCTTTATCGGTGGATATTTTCAGTGGTTTATAATTTTACCCAAGATTATTAATAAATATTGGAATTAGCTATTAATTTAAAGCCTCACAAACCGAGGCTTTTGCTAGAAATATACAAATTGAAATAGGATGAAGCTAGTCTATAACTATCTAAGTTCTAACTTGACAGATCTAAACCAATTTAGTGTACAACTAATTTAGGGATTACGCTCCTGAATTAGGACGCTATATTTAGTCTGCCCCAATTTGTTTAGCGAAAATATGTACGCGACCATTAAATGGACTAGGAAAGTTTAGAACTAATGGTGCATCTAATATGAATTTAGGTGTTTTCCACGAACAAATTTTGTATAAGGATGGTACAAATAGTGGCTTTTCTTATGCAGATCCTGATACGAGTGGATATTCATGCAAGGATAAAGAATACGATGATGCATTAATGAGAAAGCAGAGGAACGAGCAAAAATCTCATTTGATATGAAAAACTATAATGTGATAACTAACAACTGTCAGGACTATGTTGATGAGGTTATTAACCAATATTATAACGTATTAGCAGACCTAAATAGGCATGAACGATGAGATTCAAGTGGGTTTTATTAATATTGATTTTTGTTCTAGTTCTTATGCCACCATTAAATATTTATGCTAAGTGGCATTTAAAAACATTCTCAGGTGGATTTATTTATACGCTTTTAAATTTGACTTATGTTCCCGATGATTATTATCAGCAAGTAGGAGGAATTTGGGTTGATACAGGCAAAAGTAGAAGTGACAACATACACTTAGAACATCGATATAGAGGGAAATACGGAGTATATGTTATCGGTGAAACTGTTCAAAATAAAAACCACAATGTGTCAGCAATAATGAATTGTGCAGACAAAACTATAGAGTTAGAGTCTGGCTTTAGTAAAATCACTGATTTTAATAGGAAAACCGCAACTTCACTCTTAATTGGTATGTATGATGTAGAAAGTGACTTTCCTCACGAAGTAAGCTGCTCTATATCAATTGACGAAAAAACAAAAGGACAGTTTTTTATATTCGTTAAGAAATTTAGACATTATTAGCAAAGCCTAAATTTTTGAATCCAAAGTCGCGCTAGACGGGATTTTGTTTTACATCAAATCAAAATAGGCAGCGTTGGGTGTATGGAAGGGGGTACTTAGAGGTATCTACAGGGCAATGTTTTGAAATTGCAAATACATTAACCGGTAATGTTAATGTAAGAGCAAGTGACAGCAAATACTCTGAAAAAAGAGGTACAGCGCCAGAGGGCTCTTTGTGGGTGTTAGACAGTATCCACGGTAGTTGGCTTAGTTTCTGGTATGACGCTGAATTAAGTTTTGTTCATAGCAATTATACTGTTTTGGATGAAATAAATAATCGCCATGAACGTTACTATCAATATGATTCGTCAGGTATGCTGATTGCTGAATTGGATGGCAATGCGGAAACGTTGATAGAGTATATTTACCTAAATAGACAACGTATCGCATTTGTTGTCGCAAACGAAATTTATTTTATACATACAAATCACTTAGATGCGCCCATTGCAATAACGAATAGCGCTGCAGAAGTTGTTTGGAGTGGCTACTACACACCTTTTGGTAAATTTATTGAGACTGAAAATGAGCTAACAGAAGAAATGGCATTACGCTTTCCAGGCCAATATGCCGATGCTGAAACTGGTTTATACTACAATTACTATAGGGATTACGATCCTGAATTGGGACGCTACATTCAGTCAGATCCGATTGGTTTAGCGGGTGGGATTAATACTTATGGATATGTTGGAAATAACCCTGTAAATAATTATGACCCTAACGGCTTAACAGCGATTCCAATTGTTGGGCCGGGTCCCACTCCTGCTGCTCATCCGGTATTTTTACCGGGTACAAAAGAAAATATGGCTTTTGTCGATTCTGTTATTCAGATTTCTAATTTGTTTGGAAATGAGGATAATGAAAGTTGTGAAGTTGATAATGCGGGTCTGAAAATTAGCCCTGCGGCAAATAACATCGAACCTCCCGGTCAATGCTCCCCATCTGAACAGCAAAAACTACAGCAAAACGTAAACCAAGAATGCAAACGACAAAGAAGATGTTCCCAATCCATGTCTAGAGGTGATTTATTCCTTCGGGAGGTCGCCAACCAGAGGTGTGCAATAGCGAGAGACACAATAAATAAAAAGTGTTTCATGGGAGGAGATGCAAATCATAGAAACCAAGCTATTGATGCTTGGAAAAGTATGGCTAAATGTCAATCTTTACAAAAATAAATGGGAAGTTAGTTCAATGAATAAATTAGCGCTATTAGATAGTTTGTCATATGCATTTGGCAGTACAAAGCAACCCAATTGCCCCTTAATAGATAGGCCTAATTTAGATTGGGAAGACGAAGAGGTTATAAGAATTTTGAGTGGTAAATCTTGGGAAGACTTTGGAATAGATGTGATCAAATGTTGTCAAGTAGATTTGACAGCAATAGTCTACCGACTAGCTCCAGCTTATTTCGTTTATTATTTACCTTCATTCATGACTCTTTGTTTATCTAATTTTGATGAGATTGATGTTTTATCAGATTCCATCTTTTCTGTCTTGAGCCTCAATATACAAGGTGGCTCAGAGTATGAGCCTTTATTTGTAAAGTTATCTTTGAATCAAAAAAATACTATACGTTCATTCATAAAGTATTTTCTACATGAGTCTCAATTTGACCTAGAGAAAGAAGCTAAGGTAGCTGATTTAGTTTGGGAACGATTGAGTTGATTTTGAATCCAAAGCCTCGTTAGCCGGGGCTTTGTAATATCTGATATAGAAGATAAATCATAACCAATTTTTTATGAAAAAGATTAAATAGCAGGAATAATAACCAGATAATTAAATCGCGAGTAAGGTTACTCGCGATTTTTTATTATTTTTATAAAGACAGGTAAAGCCAACAGTGTGCCGCCAATTGCGCCGATAAAGTGGGCGTCAATGGCAACATTAGAGGCGATGAACTGACTAACCGATTCACTCGGGCCTGCTATTTGCTCCCAAATCACTTTTGCCCACGTACCCGCAAACAATAACCAGCCTGAAAACATGCCTGCTTGTACGTCTTTAATTGCCCCCCAAATGATCACACCGTGCAGTAACGCGCTTAATCCGGTGTAAATTTGGATATCAGGGCAAAATAGCCACACACCTAAACCACACCACAATGCAAGAATAGCAATATTAAATGCATAACGAGGTGGGCTTGTATGCTCAGCATGTAGAGCCCAAATTAATAAAATTCCGGCACAATTTAAGCCTAAATGGGGCCAATTTGCGTGTACGAATTGACTGGTGAAAATACGCCAAAACTCACCATTTGCGACTAACTCACGGTTAAATTCGAGATATTCATTTAAGTTGAAAAGTGCAAACAAGGAACTTAGTAGTATTAAACACAATGGGGGCAGAATATATTCTAGTTTCAGGGGCAGGTTTATCATGTTATTTTTGTTGTATCTGAGATTGTGACACTATTGTGCACGTTTAATTTTAAGATGCCAAATACACTACGGGATTAAGTATATTTATGTTATTCAAAACCAAAGCTTTGTTAGCTCTTTCCACTTCATTTATCTATTCAACGGCTCTTTTAGCGACTCCTGCAAAAGTTGAAACACGCGAACCCGAAGCTGCAACCGGCTTTGCCCATAAACAGGTTGTTGAAGGCGATAAGTACATGGTCGCAGCGGCAAACCCTTATGCTGTAAAAGCAGGTCAAAAAATGCTTGAGCTAGGTGGCTCAGCAGTTGATGCTGCTATTGCAACGCAATTAGTACTGACACTGGTAGAACCGCAATCATCGGGCATCGGTGGTGGTACATTTATGATGTACTTCGACAGCAAAACCAAAAGCCTAACCAGTTTTGATGGCCGCGAAACCGCACCAAGTAACGCTGATGAAACACTGTTTTTAGATAAACACGGTAAAGCCGTTAAGTGGATTGATGCCGTGGTAGGTGGTCGCTCTGTTGGTGTACCGGGTATTTTAGATGCCTTTGCTTCAGCACATAAGCGTTATGGTAAGTTAGAGTGGCAAACTTTATTTGGCCCTGCCATTGAATTGGCTGAGCAGGGCTTTATTGTGTCACCACGTTTGCATCAATTACTTGCCAAAGAGTTAAACCCAGGGGTTACAAAGCTTCCTGTTATTCGTGATTACTTTTTCCCTGATGGTAAACCGCTTGCTGTTGGTACGGTGAAAAAGAACCCTGAACTTGCCGCGCTTTATAAAGATATTGCGAAACAAGGCATTGATGCTTTCTATAAAGGTGAAAACGCCAAAGAACTTGTGCATGCAGTGCAAAACTCAGCGGTAGCACCGGGTACTTTATCTGTTGAAGACTTAGCGAATTATAAAAGCAAAGAGCGTGCTCCAGTATGTGTTGATTATCGCCAATACGAGGTTTGTTCAATGGCTCCGCCAAGTAGTGGTGGTGTTGCTGTATTACAGATCTTAGCCTTACTCGAACATAAAGATATGGCTAAACTAAAACCAAATTCAGTACAAGCGTTGCATTACTTTACCCAAGCATCACGTTTAGCTTTTGCTGATCGTAACGTGTATATGGGCGACCCTGATTTTATGCCAATCCCGACACAAGGATTACTTGATAAAGACTACCTTGCAGGTCGTGCAAAGCTTATCTCTGAAAAAGATGCTCACGCAGAAGCAGGTACTCCGCCAAACTCACTTGCTTATGCACAAGATGATGCTTACGAGCTACCTTCAACGACCCATGTATCGATTGTTGATAGCCAAGGTAATGCGGTTTCGATGACCAGCTCTATCGAAATGGCGTTTGGTTCAACAGTAATGGTGAACGGGTATATTTTAAACAATCAGCTTACAGACTTTGCTTTATCACCAACAAAAGATGGCAAACCTTTAGCTAACCGCGTTGAAGCAGGTAAACGTCCGCGAAGTTCAATGTCGCCAGTGATGGTGTTTAACAAAGACGGCAGTTTACGTTTAGTGGTCGGTTCACCGGGTGGTAGTCGTATCATTGATTACGTTGCTCAAGTGGTAGTAGGTGTGCTTGATTGGAACTTAGATGCGCAAACTGCCATTAATTTACCGCGTATTACTAATCGCAACAATTATACAAGCCTTGAAAAGGGCACTGAACTTGCAAACTTGGAAGCTGATTTTGTTAACCGCGGGCACACAGTTCGTATCCTAGATTTAAACTCTGGTTTACATGCTGTTGAAGTAAAAGACGGTAAACTTTATGGCGCAGCCGATCCGCGCCGCGAAGGTATCGCTTTAAGTGATAAAAGCCACTAAAAACAAGCTCAGCAGCCTTAAAGCTGCTGAGTTTTCATGTATACTATTCGTTGTGCCGTTTAGGGCATAAAATTCATTTTCTTCAATGGTCTGACAAGGTGAATTGTCATTGCAATTTCGCCTTTAAGAGTAATAATGTCAGGTCATAATTATGACGCATCAAAGCTTGGAAATATGACTACAAATACCGATCCAAATTATCTTTATATTCCTTATTCAGGCCCAGGTCTGATCGAAACGCCACTATTAAACAAAGGCAGTGCTTTTTCACAAAAAGAAAGGGAAAGTTTCAACTTAGCCGGTTTACTGCCACCGCGTTATGAAACAATTGAAGAACAAGTTGAGCGTTGTTACCAACAGTATTCAAGCTTTAGCGATAATTTAAACAAGCACATTTACCTTCGTGCAATTCAAGATAACAACGAAACACTTTACTACCGTTTAGTACGTGATCATCTTGAAGAAATGATGCCAATTATCTACACACCAACAGTAGGTGATGCCTGTGAAAAGTTTTCAGACATTTACCGCAGTGCCCGTGGTCTATTTATTTCTTACGAAGATCGTTTCCAAATTGATGATATTTTACGTAACGCCACTAAAGGCAAAGTAAAAGTTATCGTTGTGACTGACGGTGAACGTATTCTTGGTCTTGGTGACCAAGGTATTGGTGGTATGGGTATTCCAATTGGTAAATTGTCACTTTACACAGCGTGTGGTGGTATTAGCCCAGCTTATACATTACCAGTGATGATTGATGTTGGTACTAATAACGAAAAACTGCTTAACGACCCTATGTATATGGGTGCTCGTCATAAGCGTATTTCGCAAGAAGAGTACGATGAATTCTTAGACCTATTCATCAAGGCTGTTAAACGTCGCTGGCCAAGTGTTTTACTTCAGTTCGAAGACTTTGCACAACCAAATGCAATGCCATTATTAAAACGCTACCGTGATGAAATTTGTAGCTTTAACGATGATATTCAAGGTACTGCTGCGGTAACTGTGGGGTCTTTATTGGCTGCTTGTCGTGTTAAAGGTGCGAAACTTTCAGAGCAAAAAGTGGTATTTGTTGGTGCAGGTTCAGCAGGCTGCGGTATTGCTGAGCAAATTATCAGTACTATGGTTGCTGAAGGCATTAGCGATGAGCAAGCTCGCTCACAAATCTTCATGGTTGACCGTTTTGGTCTACTAACTGATGGTATGGAAGGTTTACGTGATTTCCAACAAGCGCTTTGCCAATCTAAAGAAGGTTTAAGTGAATGGACGTATAGCGGTGAGTACGCATCACTATTAGATGTAATGCACTGTGCACAACCAGATATCTTGATTGGTGTATCTGGCCAACCTGGTTTATTCACAGAGCAAGTTATTCGTGCAATGCATGCATCTTGCCCACAACCGATTATCTTCCCGCTAAGTAATCCGTCTAAGCAAGTAGAAGCACTTCCTTCAGATGTTATTGATTGGACAGAGGGTCAAGCGATTGTTGCTTCGGGTAGCCCATTTGATCCGGTTGAGTATAACGGCCAAATTTTCCCAATCCCACAATGTAACAATAGCTACATTTTCCCGGGAATAGGTTTAGGCGTTATTGCAGCTAAAGCTACTCGTATCACTGATGCAATGCTGATTGTATCAAGTGAAACATTGGCAGAGTCTTCACCTCGTGCAAACACTGGTAAAGGCAGCTTGCTACCAGCATTAACCGAAATCCAAGCGTTAAGTAAACGTATTGCCTTTGCAGTAGCGAAAAAAGCGATGGAAGAAGGTGTGGCCCTTGAGTTAAGTGATGAGGCTTTATGGGCTGCAATCGAGAAAAACTACTGGCTCCCAGAATACCGTAACTATAAGCGCCGTAGTATCTAAACTATATCGCTTTGAGTGGTTAAAAAAACAGGCTTTTAATGCCTGTTTTTTTATATCTGGATAATAGGGGTTGTTCATATTGAATTAACCCTTTAAGGTGATAATGAACGGAGTTTTTAATTAAGGAACAGTATTATGCGTAAGTTAGTTTTTACCGCTATGGCCGCCGCACTTAGTTTTAATGTGTTAGCACAAGCAACACCAGATGCGCCGCATATTTATATCCAAGGTAATGCAACGGTTAAAGCAATCCCTGATAACGTTAAGTTGACTGTAGGTATTGTTGAAGTAGATAAAGATTTAATTGCCGCTAAAAACAAAGCTGATGCAACCATGGCCAAAGCCATTAAGCTTGCTAAAAGCCAAGGCGTAGAAGAAAAGGGCATTTATGCGTCTAATATCTCAATTCAACGCCAAACAGAATACAACCGTGAAATAGGCAAACAGGAATTTGTAGGGTACAGAGTATCGCGTAGTCTGTCTGTTACTCTAACGGATATTAAAAAGTACCCAGTTATGCTTCAGCAACTAGTGAATGCGGGTATCAACGAAATTAATCAAACGCAATTTGTATCGAGTCGCTATGAAGAGCTACAAAAGCAAGCGCAAAAGCTAGCCATTAAAGATGCGCGTGCTGCTGCAAAAGAGTTTGCCAGTGATTATGGGGTTGAACTCAAAGGCCTTTATACTGCATCAAGCAGCCCACTCGATACTGGAAGCCAACCTTACATGCGTGCTAGCAAAATGGTAATGGCAGATGCTGCACCAGAAAACTATGTACCTGATGCATACAATGGTGGTGAGCTTACTATTAGCGCAAGCAGTTATGCAGTTTATTTTATCGAAAATTAGTCTATTGATTGTTGCTGGTAAAGCGCGCCAGCAACTTTTCACCCTGTTGCTCTGAAATACGGGCAATCGCTTTTAGCATATTAGTAATTTGTTCACGGTCGTACTCATTACTAATATGCGTATCTATATCTTCAATAATCGCCCCTAAGTAAATAAACAAACTCTTAGTCGCTTTTTCGTTATCAGATGCTCTAAACAATATGTTTTTAAACGCCTCAAGTACGTTAACCATTACATAGGCGTCATTTTTTGCATAATTGCGAATAGGTGTGAAGTTATCATGCAGCAGCTCATCGAATGATGTTTCATGTAAAAACAACTTAGGATGGTTATCATCGCATTGTTTAAGCGAATAATTCACATCATAAATGTCTAATCGCAAAATGAGTAAAATACTCAGCATATCAATAGCTTTTACTGCAGTACCTGGATCATTAATGCCCGGACTCATTGCCTTAACAGCAATCTCAGATATTTGCGTCATTCCATATCGGTAATGATCGCTAACATATTCTTCAATGTAAAAAATAAAGCATGCAAGTAGCTCATCAATGAGCTCTGGTTTGTCAGTTAAATCAGTATCGCATTTTAAAAAAGGGTAACCTTTTACAGTAAAAAAACCTTGTTTAACAGAGATATAAATTTTAATGTCGTGCTCTTTACAGATAGCGCACAATTTATCGCTATGAGCGCCTTTAAAATAACCTTCCGTTTTACTTTTTATGCTGTACCAGTCGTCAAAGGTCGGAAAATCATCAACAGGATGTTCATGCTGCATAGCTTTAATGCTATTAAGTTCACTTTTAGTATTTTTAAATAAGTCATTCAGTACATTATCGACTTGGATAGCTCTGGATATAGAGTGAATAAAATAAACAAAGAAACCCAGTGAAATTAAGCCAAGTACCAGTGATATAAAAATACCCAGTGAAGGGATGCCCATATTACCATTTCCTATGGTACGAATATTGATGAGCATTAGAATGGTGTAAATTATACTGCCTAAATAAAAGCCTAAAACTAGTTGATGAGATTTACGAGTTATAAGTCCGGGTAATACTCGAGGAGAAAGGCTGGCGCTGGCGCTATTTAACACGACCATAACCATAGAGAAGCTAAATACAGTTAACGAAATAATGCTTCCCGCTAAAGTACTTAGGATGGTACGTGCATTTTCTTCACTGTCTACTAGCAATACACTTAAGACTTTCTTAACACTCATTGCTGGATCAGAATACTCAACAGCTGTTGTAATTAAAGCAAAAGTCAAAAATACAACAGACAGCATAGACGGATAAAATCCTATGCTGCTGATCATTTCACGGTAATTATCGGCTATTTTTCTTGGCGTAATCATGCACTTCCTTAAGAACTGTTAGACTTTAATTAGGATTTTGAGCTAACCTAGCAAATTATATGTCAGCCTAGCAATAAACAGTGCTAGGCGTCTAACTTTAAATAATAAATGGAATAAATTGTGATAGTTTCAACTTTTGCTGCTATTTTGGCTATTTTGTATATTCAACTTAGCTTTCGTGTTATTAAAATCCGTAAAGCTAAGCGTATTTCTTTAGGAGACGGTGGTGATGCAAGTTTACAAGCCGCGATCCGCACCCATGCTAATTTTATAGAATATGTGCCATTTTCTTTAATTCTGCTATTTTTATTAGAGTATCAAGGGTTACCCAGCCATTTTACTTATATTTTAGGTGCGATGTTATTAGTAGGTCGTTTTTGTCATAGTTATGCATTAGCTGATGAAAAAATGCAGCTACGCGTCGTTGGCATGGTTTTAACGTTTTTAATGATCTTCATAAGTTCGGTTATGTTATTAATAACACAGGTTTTTTAATATGATAAGAGTTGTATTTACGATTGCATTCGTATTTGTTTCGAATCAAGTTGCCGGTAGCACAGAAGATACAGCTCATGTCAAAAAATCAACTATTCCACCAAAAGTTTTAAATATAATTTATCCTAAAACCTTGCCCAGTTTAGTTGAAGAAGTTTATTACCCACTTATTTTGTTGGATACAGCACTAAAACGCAGTGGCTACAAATACAAACTAACTGCTGCACCAAAGTTATTAGGTCAAAATAGGGTATTAAAAGAAATTGAACATGGCGGTGATATCGATGTCACCTGGACTATGACTAACAAAGTAAGAGAAGACAAGTTACTGCCGGTTCGTGTTCCTATATTTAAAGGCTTGTTTGGTTGGCGTTTAATGTTCACAACAGAGCCGAAACTACCTTATTTAAGCCGGCTAAAAACCCTCGACGATTTAAAGAAAGTTTACTTTGTACAAGGACAAGATTGGCCCGATACCCAAATATTGCGTGACAATGGCTTGGTTATATCAACGTCAGGAAACTTTGATTCGTTGTTTGTTATGCTCGACAGAGGCCGGGGCGACTTATTCCCACGCTCTGTGCTTGAAATTGAAGATGAACTAGCAGTTTTTAAGCAACAAATGCCTCTGGTTGTATTGCCTCATTTAATGTTGAAATACACCAGCCCAATCTATTTCTTCTTCAACAAAGACAACACCGCAGTTGCAAAAGCAGTCAATAAAGGCTTACGCATAATGATAGAAAGCGGTGAGTTCGATGAAATCTTTTTTAAATACAATGGTAAATTAATAGAAAACGCCCATATTCATGACAAGATTATTGTAGAATTAGAAAACAAAGAACTACCACCGCTAACCCCTGTAGGCGATAAGTCCTTATGGTTACCGATCCAAAAAGTTAAATGAACAACAAAATATTTATTATTGGCCTACCTCGCACAGGCACTACCAGTCTGTGCCATAGTTTTTTACAATTGGGCTATAAAACGGCCCACACAGCGTATACCGAAACAGCCTTAAAAGAAGCAGACGTTATTGCTGATACTCCTGTTTTTAGCGAATTCCCGTTATTAGATGCGCACTTTGCTAATAGCCGCTTTATTAACCTTGAACGAGACTTGTCTAAATGGGTACCTTCGATCCGTCAACTGCTGGCCCGAATGCACACCAATTTAATGCGAAGTGACGGAGGCTTTAACACGCATTTAAAGCGTTGCTACTTTGAGACATTTGGTAAATATTCGTTAGCAGATATTCAGTCTGATGAGTATTTGATTAACTGCTATGAGCAACATCAACAACGTGTTTCTAATTTCTTTAAAGACAAAAAAGCCAACCTATTAACGTTAAATGTTGCACAGCCACACAGCGCTAAAGCGTTACAGACATTTTTAGTTACAGATGCAGATATACAGTTCGAGCAGCTAAATATGGGTGGTAAAGTAACGGCTTGGAATGATATTAAACACCCCGATAAAATTGCCTCCACCAGAAACGGCAAAATTGATAAGTCACTTGGTTACAATCACAAGATTTTATAACAGAAATACGCTAAAATCGCCGCCATTGTTAGTTAAGTAGTTCGTTATCATGTTTGAATTAAAATATCACACTCCATTTGAGTGGACAGAAGGTGTCTTGGCAGATTTTGATACCTTTTTACAAGATCATGCCGCTGCTGAGAAGAAAGCCTCAGGTATGGCAATGTCAATGCTATCGCATTATCCTGACCGTCGTAAGCTTGTAAAAGCAATGACAGACTTAGCTCTTGAAGAAATGATACATTTTAAACAAGTACTTAAGTTATTAATGGAACGTGATGTTTCACTTGGTAATGACCAAAAAGATCCTTATATCAAACAAATTCGTGCGGTATTCAGAAACGGTCGTGATGAGTTTTTAATGGACCGCTTACTCGTTGCAGGTGTAATTGAAGCTCGAGGCCATGAACGCTTTTCATTGGTCGCTGAAGCATTGCCACCGGGCAAAGAAAAAGAGTTTTATGTTGCAATTGCAAAGTCTGAAGAAAAGCACAAAAACCTATTTGTAGAGTTAGCGTACGAGTATTTTGATAAACACGAAGTGGATGCCCGATTAGAAGAAATTCTTGTAGCCGAAGCTGAAATTTGTAAAAAAATTCCGTTTACCGCGGCACTACATTAATTTAAATACTTATGTATTAGGTTGTAAAACCTAATACATAAAATAGGTACTTATAAAACAATAATTAAGTATTTTGTAAATACTTATAACCAGCCAAATTGATTAAATAAACGGTAAATCATTCATATTATCTCCTATAGTTAAAATAGAGCTTTTAACAGGGATAGAAGTATGAAATGGATGATGACTCTTACAACCCTTTCATTAATTGGGATTGTTTTTACAGGTAACTCGATTTATACAGAGCTAAAACTATATAAGTCGAATAAAAAACCGACTGAAATCAGTGCTAGTATGTATCGTTCGCTAATTTGGCACAGTGATGTATATAAAGATAATGTGTTTTTATATACCGCTGAACAGTATTTTAGTGATGGTATCATCGACACCAGTGAATATATTAAATTAAACCGCTTAGCAAAAGAAACCTCAGGGCCACTTATATTTATTCAGCAAGATAATGAGCAATTATGGCATGCTCGTTTGGCCTATAAACAATATCTTGAAGTACATGCATTAACACAGGTTGCAACCTTAGACTGAATTTAGCTGCATAAATGCTTTAATGAGTGGTTTAAGTTCAACAATGGTAGGCTTGCCACTCAAATAATGAGTATCTATATGATAAGTGTTGCCAAGCCAATAAGGTTCAGCAGTGGTGTTATGGCCATGCACAGAAAAGTCTATGCTGGCATTTATCTTTGTTATCGTTTGTTTCACAATTGTGCGATCCCACAACAACGATGCCGCGGCATATGGTTTATGCTCACTAGGAGCTTGCCAATTCCAATCTGCAGATACTGTGTGCGACAAGCCTATTTGCATACCAGCATAGTCAAGCAAATAAGAAAGAGGGCACTGTAAAAGCTGCTCAGTTATCGCTTTTAATACATCATCGGTTGCTTGAGTATGCCAACGCCCACCATTTTCAACCCATAGATAATAGTAGCTATGATCATCGGCAAGTAGCGACTCAAGCATCATGTGCTCATGATTACCCAGTGTCATATAAACACCCAGCTCTTTAAAGCGTGATAACAACGCAAAATTGTCGTTGCCTCTATCTATTGCATCACCAAGTGAAAATAAAACATCGTTGCTTTCATCAAAATCGACAGCGACTAAAGCTTGCTCAAACTTAGCTAAATTAGCATCGAGATCACTGATAATAAATACACGTTTATTTTCATTTATCTTAAGTTTTATTTGCGTTGGGTTATTGGCTATCGCTTGACAGTTAACGTGCTTCAAAATCCTTTCCTTTAATGCAATATCAAACAAACCCTAACATAAATTGTTGCCAATTTAATACTAACTGGCTAGTATGAAGGGCATAATTTTAGGAGTAATAGCCAACATGAACAACTAAACCTGTTATCCATTTTTACATCTTTCTTTGGAACAACAGGGCTAGTAGGCGTTGCTCACTCTTGTCAGTAGTATAAATCAATTACCATTTTGGTGGTCATACGCTTAGTTCAATTAGCTTTATAATTAAACGAATTGCATTACTGTCCCTGTATAACAGGAGGCAGTATGCCAAAATTACAAGCAGCCAACTTATCTTATCAACACGCCAATGGCGGCCAAGTTCTGAATAATATTTCAGTGTCGTTAAATGCTAAAACAACAGCTTTAGTAGGGCGAAATGGTGTAGGGAAGTCAGTATTAGCATCGCTACTTTGTAATCGCCTTATCCCGTCGTCGGGTAATGTTGTTTGCAATGGTCAACTTGGTTTTTATGAGCAACTAGTTGATAGTTACTCATTAAAAAATAAAACGATTATAGACGTACTAGGGCTTAACCATTATTTCAAAGCATTACAGCAAATAAATAACGGTCATTTTACAGAGCACGAACTTAACTTACTTGATGGGTTTTGGGATCTGCCCGAGCGATTTTATGCTGAGTTAACTCGTTTAGGCATTTATGGTATTAATGAGAACAGTTGTGCAACATCATTAAGTGGAGGTCAACTAAGCCAACTCAGATTATGGGCACTATTTACCATACACCACGACATTATAATCCTTGATGAACCATCTAACCACTTAGATAAACAAGGTAAAAGCTGGCTTTTAAATCACATAGAACGATTCACTGGGCAGCTACTTTTAATAAGTCATGACCGTGAAATACTGCAAGTAGCCGATGAAATATGGGAACTCACATCTATGGGGTTATCAGTGTTTGGCACCGGTTTTAGTGATTACGTAACCCAAAAAAACTACCAGCTAGCAGCGCTTGAAAATAAGCTATCTCATACTACTAAAGAGCAAAATAAACTGCTATTAGAGCAGCAGCGCAGCAAACAAAAAGCAGCAAAAAGAGCCGCTAAAGGTGCAGTAACAAGAAAATCTGGTAGCCAAGCTAAAGTGCTTATGGATGCTAAAAAAGATAAAGCGAGCGCTAATTTATCTTCGCAAAATAAAAATACCGCAAAGCGAGAAGAGCTACTTAATAGTAATAAAAAACATATAGTTAACCAGCTCGAACAAATAAAACAACAGCAGTTTTATTTTAATAATCCTGACACTAAACAACGCAACGCACTAAATCTTGAAAACGTAATTTTACAATATGGGTCGCAAACCCCCATTAACCTTCAAATATTCAATAATGAAAAAATACACTTAATTGGTGTAAATGGCGCAGGAAAATCGACGCTACTAAAAACCTTAATAGGTGAGTTAAAAGTGAGAGCAGGGCACATACATAGGAATAGCCCGTTGTTGTATTTAGATCAGTACTTTTCTTTAATAAAGGCAGAGCTAACTTTGCTTGATAACTTAAAATTCTACTGTAAGACCCTTGATGAGAGCACCGCACGTACATTATTAGCAAGCTTAGGCTTTAGAAAACATGACGTATTCAAGCAAGCGACACATTTAAGTGGCGGTGAAAAAATGAAGCTCGCCATGTGTATCGTCAGTAATATTGAAAGTACAGCATTTTTGTTACTCGATGAGCCAGATAATCATCTAGACCTTGAATCAAAACAGCTCTTGGCTCAATCATTACAAAACTTTAAAGGCGGATTTATCCTAGTAAGTCATGATAAATACTTTGTAGAAAGCATCGGCTGTAATAGGCAAATTGTTCTGTAAAATAGTCATTAAAAATATGCTTACTAGGGTGGTTGTAAGTACATTACAAGGAATGACAATGAATTTTACAGCCACTAACCGTGTTTTTATTGCTTCGGCTTTTACCCTTGGTTTACAAATTACCAAGAAGTCGCCGTTTCATCATCCACTTCAACCCTCGATTTTATCATCATCCCAGTATGGGCTACCCTATATGGCGCTGGATTTGTGGTGCTGCATGAAATAGCACTAGGCGTTGCTAGGGTGTTTGATTGGGGGAAGTGAATTTCCGAAATGGCTTCTTCTTTTAACACTCTGATTCATAGTCGGGCACAACTTTTTCTGCCGTTTCACTACCAAAGCGGTCAGTAATAAAGTTTCTAAAATTGCCAATAATGCATGTGAGGGTGTTTATATGAGATTATAAAGTTACTTTATCAATTCTGAGTTTATTTTAACTGTTTGAGCCTTTACTTCACTTCGATCATATCTGAAGCGATCAAAGTGTTTCTTATATTTTGTATCATGTAAGTTTGCATGGATTATTTCTCGGTGAGGTATTGCAATTGCAAACTTTTTATAAATATCATTGGGTTCTATTGTACTCGATGAATCATCATTATCGAGTTCCTCATTAGCTAAATCAACATCTGTTGTTCCATTACCTTCAGTACATTCCTCTTCAAGGATATGCCTAATTACAGGGCTATAATCAATCAGATATACAAGATCCTTTGTATCATCACATCTATAGCCACTTAAAATTGGCAGCAAATGTATATCATTGCTATCAATACCAATTTCAGAAATATAACCTATATATACTTTATTGTTAGACAGAGTTAAAGCTACGGGTAACCCGTATTCCCATGAATTAAATGCTAAATGAGTAAACTCAGGAGTTAAATCTTTTCTCGCGGCTGCCTTCCAGCTGTTGTAAAGAGGTGAGTCTTCTCGGAAAGAAGCAACAAAGAGTTTAAGTTTAGGCACAAGCCAACTGAAAACAATTGTGAAGAATAATACTGAAATTAAATTAACAATTTCAAAATTTTGACCAACAGAAGGGGTCAGGATGCTTAATTTAGAACTAAACCAAGCTCCTATAGACTTGGCAAAACTATAATGAGAAACATTAGTTACAAAAATATATGAAAACACAAAAAGCAACATGCCAGTTGACGCTGCAAGTAAAAAGGTATGATAACCCTCTGATGCCTCGTATTTTGGATATAATTTATAGTTAGTCTTTCTGTAGATATGGCCAGCAATAGTGATAACCATAATAAAAATAACTGTAGGTTTAATCATAATTTCCCTATAAAAAAAGCGCCATTAAGGCGCTTTCCTCAACTAGCTCTTTTTACATAAGACCTAGCTTGCTTTACTTGCTGCTTGACAACTTCACTTTTCGAAAGTGAGTTTAAATCAGCTATAAAATACTTACCACCTGAAACCTTAACTTTGATTTCATCAGTATTTGGTTTATATGTAAAGAATTTTTTAATAGAATCAAACATTTGTCACCTCCTCAGGGAAGTGTTCCCTTAATAGCCCTTTGTCATCAATTCCTGTGTGACAGTCACAACAAAAATATGTGACTTGTTAGTAATATAATCCACAAAACGATCCCTTTCAATAATTATCATAATTCAATGGGAAATTTATAATTATTTAACCAAAGCTTTAATTGTATTTTTTCATATCATCGACAAAGCTATCAAAAGTAGAGCTCATATCGCTTAAAAAGCTTCCTATTTGATCAAAATCTAGCGGCGTTAATTCTAATTCTTGCCTTATGGCAGATATAAAAGGGGGTAGTGCCTCACTTACTTCATCATGTTTTTCTACACATAGTTGAGAAAAGGAAAGCTGGTCATCAACTATGCTACTTTCTAAATCGTTCAATCTATTGTTTGATCTTCCCTCAAATAACTAGACATCTTTTATTTTGAAAATGAAGTAAGATAGAAGGTGTTATGAGAAATAAATATCCGCAAGAATTTAAAGACGAAGCAGTTCGCCAGGTTATCGAGCATG
>NZ_JBMMUE010000012.1:0-160637 GCF_049257215.1 Pseudoalteromonas thalassia
ATTTTGCTGAACTAAGTTTAAACTCTTGAGAAAAAGAGCGACGTTGTTTTGTCATAGAACACCTCTGTTTGAGTGGTAATAATACCACCTAAATTAGTGTCCGGTTTCATTGAAGCACAACACATTGATGAAACATACGTAATTTAACAAAATCGCATCTCGCCCTTGTGCCTTAAACCTGATAGCTTCATATTTACGTAGGTGGTATATTCCTTATGTGGTGATTAACCCCTTTAGGTAGAAGATTTAATGGCAAAAGATAGATATGCGCCAAAGGCTCTTGGCGATATTATGGCGGGCTTGAGTGGTCGTTTAGCGTCTTATGCTGGTAAAACCCAAGGCCTGTCGAGTCAACAAACGATTTTAGACGAGTTTTTAGGTGAAACGCTTTCCAAAAAATGCCGGGTAAGTAATTACCGCGATGGTACTTTGATGATTGAAGCGGTTTCTGCACCGATTGCACTGCGTTTAAATTATTTAAAAATGGATATGCTCTCGCATTTTCGTGCCGCTGGCATGGTAGAGCTTGGACAAATTAAAATTACCGCCAACCCACAAGCTACTCAGCGCTTATCTACATCAAAAGAAGCTGAAAAAAAACCGCAATCAAAGCGCCATATGAGTGAGCAAACGGCGGACTATTTAACAGCTATCGCTGCTGACGCCCCTCCATCGTTAAAAGAAAAATTAGAGCGCTTAGCCCAACACGGGCGGAAAAAATAAGTAAAGCCACCAGCTTTGAGTTGCCTAGCATTGCCTGTTGGTTATGTGTTGATGTGCATGATTCGCGTTGTATGGCAGGCGCACCAAGCAAGCGTGACGCCTACGTTTGATATAGGCGTGAAATTTATTTCGCGCGTCAGATCTTTCTCACAAAGAGAAGTGAATGAGAAGAGAATGAGGAAGTGATAATTATGTTTTTTCTCTCTAAAGTACAGCGCCTCTAATCCTCTTTGTAAGTTAAAGATCTTTTTTTCTAACCACAGAGGACACAGAGAGCACAGAGAAAGAGAAGGAGAGACAATAACCTCTTTGTAAATATTGGTTTCTCTGTGTAGCGCGAAGCGCCTCGGTGTTCTCTGTGGTTCAATATGTTTTTAAAAAATTTGCACAAAGAGGAGTGAATGAGAAGAGAATGAGGAAGTGATAATTATGTTTTTTTCTCTAAAGTGCAGCGCCTCTAATCCTCTTTGTAAGTTAAAGATCTTTTTTTCTAACCACAGAGGACACAGAGAGCACAGAGAAAGAGAAGGAGAGACAATAACCTCTTTGTAAATATTGGTTTCTCTGTGTAGCGCGAAGCGCCTCGGTGTTCTCTGTGGTTCAATATGTTTTCCTCTAAAGCGCAGCGCCTCATAACCTCTTTGTGAGTTAAAGATCTTTTTTCTAACCACAGAGGACACAGAGAGCACAGAGAAAGAGAGACAATAACCTCTTTGTAAATATTGGTTTCTCTGTGTAGCGCGAAGCGCCTTTATGTTCTCTGTGGTTCAATATTTTTTTAAAAAATTTGCACAAAGAGAAGTGAATGAGAAGAGAATGAGAAAGTGATAATTATGTTTTTTGTTTTCTCTAAAGCGAAGCGCCTCTTATCCTCTATGTGAATATTATTTTTCACTTTTGCAGGTTTCGCGATATAAAATCGCGCCTACAATTGAGCTCCTTTTTTCATCTCTGATCTTGATTTTATTTCAATTGTCGCCATATCTACTCAGTGGTCTTGTTTTCACCTTTTTTATGGGGTTAGATCAAAGATTATGGCTGATTTTTAAATTTTCTTGCCGAAATTCCATATCTTCACACACAGAAGGTTTGATGTTGCGCAGACTCTGGTATGATAGCGCACGAAATAAGCGGTGTTTTGAACAGCGTACTGATAAATTGTTAATTAATATGCCCTACATCATGAGCATAAGCGCATATTAATTATCAATTGAAGAAAGTGGGTTAGCTAATGACTAGCTAACAAAGAATATATTGTAACGGTTTTATCATGATATCTAATTTATTTACCAAGATTTTTGGTAGTCGCAATGACCGCACTATTAAAAACCTAAGAAAGACGGTCGCTCTAATTAATGCGCTTGAAAAGCAATTAGAAGCGCTTTCTGATGAAGATTTAAAAGCAAAAACAGCTGAATTTAGAGAGCGTTACGATAACGGACAAAGCCTAGATGATATCTTACCAGAAGCATTTGCTGTGGTACGTGAAGCATCTAAGCGTGTAAATGGCATGCGTCACTTCGACGTACAGCTACTAGGTGGTATGGTGTTACATCAAGGTCGTATCGCAGAGATGCGTACCGGTGAAGGTAAAACACTTACTGCAACATTACCTGCATACCTTCGTGGTTTAACAGGTAAAGGTGTTCACGTAATTACAGTGAATGACTACCTTGCAAAACGTGACGCCGAAACTAACCGTCCATTATTTGAATTCTTAGGCCTAACAGTAGGCTGCAACGTACCAGGCATGATGCCACAGCAAAAGAAAATCGCTTATGCTGCCGACATTACTTACGGTACGAATAACGAATTTGGCTTTGATTATCTTCGCGATAACATGGCATTTAGCATTGAAGAACGTGTGCAACGCCCACTTTACTACGCAGTAGTGGATGAGGTGGATTCAATCCTAATCGATGAAGCGCGTACGCCGCTTATTATCTCAGGCCCTGCAGAAGACAGCTCTGAGCTTTACATCGAAATCAACAAAATTGTGCCAGAACTTGAGCTACAAGAAAAAGAAGATGAAGAAGGCGTTGAAGGTGACGGCGACTTCACTATCGACGAAAAATCTAAGCAAGTTCACTTAACTGAACGTGGCCAAATTAAAGTTGAAGAACTATTAATTGAGCGTGGCTTAATCGAAGAAGGTGATTCACTTTACTCAGCTTCTAGCATCACATTATTAAGTCATGTGTATGCCGCGCTGCGAGCTCACAAGCTGTATCAAAAAGACGTTGATTACGTTGTTAAAGAAAACGAAGTTATCATTGTTGATGAGCATACAGGCCGTACAATGGAAGGTCGTCGTTGGTCAGAAGGTTTACACCAAGCTGTTGAAGCAAAAGAAGGTGTTCGCATTCAAAACGAAAACCAAACATTGGCATCAATCACATTCCAAAACTACTTCCGTTTATACGACACATTAGCGGGTATGACAGGTACAGCAGACACCGAAGCGTTTGAGTTCCAGTCTATCTATGGTCTAGACACCGTAGTAATGCCAACTAACAAACCGATGATCCGTGACGATCGTGCTGACCTTGTGTACTTAACACAAGAAGAGAAGTACGAAGCAATTCTTGCTGATATCAAAGATTGTCAAGAACGCGGTCAACCGGTACTTGTGGGTACGATTTCTATCGAAAGTTCTGAGTACTTATCGCAGTTCTTACGCAAAGAAAAAATTAAGCACAACGTACTTAATGCTAAGTTCCACGCGCAAGAAGCAGACATTGTTGCCGATGCAGGTTTACCTGGCACAGTAACCATTGCAACTAACATGGCCGGTCGTGGTACCGATATCGTGTTAGGTGGTAACTGGCACAGCGAAGTTGAAAAGCTAGAAAACCCGACTGATGAACAAATCAAAGCGATTAAAGATGAGTGGCAAAAACGTCACGATGCAGTAATCGAAGCGGGAGGCTTACACATCATTGGTACTGAGCGTCACGAGTCTCGTCGTATCGATAACCAGTTACGTGGTCGTTCTGGTCGTCAAGGTGATGCGGGTTCAAGCCGTTTCTATTTATCAATGGACGACGCGCTAATGCGTATCTTCGCTGGTGAGCGCATGACTAACATGATGCGTAAACTTGGTATGCAACGCGGCGAAGCGATTGAGCACCCTTGGGTTAACCGCGCAATCGAAAACGCACAACGTAAAGTTGAAGCACGCAACTTCGACGTTCGTAAGCAACTACTTGAGTACGATGATGTAGCAAACGACCAACGTCGTGTTGTTTACTCACAGCGTAACGAGCTACTTGAAGAAGGCGATATTTCAGAAACTATCACAGCAATTCGTAGCGACGTTCTTAACAGTACGATTGACCAATATATTGCGCCGCAAAGCTTAGCTGAAATGTGGGATATTCCAGGTCTTGAAGAGCGCTTAAAACTAGACTTCTTAATTGAGCTGCCAATTTCACAATGGTTAGCTGACGATAGCAAACTATACGAAGAAAAACTTCGTGAGCGTATCGAAGAAGCGGTTGAGCAAGCATACAAGCAAAAAGAAGAGATGGTAGGTGAGTCTGTGCTACGTCAATTCGAAAAAGCGATTATGCTACAAAGCCTAGACCAACACTGGAAAGATCACTTGGCAGCGATGGACCACCTTCGTCAAGGTATCCACTTACGTGGTTACGCACAGAAGAATCCAAAGCAAGAGTACAAGCGTGAGTCGTTCGAGCTATTCTCTGAAATGCTTGAGAACTTAAAAATCGACGTTGTTGGTATTTTAAGTAAAGTGCAAGTTCGCGCAGAAGAAGATGTTGAGAAAGTTGAAGAGCAACATCGTCGTAGCGAAAATGCACCACGTGAATATCAACACGAAGAAGCTGAGCACATTGGTGGCGAAACACCAGAAGGTGCTACAGTAACTCACCGTGCAGAGCCAAAAGTTGGCCGTAACGAGCCTTGTCCATGTGGTTCAGGTAATAAATTTAAACAGTGTTGCGGTAAATTAAAGTAACCAAAATACGCTGATAAAAAGCGACGCTTGCGTCGCTTTTTTTATGATTGAGGAATAACAAATGACAAAAAAAGTAGTGCATGTTGCTGTTGGCGTTATTTATAAAGATCAGCAGTTATTTATTTGTAAGCGCCCAGACGATAAACACCAAGGCGGCTTGTGGGAATTCCCTGGCGGTAAAGTAGAGCAGGGCGAAAGTGTTTTTGCAGCACTACAGCGTGAGCTATTAGAAGAAGTAAACCTAACCGTAAACGGTAGTGAAGAGCTAATGGTTATCGAGCATGACTACGGCGATAAATGCGTGCGCTTAGATGTGCACATTGTTGATGATTTCACAGGCACTGCCCATGGTGCAGAAGGCCAACAAGGTAAGTGGGTTGCACTGAGCGAGCTTGATGATTACAGCTTCCCAGCTGCGAATGTTGAGATTATCGAAAAGATAAAGCAGAAGTTTGAGCTGTAAGCTTTAAGCTGAACGGTGTTGTTGGTGGGAGATGCGTGTAGGAGTTACTTTAGTACCGAAAATATTTTCACAAAGAGAAGTGAATGAGAAGAGAATGAGGAAGTGATAATTATGTTTTTTGTTTCCTCTAAAGCGCAGCGCCTCTTGTCCTCTTTGTGAATTAAAGATCTTTTTCTAACCACAGAGGACACAGAGAGCACAGAGGAAGAGAAAGCGAGACCATAATCTCTTTGTTGATAGTGGTTTCTCTGTGTAGCGCGAAGCACCTCGGTGTGCTCTGTGGTTCAATATGTTTTACACAAAGAGAAGTGAATGAGAAGAGAATGAGGAAGTGATAATTATGCTTTTTGTTTTCCTCTAAAGCGCAGCGCCTCTTGCCCTCTTTGTGAATTAAAGATCTTTTTCTAACCACAGAAGACACAGAGAGCACAGAGGAAGAGAGCAAATTTTCTTAGTAAATATTGGTTTCTCTATGTAGCGCGAAGCGCCTCGGTGTTCTCTGTGGTTCAAATATTGTTTTTAGGTGATTTGCACAAAGAGAAGAGAGTGAGGAAGTGATAATTACGTTTTTTGTTTCCTCTAAAGCGCAGCGCCTCATAATCTCTTTGTGAATTAAAGATCTTTTTCTAACCGCAGAGGACACTGAGAGCACAGAGGAAGAGATCAAAATTTCTTAGTAAATATTGGTTTCTCTGTGTAGCGCGAAGCGCCTCGGTGTTCTCTGTGGTTCAATATGTTTTTAAAAAATTTGCACAAAGAGAAGTGAATGAGGAAGTGATAATTATGCTTTTTGTTTTCCTCTAAAGCGCAGCGCCTCTTGTCCTCTTTGTGAATTAAAGATCTTTTTCTAACCACAGAGGACACAGAGAGCAGCCATTTGTCTAACACCAAGGCTAGTGCTTATTTATAACCGTTAGGGTTTTGACTTTGCCAGCGCCACGTATCTTGCATCATCTCGTCAATGCCGCGCTCAGCTTGCCAGCCAAGCTCCTTTAGCGCCTTTTCTGGGGCAGCGTAACATGCAGCAATATCACCCGCTCGGCGCGGCGATATTTGGTAAGGAACAGCTTGTCCGCTGGCTTTTTCAAAGGCATTAACCATTTGTAATACCGAATAACCATTGCCTGTGCCAAGGTTAAATACGTGTGCGCCTGTATCACTAGCAATGCGGTTCAGCGCTTTTAAGTGACCAAGTGCTAAATCAACTACATGAATATAATCACGCACGCCCGTGCCATCTAGCGTATCGTAGTCATCACCAAACACACCTAGCTTTTCTAATTTGCCAACTGCCACCTGAGAAATATACGGCAGTAAGTTATTAGGAATGCCATTAGGGTCTTCACCGATTAGTCCCGACTCATGCGCACCAACAGGATTAAAGTAACGTAAAATTACAAAGGCAAAGCGTTCATCCGATTTAGCAATATCTTGTAGCATCATCTCAACCATGAGTTTAGATGTACCGTATGGATTTGTTGTGCCACCAACGGGGAAGTCTTCGCGAATTGGTAAGCTTGCTGGGTCGCCATAAACCGTTGCTGATGAGCTAAATACTAATTTGAATACACCAGCGTTGCGCATTGCATCAACCAGCGTTAACGTGCCTTGTACGTTGTTTTGGTAATACTCAATAGGCTTAATAACCGATTCGCCCACTGCTTTTAAACCTGCAAAGTGGATAACGCTGTCGATTGAGTGCTCACTAAAGATTTTATCTAAACAGGCTCTATCTAAAATGTCACCTTGGTAAAACGTGACATCTTTACCCGTGATTTTTTTAACACGAGCCAATGACTCATTTGATGAATTGCTTAAATTATCAAGTACAACAACATCATTACCCTGTTGTAATAATTCTAAAACGGTATGTGAACCGATATACCCGGCTCCGCCGGTGACTAAAATGGTCATAAGATTTCCATAAACTATACCTGATTAAATTAGGCTTATTTCATCATATTTCGCGTTAAATTACATGAATAAAATGTGATTATTATTCTGTATGGCAAGGTGAGGTAGTTGTTTTTGATTACACTTTATACCATATTGGTTACACCTAGCTGATTACATATTAAGCTATAGTTAATCGTCAGCTGCTAAATTTTTAAGCACTAGCTACACCTGTTAACTGGAGAATATAATGAATATAGTAAAAAAAGTTGCGTTAGCGCTTATGGTTACGCTCCCGGCTTTTGCTCATGCAGGCGAAGCAAAAGTTAAATGGCATGACTTTAATGATTATCGTGATGTACGCCCAGGGAATAACTCACCAAAAGGCGCATTTCATAAAAATGTGGCAAATAATTTTGAAAAACACTTTAACAAACTAGCTGAAAAGCTACCCGAAGGTTATACCTTTAATGTTGAGGTGACAGAGCTCGATCTAGCTGGTGATGTGCGATTTGGTACCATGAATGAGCTACGTATTATCAAACCAATTTACTTTCCGCGTATCGACCTAAATTATTCAATTACCGATAAAAACGGTAAGGTCGTGAGCGAAGCAAACGATGTAAAACTCAAAGATATGGGATTCATGGATCGTATGAAGATGGGTCGTGATGAGGCTTATTATTACGATAAACGTTTAATTACTGATTGGTTCGAAGATGAGCTATTACCGTCGTTAAACCTTGATGAATAAACTTAGTCACTATGTGGCTGTAGCAGTAAGTAAATAGTACAACTAAATACATATTTAACTGCTGCTACAACTTATAAATTTCATTTTATTGAGACTACCCGTATATAAGTTTTTCTTTTAGCTTATTCGTTTAACGTTCAATACCTAAAGTACTAAAAGTATTCTTAGTCTTGATCTTGGTTACATTTTGAACCATATTGTTATTCTATTACATGATTTTTACTTGGTGTTCACACTATACATTTTATAAATGTTGATTATGTAATAGTTTGAAACCTAATGGAGAAATGGAATGATTAAGATCAATAAAGCTTTACTTGTAACTAGTTTACTTTTACCTGCTTTTGCCTACTCTGGTGAAGCCGAAGTAAAATGGCAAAATTTTGATGAATACAGTGATGTGCGCCCAGGGAGTAACTGGAAAAAAGAAAATTACTATAACAGCGTTAAGCGTAACCACGAAAAAACGTTTAGAAAATTAGCAAGTAAATTACCTGATGGTTATGTTTTTTCTGTTGAGGTAACAGATTTAGATCTTGCTGGTGAAGTACTGTTAGGTAATGGCAATGGCAATAGTACCGAACCTCGCGTAATGTCATCTACATACTCACCTAAAATTACCTTAAATTATACAGTTAAGAGTAATGATGGAAAAGTTGTTAGCCAAGATAGCAACTTGAAACTTAAAGATATGAGCTATCTAGATGGTATCGTAATGCGTTACAAAGATTCATACTATTACGATAATAAACTGATAGCCGAGTGGTTTGAGGATAAACTGCTTCCGTCAATTGACTCAGCTGAATAAATACGCTTTTATGGCAGCAACTTTATATCAAGTGTTTTTGCTTTTGTTTGCATAATTAACAAGATATAAAAGCGCTGCCAAAATTAACAATATGAGTTTTAACGATGAATATACTCATAGTTAAACTTATGGCTAAAGAGCCACTTTCACTTTTCCGTTAGTTTACTTAAACGTCGCTAACAGTTGTAATAGCTGTTGCAGTTTAATAACGGTTTTTTTCAGTTTTTCTTCGTCCATACCATCATTGCTTAAGCTTTCTACATCAGCAGCAACATCAAGAACGTAAGGTTTAAAGCGTTTCGCTTCAAAATCAAAGCCAGCATCTTTTGCAAATAAGGCTGTGAATTTGCCGTGCCCTTGCTGCTGTAAGTCATCTAATTTTTTATCGGCATCAAGTGCCTGACGGTAAACGATTTTTAGGTTAGCATTTAGCTGTTCTATAATTGAATCCATTTTTTTCCTAAAGCTTTAGACTGCAATGCCGATATAGTACGTGGATTGTATTAAAAAGTCAGGTGATGAACTATGAATATATCAGGATCAAACTTACCCGTAATGAGTAGCGGTGGTGAAAGCGCCGAAGTTTACAGCGCGTCACTTGCTAAAAAGCAGCAAAAAGCAGAAGGTGCTGCAGCTCTAGCGCTAATCGAAGGTGCAGCAACATCGAGTGCAGCAGCGCAAACACCTGCTAAGTCGGTAACTGCGACACTAGGTAATAACGTTAACGTATACGTTTAACTAGATAGGGCGTGTTGACCCTTTATGATTGATTTTGCAGCAGTGTGTTTGGTATTTAGGCAAGGCAGAGCCTATGCAGTGTGGTTGTTCCCCATAAATAGGCGATAACGCAGCATTAATGCCAAACACGCGCAGCCCTTCGGGTTCTTCCTAGGGGCGATAAACTCTTTGTAACTCGATTTTTACTTAGCCCACTAGGTTACAAATCTCGCGCCGCGATTAAATCGCCCCTAGAGTGAACAAATTTCAATCAACAAAGGTCAACACGCCCTTAGATCGATTGGCGTTTTACTTTTTTCGCCGCCGATCTCGCGTACCAGCTTAGGAACCAAGAACCCCGGCAATGCTGCCAGCATAGCCGTCACGATTTCTCGTGCCTGACTCTCAGCTATATCAAAGTGGCTGGCACCTTCCACTTTATCTAGTAGATGTAAGTAGTAAGGTAATATATCGGCCTCGAACAGTGCCTCACTTAGCGCAACTTGCGACTCGACAGAGTCATTCACATCTTTTAGTAACACCGCTTGATTTAATAAGGTAACACCCACAGCTTTTAATTTTTGCATGGCCGCTTTAAAGTCATCATCAATTTCATTAGCGTGATTGATATGGTTTATAAACACCACTTTTAACGATGATGCAGCAAAGCGTGCACATAGCTCATCGGTAATTCTTGCAGGGATCACCACTGGTAAGCGGCTGTGAATACGTAGGCGCTTAATTTGCGGTAGCTGTTCGAGCTCATCCATAAACCAACTAACGGCATCGTCTTTAGCCATCAAAGGGTCGCCGCCACTTAAAATGACTTCGTTAATATTGCTGTCGGCTTTTATATAAGCCAGTGCGTCAATTAAGCTACGTTTGTTTAATTGGTTTTCTTGATACGGGAAATGGCGTCTAAAACAATAGCGACAATTTACCGCACAACCGGTTTTAAACATCACTAAAACGCGAGAGCGATACTTGTGTAACAAACCAGGTTGGTTGTTATCTTGCTCTTTTAAGGGGTCTTTGTCGTAACCTGTTTTTGCTAAAAATTCTTGATGGCGAGGCATCACTTGCAGCAAAAGAGGGTCGTTTATGTCGCCATAACGCATTTTTTTGATAAAAGGCAGCGGCACGCGGACAGGAAAAAGACTGCGTGCTTTGAGGTCTTTTTCGTCTACTTTGCTTGATAATCCTAGCATTTCTAGCAAGCGTTCAGGACAAGTGACAACATTTGCTAATTCTTTTTGCCAGTTTTTATGCAAATTTACTTCATTTCTTTGTATCATTGACACGTAGATTACTCGAAATTATTTAGACAGAGGAAACGATGGCGAATTATAGCACCAATGAGTTCAAGGGCGGCCTAAAAATTATGTTAGACGGCGAACCTTGCAGCATCTTAGAAAATGAAATGGTAAAACCAGGTAAAGGCCAGGCGTTTAACCGTGTTCGTATTCGTAAACTTATCACAGGTAAAGTACTAGAAAAAACGTTCAAGTCAGGTGAGACCGTTGAAGGTGCAGACGTAATGGATACCGATTTAGCGTATCTATATACTGACGGTGAGTTTTGGCATTTCATGAACAACGAAACATTTGAGCAAATCGCTGCTGACGAAAAAGCACTTGGCGACAACGCTAAATGGTTAGTTGAAAATGACGTATGTACAATCACGCTTTGGAACGGTAACCCAATCGCCGTTACTCCACCAAACTTTGTTGAACTAGAAATCACTGACACAGATCCAGGTCTAAAAGGTGATACAGCAGGTACTGGCGGTAAACCAGCAACATTAAGCACTGGTGCTGTTGTTCGTGTTCCTCTATTCGTACAAATCGGCGAAGTGATCAAGGTTGATACACGTAGCGGTGAATACGTGAGCCGCGTTAAGTAATAGGCTTTGTTAAGCAATTTATTATAAAATCCCAGCTTCTGCTGGGATTTTTTTTGAGAAACAGTTTATGTCTAAAGCCCTTTGGCAACCAAGCGCCGATATTGAAACTTTACGCCACCGTGCCGCCATCATTCGCCGTATTCGCGAGTTCTTTTATGCACGCGATGTTATGGAGGTTGAAACACCAAGCCTAAGTGCAGCCAGTGTAACTGATGTGCATTTAGCGACATTTAGTACCGAGTTTGTTGGCCCAGGTCATGCTGGTGGCTTACCACTGTATTTGCAAACGTCACCAGAGTTTGCCATGAAGCGTTTACTTGCTGCGGGCTCTGGGGCTATTTTCCAGCTGTGCAAAGCCTTTCGAAATGAAGAGGCGGGTAGCCATCATAACCCTGAATTTACGATGCTTGAGTGGTATCGTCCGGGTTTTGATGAATTTGCGCTTATGGATGAAATGGATGAGCTTATGCAATTGGTGCTTGGGGTAGATAGCGCAGAGCGACTCACTTATCAGCAAGCCTTTATGAACGCTTTAGGTGTAGACCCTTTAACTGCTGATATCAGCACATTGCAGCAACTCGCAACAGAGCAGGGCTTTGCCGATATTGCCGCGAATGAAACACATCGCGATACCTTGTTACAGCTATTATTTTGTATGAAGGTAGAGCCAACAATTGGCCAAGAAAAGCCTTGTTTCGTTTATCATTTTCCAGCTTCGCAAGCAGCTCTTGCACAAATTTGCCAGCACGATGAGCGAGTTGCAGGGCGCTTTGAGTTATATTTTAAAAATATGGAACTGGCAAACGGCTTTAATGAGCTGACCAATGGTAAAGAGCAAGCAGCTCGTTTTAGTGAAGATAATCAGTATCGTGAAGCAAATGGCTTAAAGCAAGTGCCAATGGATGAGCGTTTAATAGCCGCTCTAGAGCATGGTTTGCCACAATGTGCGGGTGTCGCATTGGGTATTGATCGACTCATTATGCTGGCAACGAATAAGAAAAAGATCAAAGACGTGATCGCTTTTGATGTTGAAAGGGCTTAAATGTAGGAGCGGGTTTAACCCGCGATTTTCATTGATTTTAAAAGCGCGACATAAACTCGCGCCTACGGTTTATAGCTCGTAAATAAATGTCACACCGGCAACCATAGGCTCGCCAAGTTGGGTGTAAGTATGAGTGGTGTAACCATCTAATGGGTCGTTACCAAACTCAAAGCCACGAGTTGGTACGTCTTCATCAAATAAGTTACGTGCCCATGCATTAATGCTCCAATTATCACTTTCATAACCAAACGAAGCATTTACCAAGTTGGTGCTTGGTGCTTGTGAGTTATGGCTGTCAGAGAAGTAATAATCGTCTTTGCCTTCTACACCAATTGATGCGTAAAGTGCTGGCGTAAAGTTATAACGCGCAGTGAATGCATATTGGTATTTAGGTGCTTGTGCTTGGTCACGGCCATCTTGATCAAGGCCTGATTGCGCAACAAAGTCATTGATTTCTGTATGTAAATAACCCGCACTACCCGTAAGTAGTAAATTGTCAGTGGCTTGGAAGCTACCTTCAATTTCTAAACCGTAGTTTTCACCAGAGCTGGCATTATCGATATAGCCTGTGAATTTTTGACCTTCAACCTGCCACGATTTTAACTGCATATCTTCGCGATACATGTAGAAAGCGGCAAGACGTAACACAAACTTATCGTCTAGTGAGCTGCCTTTCACACCAAACTCACCGCTCCAAAGGTATTCAGGGGCAAATGATGTGTGATTAGCAAAGAAATCAGCATCTAGGTTTAAGCCTTCATCTTTTGCTTTTGCTAACGCTTCAGAATTAATACCGCCGGCCTTATAGCCACGAGTAATGCTGGTGTAGATCATGGTGCGATCAATCACTTGGTATTCAAGTGCAAGCTTACCGCCCACCATGACATCATCAGTTTCTTCAATAAAACCGTTGTTGTCGGTGTAGTCGCCTTGATACTGCTCAACACGCAAACCCGTAATTAAGGTTGTTTTTGGGCCGATAGGTGTTGCTAATTGACCGTATGCCGCAATATTACTGGTTTCATAATTTGATGCAAATGGCTGTGCCAGCCAAGTGTATTGGCGTTCTAAATCAACTTCGCGGCCTTGGTAGTAAATACCGGCAACCCACTCTCCAGACTTACCGCTAAATTGCAGCTCGGCTGCTTGATCTTGGCGATCGCGAAAGTAAGCATCTGTTGAGCTATAGCCCCATTCATGCAAGCCTGCAGCACATAACTCTGGTTGGGCTTCATCATTACACACCCAGTCTTCGTCGTAGCTGTATAGCAGCTCGCTGTCGATACCTGAAAGGTTTAGGCTAACATCAAACCAATCGAAGCCGGTGTAAATGTTGGCAAGGCCAACAGCAATGCTTTCTTGGTTATCTTGGCCTGGTTCATCAGCCACACTGTAACGGCTGTTATCCAAGGTGAAGGCGTCATAGCCGTTATTAATATCAATGTAATGAACGCTCAGTTCAGTACGTAGGTGATCGGTCAATTGGCTGTGTAATTTAAAGCGAGAAACGAGCTCATCTTGTTGTTGGGTATCTTCGCCTAAATAACGGTTTTCAACATAGCCATCAGACTCACGTTGATAAATACTGGCGCGTACTGCTGTGTCGTCGGTAATACCCGTACCTGCGGCAACACCTGCTTCATAGCTATTGTAGTTGCCCGCACCTAATTGTATTTTCACACTTGGGTCAAGAGTGGGTGTTGCAGATTCCATTTGAATCATGCCAGCTAATGCATCAGCACCAAAGCGAGTTCCTTGTGGGCCGCGATAAATTTCTACCTGGTCGATATCAAATAACAGTGAACTGCCGCCTAAACCAGAGTAGTTGATGCCGTCGATCACTAAGCCAACCGAAGGATTAATTGGGTCTACAAACTGTGAGCGTAAACCTACACCACGAATTTGCACGAAACGACCACGAGAAGCCCCTGAGGTAAAGTTTACATTCGCTGCACTAGCAAGCATTTCATCTAAAAACTTTGCACCACGTTGATTGATTTCATGGTCTGAAAACAAACTAGCACTGGCACTTAATGTTTGAATGCTTTCTTTTTTGAAATCACCGGTAACTACAATCGTTTCCAACTCACCATCTTCAGCGTAGGCAATCGAAGATGCTGCAAATAAAGGCAGGATGGCAGCAGATAATAATGATAAACGTCGTTTCATGTGGATTCTTAACTCCATTTTCGGGACTGCTATTCTAGCAACCTAGCTAGCCAAATGGCTATAAAATCAATTTTTATGGTATAAACGCAGGCAATTATACGTAAATTGATTAGGAATACGACTATGACCTTTAAAGTCGACTTTAAAGTGCGTGATTATGAGTGTGATTTACAAGGTATTGTAAATAACAGTGTTTATTTTAATTACTTAGAACATGCTCGTCATGAATTTTTACATGCTCAAGGTATCGACTTTGCAAAGCTAGCAAGAGAAAAAGTTAACCTTGTGGTGCTTCGCAGCGAAATGGATTACAAGGCATCACTTGTGCCGGGTGATGAATTTTACGTGGCCGTTGAGCCGGAGCGTATCAGCCGTTTAAAGTTTGCATTTAGACAAACGGTGTATCGCAAACATGACGATAAAGTGATGCTACAAGCGTTAGTGATTGGTACGTCGGTAAATGAAAAAGGTCGTCCTTTTTTACCAGAAGAAGTCGATAACTTATTCAAGTAAGCGAGAGTGTTTCAAAAAAATGGGGCTTAGAACAATTTTTTACAGATAAAACATGTTTTTTTAACGATCAAAGCAGTCAAATATTGTTACTATTATGGTATTGGAATTTGAATTGTAAAAAATATGAAGCGTTTAGCCGTACCACTTTTGTTTGTATTATTTTGTTTAGGGTGTTCATCAACCAGTACAGTCACAAGTGAACAATTAAAATATACTCAGTGGCAGCTATCAAAGGTGAATGGCTTAAATCTTGATGTGTCGCAAAGTGCATCAATGCGATTTATTGAAGCAATGCAAATAAATGGCTTTGCTGGCTGTAATAAATTCTTTGGCGAAGCAGTTCTAACTGACGATGATTCAATTGTAGTAAACAAGCTAGGCATGACACGTAAATCGTGCGGTGAGAAAGCCGATGAACTCGAACGTAGTTTGTTAACCGCGTTAAGAGAAGGTGCAGCCATTAAGCTTGAAGGTGAGCAACTGACTTTGCAAGGTACGCACCGCTTTACCTTTATCGCCAAAAACTAAAGCGCATGTGCTTGCAGCAAATTTTTAACTAACGTACACTCATTGCGTTAATAAAAAATAACGAATTTAAACTTGTCGGAGTGCCTTTAACAAGGCTGAGATCGCGAAAGCGGGATCCGTGAACCTGATCAGGCTAACACCTGCGTAGGGAACAAGCTGCCTCACTAGGCGCTTGTGCGCCAAATTTTGGGGCATAAGCGGCACAGGCTGCACTAGTAAGCATTTAACTTACTAACGATCCAATGGCGTTTGCCACTCTCTATTGCACTTGCAATATCTGACAAGACAACCCTTAAAGCAATGAGGTAAGTCATGTCAAACACAACAACTAAACCATCTCGCCGCGAAGTTCGTGCGGCTGCATCAGAGTATATTTATAACTTAACGGGCCAACCGTTTCCTAACTCTCATAAAGTTTATGTAGAAGGCACGCAAGATAATGTGCGAGTAGGGATGCGTGAAATCACCCTCAGCGATACCTTCATCGGTGGTACTGAAGAGAATCCCGTATTTGAGCCTAACGCGCCAATTCGTGTTTACGATACATCAGGCCCATACACTGATCCAGATTTTAAACTTGATGTGCGCAAGGGCCTTGAGAAATACCGTGAAAAGTGGATTGAAAGCCGCGGCGACACTGAAATTCTAGACTCAGTGACTTCACAATTTTCTCAACAGCGAATGGCAGATGAAGGATTAGATCATATCCGCTTTGAGCACCTACCAAAGATCCGCCGTGCAAAAGCAGGTAAAAACGTCACGCAAATGCATTATGCGCGACAAGGCATCGTGACGCCTGAAATGGAATATGTGGCAATCCGTGAAAACATGGGTCGCGCTAAAATTCGTGAAGAGTTACTTGCAGCCCAGCACAAAGGCGAATCGTTTGGTGCTAGTATTCCTGATTTTATTACCCCTGAATTTGTGCGTGATGAAATTGCTCGTGGCCGCGCTGTGCTTCCTAACAATATTAACCACCCAGAAACCGAGCCGATGATCATTGGCCGAAACTTTTTAGTTAAAGTGAACGCGAATATTGGTAATTCGTCGGTCACTTCATCAATCGAAGAAGAAGTCGAAAAAATGGTGTGGTCGACTCGTTGGGGTGCCGACACGGTAATGGACTTATCAACGGGTCGCTATATTCACGAAACTCGTGAGTGGGTGGTACGTAACTCACCAGTACCAATTGGCACGGTACCAATTTACCAAGCGCTTGAAAAAGTAAACGGTGTGGCTGAAGACCTAACGTGGGAGATTTTCCGCGATACCTTGATTGAACAAGCAGAACAGGGTGTTGATTACTTTACTATTCATGCTGGGGTATTACTGCGTTACGTGCCTATGACGGCAAAGCGTGTTACCGGTATTGTTTCGCGTGGCGGCTCAATCATGGCGAAATGGTGTTTAGCGCACCATAAAGAAAACTTCTTATACACGCACTTTGAAGAAATCTGTGAAATTTTAAAACAGTATGATGTGTGTTTTTCATTAGGTGATGGCCTGCGTCCGGGCTCTATTGCCGATGCGAATGACGAAGCTCAATTCAGCGAATTACGTACTTTAGGTGAGCTGACAAAACTTGCTTGGAAACATGATGTGCAAGTGTTCATTGAAGGCCCTGGCCATGTGCCAATGCATATGATCAAAGAGAACATGGAAGAGCAGCTAAAACACTGTGAAGAAGCACCGTTTTATACTCTTGGTCCATTAACCACGGATATTGCACCGGGGTACGATCATTTCACATCAGGTATTGGCGCTGCTCAAATTGCTTGGTACGGCTGTGCCATGCTTTGTTATGTAACCCCTAAAGAGCATTTAGGCTTACCTAACAAAGAAGACGTTAAAGAAGGTTTAATCACTTACAAGATTGCTGCTCATGCTGCCGATTTGGCAAAAGGCCATCCGGGTGCGCAAGAGCGTGACAACGCATTATCAAAAGCACGCTTTGAGTTCCGTTGGCATGACCAATTTAATCTAGGTTTAGACCCAGAACGCGCCCGCGAATATCACGACGAAACACTGCCACAAGAATCAGGCAAGATTGCACACTTTTGCTCTATGTGTGGACCTAAGTTTTGTTCGATGAAGATCACTCAAGAAGTACGTGATTACGCCAAAGATCTTGAAGCAAGAGGGATAGATCCAAATAACGTAGGTGATGCTATCGAAATCAAAATGGTTGATGTTGAAGCCGAAATGAAAGCGAAATCAGACGAGTTCAAAAAAACAGGCTCTGAGATTTACCACAAAGCAGTTTAATTGATGGAGCTAGGCATCAGCGATAGGCTCTGGGTTTTTTGCCTAGGGCCTAGGGCCTAGAAAGTTTATGTCTTTAAAGATAGCGATACTGGGTTTTGGTTTAACTGGCCGTTTAACTGCATTGGCACTTGCTAAAGAGCATCAGTTAAGTGTGTTTGAACAAGGTGATGAACATGCTAGCAACAGTGCAGGCAGCGTTGCCGCAGCGATGTTAGCACCCCTTGCTGAATCAGTCTTGTGTGAACAGGATTTAGCCCTACAAGGGCTTAATAGCATCACTCGTTGGCAGCAAATTTTAAGTGAGCTCGATGAAGCTGTGTATTTTCAACAAACAGGCAGTTTAGTGGTTGCTCATCAGCAAGATAAGGGCGATTTACAAAGTTTTGTGAGCCGCTTAAAACCGCTTGAAAGCTATCAGGCACACGCATTGGTTGGCACTCAAATCGCTGATCTTGAACCAGAACTAGCTGGGCGGTTCCATCAAGGTGTGTATTTACCTTGTGAAGGGCAACTCGATAATCAGGCATTTTATCGCGCTAGTTTTAAAAAGCTTACCTCGCAAGGAGTGCAATTTAACTTTGGCTGTAAAGTTGAATTGAACGCCCATCAGGTGAATGGCCAAAGCTTTGACTATGTATTTGATTGCCGAGGCTTAGGTGCAAAACAGACTGAACCTTTACTGCGTGGAGTAAGAGGAGAGGTGGCGCGTTTATATGCACCAGAGGTGAACCTAACTAGACCGATACGACTGATGCATCCGCGTTACCCAATTTATATTGCTCCTAAGCCAAATCATCAATTTGTGATTGGTGCGACTGAAATCGAATCGCAAGACCGCGGTAAAGTCACCGTGCGTTCGGCACTGGAGTTATTGTCTGCTGCTTATACGGTGCATAGCGGCTTTGCTGAAGGGCGTATCGAAAGTTTGCAATCAGGGCTTCGTCCAGCGTTTGCAGACAACCGTCCGAAAGTCACAAAACAAGGTCGAGTGATCAGTATTAATGGCTTGTATCGTCATGGCTATTTACTTGCGCCTCAGGTGGTTGATGACGCAGTGAGCTTAATTGCTTAAGGATAAAAATGAATATTTTAATTAATGGTCAATCAGTTACAGTGAACGACAATACATCGCTGACTCAGGCGTTGAGCCAGTTTGGCGCAAGACCGCCATTTGCGGTTGCCGTAAATGGTGACTTTGTACCGCGCAGCCAGTGCGATGCTAAAACCCTCAACGAAGGCGACAGCATTGAGTTATTGTCGCCAATTCAAGGGGGCTAAGATGGATAGTTTTTCGGTTTATGGTGAGCAATTTACGAGTCGGTTACTGATTGGCTCAGCACTGTACCCTTCGCCAAGTGTTATGACAGAGTCGATAGTGGCCTCACAGGCTGAAATTGTCACGGTTTCATTAAGACGCCAGCAAAGTGTTGCTGCGGGTGATGATTTTTGGCAATTGATAAAAAACACCGGATTAAAGGTGCTGCCAAATACGGCGGGTTGTCATAGCGTAAAAGAGGCGGTGACCTTGGCGCAAATGTGCCGCGAAGTGTTTGCCACTGATTGGATCAAGTTAGAACTAATTGGTGATGAATATAATTTACAGCCAGATCCAATCGCACTGCTCGAAGCCACTAAAATTTTATTAGCCGATGGCTTTAAAGTTTTACCTTATTGCACTGATGATTTAGTGCTGTGTCAGCGCCTCGCTGATTTAGGTTGTGAAGTACTAATGCCTTGGGGCGCACCGATTGGCACGGGTAAAGGCTTACTGAATCCTTACAACTTAAAAATGATCCGTGAGCGCTTGCCAAACCATACTTTAATTGTTGATGCGGGCTTAGGTTTACCATCTCATGCCTGCCAAGCGCTTGAATTAGGGTATGATGCCGTATTATTAAATTCGGCAATTGCAGGTGCAGGTTGCCCAGTAACGATGAGTAAAGCGTTTAAGAGTGCTGTTGAAGCGGGGCGATATAGCCATTTGGCCAAAGCGATGCCAGAGAAAGACGTGGCAAGCCCATCAACGCCGACGCTCGGAATGCCATTTTGGCATCAAGAATAAAAAGTGAGGAGTAACATGAATCAGGTTGTATGGACCATAGCTGGCTCAGATTCGGGCGGCGGTGCAGGAATTCAAGCCGATATCAAAGCAATGCAAAGTTTTAACGTACATGGCTGTACGGTTATTACTGCTTTAACGGCACAAAATAGTTTAGGTGTAGAAGCGCTGAACCCGATATCAACAGAGGTGATTGAGTCGCAACTATTAGCCTTAGCCAGTGATATGCCTGCCAGCGTGATTAAAATTGGCATGCTTGCCAATGTGCAGCAAATACAGCTTATTAGTGAGCATTTAAAACATTACAAAGCAACTTGGGCAGAGCCGCCTTTGGTTGTTTATGATCCGGTTGCCATTGCCTCAAGTGGTGATTTATTAACAGAAGAAGATACTGTTAGTGCCATTAAAGAGTGTTTATTGCCATTAGTCGATGTAGTAACACCGAACACTCACGAAACGCAGCTATTAACCGGTGTTTATTTGATTGGCCCAAGCGCAGTGAAAGAAGCCGCCGAAAAGCTAACAGGCTATGGTGCAAAAGCGGTGATCATCAAAGGGGGTCATTGGGATTACCCAAGTGGCTATTGTATTGATTACTGCGTACAAGGTGATCACGCATATTGGCTTGGTAACGAAAAAATTCAAACTCCGCATAGTCACGGTACTGGATGCAGTATGGCCTCTGTGATTGCTGCGTGTTTAGCCAAACAGTATCCACTCAAAGATGCTTTTATTTTAGCGAAAGCCTATATAAACCAAGGATTAAAAGCAGCCGTTCGTTATGGCGAAGGGATTGGCCCCGTTGCACATACTTGCTTTCCTACTAAGCTGGCGGATTACCCACAAGTCATCGAGGCGGGAAGTTGGCTAGGTGATGAGCTCGACTTTGACTGCCCAGTTGATTTTACCATGGCAGCAGGCTTTGCCGAATGCGACTCTAAACAGCTTGGATTATATGCCGTTGTTGATACGGTTGATTGGTTAGAGAAGTGTTTAGCCGAAGGAGTTAAAACCGTTCAATTAAGAATGAAAAATGCAGACGATGCAACACTCGAAGATGCCATTGCAAGTGCAATTATGCTGGGGCAAAAGTACGATGCACAGGTGTATATCAATGATTATTGGCAATTAGCGGTTAAACACGGCGCTTATGGTGTGCATTTAGGGCAAGAAGACTTACAAACCGCTAATCTAATTGCCATAAAAGAGGCAGGGTTACGCTTAGGTGTTTCGACTCATGGCTTTTATGAGATGCTACGCGCGCATAATTACAGACCAAGTTATATGGCGTTTGGCGCTATTTATCCAACCACCACCAAAGACATGACAGGGCAAATTCAAGGTTTAGAAAAGCTCGAAAAATTTGTGCCGTTGATGGCTGATTATCCAACGGTGGCGATTGGTGGAATTGATATATCACGTGCAGAGCAAGTTGCGAGTACGGGGGTTGGCAGTGTTGCAGTAGTACGTGCGATTACTGAAGCCGAAGACTACCAAGCAGCCATTGCCAAGTTAAAACAGCTGATCGAAGGTCAGTCTTAATATGAGCGCGTTAAGCGACAAAGAGCAAATTCGTTATAGCCGCCACTTGCTACTCAAAGAGGTGGGGCATGCGGGGCAGCAAAAGTTAAAGGCTGCACATATTGTGGTTGTCGGGGCGGGTGGGCTTGGCTCACCAGCACTGTTTTATTTAGCGGCTGCAGGAATCGGAACGCTCACTTTGATTGACGACGATAAAGTTGAGCTTTCAAATCTACAGCGACAAATACTCTATAAAGTAAACCATATGGGGCAGGCAAAAACACAGGCGGCAGCCAAGGTGTTAAGCAGTTTAAATAATCAAATTACGGTTAAGCCTCTATGCCAAAAGCTTGATGAAAGTAACTGTGCTGAGTTACTTGAAGGTGCTGACATTATCCTCGATTGTAGTGATAACTTTGCTACCCGTTACTTGGTTAATCGCTATTGTTTAGCTAAATCTATCCCACTTGTATCAGCTGCAGCTATTGCAACGCAGGGGCAAGTGATGAGTTTTGATTTTCGTGATGAACAGAGCCCTTGCTATGGTTGTGTGTTCCCGCAAACTGAGGAGCAAACAGCGCTTAATTGCGATAATGCTGGGGTATTGAGCCCGTTACTGGGGGTTATGGGTAGCATGCAAAGCTTATTGGCTATCAATATATTGCTTGGCCATAAAGTCGGTAGTGAGTTTATTCAATTTGATGGGCTAACACTAAAGCAGCAGCGCTTTAATATTCAAAAAGATAGTGAATGCTCAGAGTGTAGGCGCGGTTTTGTAGTGAATTTTAAGCAAACCACTTTTAGCTAAAGTGGTTTGCTTAATTGTGCTTAGTTGAACTTATTAGTCGTTAATTTTCGCAAATGGTGTGCCCATACGCGTTACTGTTTCAGGGTGTTGATCTGATAAGAACTCAGCTTGATTTGCACCCCAAGCTAAAATAACGGTAGAGCCTAATTTAAAGCGACCCATTTCTTCACCCTTTTTCAGGGTAATTGCATTGTCACCTTTCGTTGGGTAATTCCAACTAAATACATCTTTACCCGCTGGTGGCGTTACTGTGCCTGCCCAAATAGTCTCGATGCTAGCAACAATTGTCGCACCAACAAGTACCATGGCTAGCGGGCCAATTTCGGTTTCGAAGATAGCCACAACTCGCTCGTTACGAGCAAATAGGTTAGGTACATTTTGCGCTGTTAACGGGTTTACAGAAAATAAATCACCCGGTACGTAGATCATTTTGCTCAGCGTACCATCAACAGGCATGTGAATACGGTGGTAATCTTTAGGCGCTAAATAAATAGTCGCAAACTTACCGCCTAAAAACGGCGCTGTGTCTTCTTCTTTGCCACCAAGTAGTGCTTGTAAGCTGTAGTCGTGGCCTTTTGCTTGGATGATTTGACCGTCTACTACATCGCCTAATTGGCTAATTGCACCATCAACTGGGTGAGCAATAATGTCGCTTTCTTCAGCAAGTGGACGAATGCCTTCTTTTAATGGGCGAGTGAAAAACTCATTAAAAGTTTTGTAATGAGCTGGATCTGGGTATTTAGCCTCACTCATATCAATTTTGTATTGTTTGATAAACAATTTAATTAAGGCCGTTGTTAAGCCACCCGCTTTTGCTGCTGCCAACTTGCCAACCATGCGCGAAATGAAATGTTTTGGCATGGCATATTGCATAGCAATTTTGAATTTATCTAAACTCACTTGTTATTTCCTAAATAGTTATACGCGAGGAGCGCGTGCACCAGCACGGCCGTCGGCCATAGTTTCTAAAATTCGGTGGTAACTGTCAAAACGAAGTTCTGAAATTTCACCATCATCAACAGCTTGGCGAATTATACAGCCAGGATCGTTTAAATGCTTACAATCTCGAAAACGACAGCCACCAATAAAATCACGGAACTCTTTAAAGCACCATGTAACGCGCTCAACATCTAAATGCCACAAGCCAAACTCACGAATTCCTGGTGAGTCGATAAGATTACCGCCACTTGGTAAATGGTGTAATCGCGATACGGTTGTTGTGTGTTGACCAAGGCCGCTGTTCTCAGAGACTTCTTGGGTTAGAATGTCAGCATTTGGCAGTACAGTGTTGACTAAGGTTGATTTACCCACACCACTTTGACCAACAAAAATGCTGTTTTTACCGACCAGTTTTTGTTTAAGTTCATCGATGCCTTGACCCGTTTTATTACTGACTAACAGTACTTGATAACCTAACTCTCGATAGATATCGAGAATTTCATTAATAAAAGCAAGGCCTTCATCGTCAATTAAATCTATTTTGTTGAGCACTAAAATAGGCTCAATTCCCATGTCTTCACAGGCAACTAAATAGCGATCGATAATGTTTGGCGTAAACTCAGGCAGTACCGCAGAGACCATTAAAATTTGGTCGATATTGGCAGCGACGACTTTTACCCCGTCATAAAAATCAGGGCGCGTTAGTTGTGAGCGACGTTCATGAGTTGCCTCAATAACGCCAGCTAAGTCGCCTTCGCTAACTTTTGCACGGCGAAAAATAACTTCATCACCACAGACAAGGCTCGATACTGTTCTGCGAATATTACAACGTAATATGCTGCCTGATTCGGTTTCGATGTCGGCATGTTGGCCAAATCGACTGATCACTACCGCATTTTCGGCAGGACCTAAATTGTCATTTTGCCATTGCACAGTTGCCCCTTTCTCTTGCTTTTTATCTGCATTAGAGAGGCGTTTTTGATGGTTGGCCTTAATTCGACGCGATTGGCCTTTACTTAATTTCTTTTGTTTTGCCACTTTTGGCCTATAACTTGAGTAAATGTCGGGCTTTTTGAAAAAAAAGCTTTAGGTCGACTGATGATACTAATATGATATATCTAAATGTGTTGGATCTAAAGGAAAGCACCGCTAAGGTAACTATGTCTTTTCATAAATCAAATCTTATCTGGCTCGACCTGGAAATGACCGGCCTCGAACCAGCAACAGATAAAATACTCGAAATTGCCACTGTTGTCACCGACAGTGATTTAAACATTTTGGCTGAAGGCCCTGTTATTGCTATTCATCAAAGCGATGAACTGCTTGATGGCATGGATGAGTGGTGTACGACTCAGCACGGTCAATCTGGTTTAACAGCTCGCTGTAAAGCAAGCACATTCACAGAGCAAGATGCCATTGAGCAAACACTGGCATTTTTGAAGCAATGGGTACCTGCGGGTGCTTCGCCTATGTGTGGTAATTCTATCGGCCAAGATCGCCGCTTTATGAATAAGTACATGCCTGAATTGGAAGACTACTTTCACTACCGTAACCTCGATGTAAGCACAGTTAAAGAGCTTGCGCGTCGCTGGAAACCTGACGTGTTAGCGCAAGTGAACAAAAAAGGTTCACATCTAGCCCTCGACGATATCAAAGATTCGATCATGGAATTAAAGGTTTACCAAGAAAAATTCTTTAATTTGTAAAAAACATTTGCAAACACATCGGATTATTGTAGAATCCTGCCCCGCTTAAGACGTTAACCCCGCGGGGTTGGTATGTCTCTAAGTAATTGAAAGCGGCACTAGCTCAGTTGGTAGAGCGCAACCTTGCCAAGGTTGAGGTCACGAGTTCGAGCCTCGTGTGCCGCTCCAATTTCTCACCAAAAGGAATTGGCTTAAGTTTCAAGAGGAAAGTAACTAACTTGAAGCTTGTAACTTAAAACTAGTAACTTATTGTGCGGCACTAGCTCAGTTGGTAGAGCGCAACCTTGCCAAGGTTGAGGTCACGAGTTCGAGCCTCGTGTGCCGCTCCAATTTCTCACCAAAAGAAATTGGCTTAAGTTTCAAGGGGAAAGTTGAAAGCATTAGCTTGAAGCTAGAAACTTGCAGCTTACAACTTATTTATGCGGCACTAGCTCAGTTGGTAGAGCGCAACCTTGCCAAGGTTGAGGTCACGAGTTCGAGCCTCGTGTGCCGCTCCAATTTCTCACCAAAAGAAATTGGTTTAAGTTTCAAGGGGAAAGTTGAAAGCTCCAAGATATTGAAACTAGTAACTTATTGTGCGGCACTAGCTCAGTTGGTAGAGCGCAACCTTGCCAAGGTTGAGGTCACGAGTTCGAGCCTCGTGTGCCGCTCCAATCTCTAAAAAATCCCAAAATACTTTCTTAAATAAAGCTGTTAAAATCAAACTTTGTCTATAGCTAGTTTCTAGAGCTGACCTTGAATCGTCGCGACAATGCGTCTAGCACCACCATGGTCTCGGTGTTCACCTAAATAAATACCTTGCCATGTGCCTAGCATTAAGCGGCCTTGATTAATTGGTATGGTGAGTTCAGCACCTAATGTACTGCTTTTTATATGGGCTGGCATATCATCATCACCTTCATAATCATGACGATAATAACTTTGTCGTTCTGGTACAAAGTGATTGAAGTGACTTTCCATATCCATTCGCACAGTCGGATCTGCATTTTCGTTAATGGTTAAGCTTGCAGAAGTGTGCTGAATGAAAAGGTGTAATAAACCGACTTTGTACTGTGTTATTTCGGGGAGTTGACGAAGTATTTCGTCATCAATAATGTGAAAGCCTCGCGAGCGAGGCTTCAATTGAATTGTTTTTTGCTGCCAACTCATAGTTTATCAAAGCTTACTTCGATATTGGCGTTACCGTCAGCTGACGTGAATGGAATTAACACCTTGGCACCTTCGCATTTGTGAGCAATTGTATGTCCTTTGCCAGACACTACAACTGGCGTTGCCATATCAAACTCATAGCCTTTTTCGCCAAGTAAGTTTTTAGCACCACCTGTCACCATGTTAGTGATTTCACCGACCATATCGGTAACTTCTTCATCGATAGTTTCTGGTCGTTCTCCGAGCATTCTTTCCATAATGGTTAATGCTAGGCTTTCATCAAATGAGATTGAAAGTGAGCCTTTTGTTTGTGGTCCAACCATACCTATTAAACCGGAAACATCACCACGGGCTACTTCATCTTTTTTTAAACTAGGTTTACCCGGTTTCAATTCTGTTTGAGCCATGGTGCTCAATACATTTAATAATGATGATAAAAATGGGTTGATGAACTCCACATTCATTATTTAATTTCCCTCAGGTTACGCAGCCAAGCTGCAATTATAACTTAAGTGTAGTGGCTGTTCTGAACAGTGCACTTAATCTTTGCAATTTTCACACTTTCCATGTGCTTCGATAGTTTGTCCAGAGACAATAAATCCACTTTCTGCGGCGAGATTATTCAGTTCGTGAGAAATCACTGTTGAATGTAACTCTTTAACAAAACCACAGCTGTCGCAAATTAATAGTTGTACAGGGTGAATATGATCGAAATGATGGCACAACATAAAAGAGTTAGTACTTTCGATTTTATGAATAAAGCCAAGTTCAGACAAAAAATCTAACGCGCGATAAATAGTGGCAGGTTTTGCACCAGACTCAGTTAATTTAAGTTGTTCTAATAAGTCATAAGCACCTACACCACCTTGCGCACTAGCTAAAAGGCGAAATACTTTTTCACGGATAGGCGTGAAACGTGCACCACGATTGTCGCAGACTTGTTTTGCTTTACTAACGAGTGATTCTATATTCATCTTCTCTTATCCTTACGCTACCGTGATATACTAACATACTGTATTGTAGTTGCAGTGTTTTTATTCGCTATCTCGTTTTCAAGGAAGTTTGTTAATGACTGAGTTGCTCGCCGCGTTCATTTTCTTTTTTGCTGTGATTGATCCAATCGGTACGGTGCCTGTCTTTATTGCTGTAACCCGCTGGGATGATGCCAAGTTTAAACGCAAAGTTGCACTTAAAGCGGTAGGAGTGTCGGCATTAGTTTTACTTTTCTTTGTTATTGCTGGGGAGTTGCTGTTAAACGCAATTAAAATTCCTTTATCGGCATTTCAGATTGCTGGCGGCATTGTTCTATTACTTTTTGCGCTGTCTATGATCTTTGGCGAGAGTAAGCCTGAAAGCGAAATTAAAAGTGTCCGTGATAGTACCGAAACGGCTATCTTTCCGCTGGCAATTCCATCTATTGCAAGCCCAGGGGCAATGCTCGGTGCAGTGTTGATGACACGCAATAATGAATACACATGGTTAGAGCAACTAGTTACCTCTGCGATAATGTTATCGGTGCTCATTATCGTCTTAGTGTTACTTTTATTGGCTACTCAAGTTCACAAATTAATTGGTGATAGTGGTGCCAGTATAATCAGCCGAGTGATGGGACTAATTTTATCTTCAGTGGCTGTGACAAACATTCTTGGCGGCATAGCTCACTACTTTGGTTTGAGTGTCGTTGGATAAGATGAATTAAAGTGCATTTTCAGTAATTTAAACTTTGAATATTTGTCTTCTTTTATCTAAGTTAAGAAGTAGGCAATAAAAATTTAAGGAATAGAGAATGCTACTCAAAAATGTTGTTTTATCAGTTTTTCTGATTTTTAGTTTAGGTGCTTGCATGGAGCCAACCTATGACAGTGGTAAGTTAAAAGTTATTGAAGTAACTGATCATGATTTTAAAATTAATGGTGAAAGCGCAGTAACAGTGATCATTGGTCATGCAAATGTTGCTGAGTACAGCTTTTCACTTCGTAAAAGTGATTTAAAGAAAGGTACACTTTTACAATCAGTGTCTGACAGCAACCCGAATGTTCGCGCTGATGCTACATTTTTTAGTGAATACTATGTGCAGTCAAAAGATCATGATACTCATGCATCAATTGAAATTGTTGAAATCGACCCTGTTGAAAAAGTAGCGCGTATTGCAGTGGGTGCCAAACTAGTTAACCTTAAGAACGAAGATTATAAAGAGTTAGAAATCACCATATTTGAACTTACAGGTAAAAACTTAGAACACCTCCTTAATGAAGTTAAAAGTTAATTTATCCATCATTTTGTAAGAAGTGAGTGTGTAGTCCACTTCTTTTATTCTTTTCTTCCCCATCTTTGATTATGTCATGTTGCGATTGAGCATTAGTGATATAATATCGAAAATTTTGTCAGGGCATGATGCATCTCTTAAAATTGCGTCATCGCTGTACTGAGCGTTAATCGTATTAGGTAATCAAGTTGCAAGTAAACGTATTGATCTTTGAAGGGGCTATGTTATGAGCACAACGACATTAAACCGCCGTTTTTCCGTGGCACCCATGTTAGATTGGACAGATCGTCACTGTCGAACTTTTCACCGTAAAATGACTAAGCATGCTGTGCTTTACACAGAGATGGTGACAACAGGGGCGATTTTATTTGGTAAAGGCGACTACCTTCATTTTAACCAGCATGAAGGGCCTGTGGCATTGCAGCTTGGTGGCTCAGATCCAGAAGCGTTGGCTAAGTGTGCAAAGTTAGCGGCAGAGCGTGGCTATGATGAGGTTAACCTTAATGTTGGTTGTCCTTCAGACCGTGTGCAAAATGGTCGTTTTGGTGCTTGTTTAATGGCAGAGCCGAAGCTGGTTGCTGACTGTGTTGCAGCAATGAAGGCCGAAGTGACTATTCCTGTTACAGTTAAAACGCGCATTGGTATTGATGAGCAAGACTCGTATGAGTTTTTATGTGCCTTAATTGAAGCAAGTCATGATGTTGGTTGTGATGACTTTATTATCCATGCCCGTAAAGCATGGTTAAATGGTTTAAGCCCAAAAGAAAATCGTGAGATCCCACCACTTGATTACCCGCGTGTTTATCAGCTGAAAAAAGATTATCCGCAACTTCACTTAAGTTTAAATGGTGGCGTGAAAACCATTGCTGATAGTGTGGCTCACCTTGAGTATGTTGATGGCATTATGATTGGTCGTGAAGCGTATAGTAATCCGTTTATTTTGTCTGAGGTTGATGAAAACATTTATGGTGATGAAGCCTTTACGCTTACTCGTCATCAGGTTGTTCGCTCTATGTATGACTATATCGAAGATGAAATGAGTAAAGGTGCTAACTTTTGGCATATTGCTCGCCACATGTTGGGGATTTTCCAAGGCCAACCTGGCGCGCGTGGTTTCAGACGTCACCTTTCAGAAAAGGGTCATGGTAAAGCGGCTGATTTATCTGTTATGGATAAAGCCTTAAGTTTTGTCCCAGAAGCCTAATCATATCCCTCATTAAAAAAGCCACATTTTGTGGCTTTTTTTGATCCTAAAATTTGGTGAAAAAGTTAATTTTTTAGTCAAATTAGTTATTTTCCATTCAGTCACCAGTCAGTCTAATTCTTGATTTTTAAATTTCAACTTATTGTATTTAAATGATTATTTTGATTTTTGTGGTAGTTGGCACAAGAATTGGAATCTCCTTGATGTATTAACCCAATAATCAACAGGAGAGTCACATGGGTGTATTAAATCGCGTAAATGACATTATTCAGGCAAACCTTTCAGCTGCATTAGACAAAGCAGAAGATCCTGAAAAGCTACTGAACTTACTTGTGAAAGAAATGCAGGATGCATTGAGTGAGTGTCGTGCAACTGCAGCCACGTTTCTAACGCAAGAAAAGCAAATGAAGCGTGAAATTGCCGCTAAACAAGCAAAAGTAGCTGACTGGCAAGCGAAGGCAGAAAAAGCACTGAGTAAAGATCGTGACGATCTTGCCAAAGCAGCATTAGTTGAAAAACAGCGTTTAACTACAGAAATCGAAGCGCAACAAGCTGAAATGAATAAAGTGGCTGAGTCACTAGCAAAGCTCACTGAAGATTGTCAGCGTTTACAAAATAAGCTTGCAGATGCAAAAGCAAAGCAACTGACTTATATGCAAAAAGAGCGCGTTGTTACAGCACGTTTAAAAGTAAAAGAGCAGCTGCATAGCAGTAAAGTTGAAGATGCATTAGCGCGTTTTGACTACTTAGAGCAACGCGTTGAAAATATTGAATCGCAGGTTGAAGCGTATGAACTTACGCAAAGTGATGCGGCAAATTCAACAGCAGCACAAATTGCAGCGCTTGAGAAAAATGACGCGATTGATAAAGAACTTGCTGATTTAAAAGCAAGTATGAAGCAATCTGCTTAGGAGTTTAGTGATGAATACATATCATACATCAACACGTTGGTACCGAGATCTAAGTAACAAGAAGATCTCTGGTGTGTGTAGTGGCTTAGCTGCACGATTAGGCTTTCCGGTATGGTCTACACGTTTAGTCATGATCATACTACTTATTCAAATGCCGTTGTTAATAGGCTTGGGTTATTTAGTGGCTCATTGCACTTTACCAGTTAAAGGTTACTAGGAGTCTTTTATGAAAACGTTAGCTATCATCATCTTAGCAATGTTATTACTGTGCACAGATACAATTTCGTTTGTATCGTTTGATACATGGCAGTTGCCTTTGTCAATTGCGGATATGAGCTGGGCTGGGCTTGAAGTGCTTGGTGCTATCATCGCAGTAATTGCCGTTGTGGCTGGGGTTGCTTTATTTACTATTGGCTTAATTGGCGCAGGTGTTGTTGCTGTGATTGGCGTAGTGCTTGCGTTTTTATTTGGCTCAGTTGTAATTGCATGGCCGTTATTGTTAATCGCCGCGTTGTGTTGGCTGGTTGCCGATAACAAAAAATCAGTGGCTTAAGCTGTGAATAAACTGCCTTAATAGCCAAAGTATGCTAAATTTAGCGGGTAAGTAGATGTCTTAACAAGGATTAAAACATAATGAAGTTGTTACCCGCACTGTCTTTTTTTACTGCAAGTTTATTATTTAGTACGTTTACATCTGCCCATAGCGGTCATGAGCACAGCGAGGTTGCAGAAGTTACCGTGAGTGACGCCCAAGTTCGAGAATTCTTACCCGCTAGTAAAGCGACAGTTGCTTATCTTACTATTACCAATCCAAGCGATCACGCCACAGTGCTTACTAAAGCCGAACTGGATGGTTTAGGCCGCGTTGAGATTCATCAGCATACTCATGTTGATGGCATGATGAAAATGCAACAGGTTCTTTCACTGGAAATTAGCGCGCATAGTCAGGTGGAATTTAAACCTGGCGGTTATCATTTAATGGTTTTTGAACCAGAGGATGAACTAAAAGCAGGGCAAGAGCGTAAACTCACGCTATATTTTAAAAACGGCAACCGAGTTTTTACTCAAGCTAAGGTTGTGTCTTTACAAGAAATGTCTGAACAGGCTGCAAATAAGAGTGAACAACACTCACACCACTAGGAGGTACCATGTCTGAGCATAAAGGAAAAATAGCCAGCGCATTACTTATCATTTTAATTATTTTCTATGCAATTGCGGTTTACTGGAGTAGTGAGCCAGATCGCATGGGTGTTGTAAACAAGGCAAAACAAGAAGCCCAACAACGGGGTGAAAAGTTTGTCACCGGTTACACAACCACGTCAACACTCATTAATGTTGCAAGTACATTGTTAAACAAACCGGGTGGCTATTTATCAAATGATATTATGCCACCAAGTGTGATGATGGATAATATGCCGGCATGGGAATACGGGGCGCTTGAGATGACTCGAGACCTGGTATTGTCGATGCGTAAAGACTTTAGTCGTTCGCAATCACAGTCGACCGAACATGAGGCTCTAAAAAAAGCACAGCCGCAATTTAATATAAGTTCAGTAGCATGGGCATGGCCAAGTGCTGAGGCTGAATATCAAAAAGGCATTGATTTACTAATTGTATATCGAACTCAAATTGCGGATCAAAATGACCGCGATAGCGAGTTTTATGCCCGTGCAGATAATCTACGTGGTTGGTTAAAAGAAGCTGAAAAACGCCTAGGCAGCTTAAGCCAACGCTTAAGTGCCAGTGTCGGCCAAGAACGCTTAAACACAGATCTAGCCGGTGATACCGCAGCCCATCAAGCAACCTATACGCCTTTACAGAATCAGGTAAAAACATCGTGGTGGCAAATTGATGATGTGTTTTATGAGTCTCGTGGTGCAACATGGGCGTTGCTGCATTTTTTACAGGCAGTTGAATATGATTTTGCCGATGTCTTAGAAAAGAAAAATGCGCGTGTTAGCCTGCAACAGATTATTCGTGAATTAGAGGCCACACAAGAAACCGTGTGGAGTCCAATGATATTAAATGGTAGTGGTTTTGGCTTTGTAGCCAATCATTCATTAGTAATGGCGAATTATATTTCTCGAGCCAATGCGGCTCTAATTGAACTTAGCGAACTTTTAGCGCAAGGATAAAATGATGAAAAAGTACTGTTTAGCGGCCGCTTTATCGATGGCCTGTTTAGCTCCGACAGCGCAAGCTGACACATTATTAGGTTTATATCTTGGTGTTGATGGCTGGCAATCTGATAACAGCGGTAGTTTTGCCCAAGACGGTAATCTACAAAGCTTCAAATTTGATGATGAGACGTTTACGAGCTACTACGCAGCACTAGAGCACCCAGTACCACTTGTACCAAATATTAAACTTAAGTACACAGAGCTTGAATTAAACGGTTCAACCATGCTTGATGAAAGCTTTAGCTTTGGCGATTCTAACTACGTGGTAGGTACAACCGTTGGTACGGTAAGTGATTTGTCACATGTTGATTATATTCTTTACTATGAGATTTTTGATAACGATTTAGTGTCTATCGATTTAGGTGTCAATGCTAAACAGTTTGATGGTGAGATTACGGTAACGGGTACATCGCAAAACGGTGGACCAAGCACTACTGAGCGTGTTGATTTTTCAGGCTTTGTACCATTAGTGTATGGTCGTGCTGAAGTTGGCTTACCATTAACTGGCTTGAGTGTTTTCTTTGAAGGTAGCTTACTGGCTATTGATGATAGTAAGGTTCAAGATTATCAAGCCGGTATTGCTTATGCGTTACTTGATAACCTTGCTATTGATATGGATATTAAAGCGGGCTATCGTTCAATGACGCTAGAGCTTGATGATATCGATGATATCTACACAGATATTGATGCTTCTGGGCCATTTGCAGGTATTCAAATTCACTTCTAAATAGATGGTGAATCTATTATTAGCTGGCAGGCTATTTTAAAGCATGCCAGCTAACGTCAAACTCATCTTCTAAGGATGTTGATAAAATATTTTTATAAGCTTTATTTATCGGTGTACTAATGAGTTTTTTAAGCTCATCACCAGTTTGAGTAAACTTATAGTAACTAAGTACCAAATCATTACTTTTAGCTTTTAATACAAGGCGCTGATTCATAAAACTAAGGGTTAACTCTTGTCCTGCTTTTAATACTGCTGATTCAATTTCTTTTCGATACAACAAGTTAATATCCATTAAAGTCAAAATGTCAGGAAAACTAACCGGGGTTTTGCCCAAGTTAAATGACACTTTGTTGCCTTTTCTTAATAAATCAAAAAGCGACGGCTTTTTGTAAAAGCCCAAGAGAATTAAGTGACTGTGGTCTTTTTCGTTAAATCCACACAGCGAGGTGCAGCGCTGTAATGCATCGGCTTCACGCTGAGTCATAAATTTAAGCGTTTGTAAGCTTTTGATTGAAAATGTACCTGGAGCAACAGTTTCACCTGCCAATATTTTTGCCCACAGTTTTTGCATTGCAGTATTTGCAGTATCTTCGCATAAGCTAATAAAGCGCTCTATCCAATCGAAATCCGGTCGTTGTTGGCCAGTTACATCGGGGCAAAACGCCATCGCCATTGCCATAATGGTTTCGATATTTTCTTGGCGCTTTATTAATTGGATTTCTTGGCGTGTATGGGCTCTGTCGAGTAATGTTGCTTCAGCTTTTACTTGATAGGGTAGCTGTTGTTGTCCTTGCGGCGAGTATTGTTCATCGTTTGTTTGATTGATTTTTACAGACGATGTTTTATGGATAGGGTATCCAAGCTGGTTTTCGATTATGTTAGCAAGATTAATTCTCGCTTGAGCCGCTTTGACTGTCATCGGTAGCAATTGCCTTTTCTGTTGTTGCTAACTGCGCATAGGTTTTTATATTGTTCAAAGCCAACTTAACCGAGTTATTAAGTATATATTGGCTTAATAAAGCGAGGTAGCCGCCAATAATAGGAGTGTTGACTTCACCTTGTAATGTGCATCTAACCTCAACGCCATCAGCGGCATTTGAAAAACGTATCTCGCCTTTTGCAATGTGTTCTTGGTTAAACAAAATATTAAACATCATTGCATTTTTATTTAGTTGGGTAATGGTCATCTCGCCTTTGCCAAAGCGACTTTGCCAAAACTGATGAGCGCCAACGCCTTGGCTTGGCTCTGCAATTATAAATTCAATACTTGGGTCAACTGCTTGCCAAGGTTGCCACTCAGGCCATTGGTTAAAGTCACTAACCAAACCTGCGATTTCTTCGGCGCTTGCTGATATTCTTATCGACTTATCAACAGTGTATTGTTGAGAAAGCATTAAACCCACCACAAGCGCGATGAGTGTCATAACAAATAATGCTTTTAAACTCACAAAGAATAATTTAATAATCTCACCTCAGGCAATAGTTTTATATCTTTCATAACATTATACGTATCTTAGGCTATAATCTTTTTGATACGACTGTATATGTTATCACTAATGTACCACAGTCGAATAAGTGATAGAATTTTTATGCATCGTTGTAAAGTGGAGAGTCACCATCGATACAGTTTTACGGTGTTCACTTTAAGGAATTATTAATGACATCAGACAGTAATGACTTTTTATTTAACGACCAAGATGATGAGCAGCTTCTCGAAGAAACTGTATCTGATTTTTGGGATGTATTAATAGTCGATGATGATCCTGAAATACATTCTGTCACTAAGCTAGCTTTATCTGGGGTTGAGTTTTGGGATAAAGGCTTGCGATTCCATCATGCCTACTCTGGTGCAGAAGCGCTCGAATTACTTAAAAAAGACCATTCTATTTCCGTTATTTTACTTGATGTTGTGATGGAGTCAGATGATGCTGGCTTACAAGTTGTGAAGCAGGTCAGGGAATGCCTAAAAAATCATAATATTCGTATTATTCTTCGTACTGGTCAGCCAGGGTATGCCCCTGAAGAAAAAGTAATCCGCGAGTACGATATTAATGATTACAAAACTAAAACTGAGCTGACTCGTAGTAAATTGATTACTTCACTGGTAACAGCTATCCGTTCTTATGAACAAGTTTGCCAGCTCGAATTTCAAAGCCGCGCATTAAACAATATTCTACTCGCCTCGAAGGCTATTTTAGGCTTTACCGATATCAAAGCTTTTACCATGGCTGTATTAAAGCAGCTTTCGTTTATTTTAGATTGTGAACCTCACGGCTTACTGTGTGGTTCGATTGAAGATGACGATCGGGTTTTTGTTTTGGGCGGTGGCGCTGAATACAACGATGTAATTGGTCAGCGAATTGAGCAGCTTGATAATGGTCGTATCATTTTACAAGTGAAAAACTGCTTAGCACAAGGTGAGCATCAACATACTGAGCTTGACAGTACCTATCTACTAAAAAGTAAAAATCGCCAAGCCGCGATTTACTTAGAAACTAATCAAACGCCAAGCCCTTCGCAGTTACAATTTGCCGAGATCTTTTTAACCAATGTAAGTGTTGGTCTTGATAATGTGCGCTTGTTTAACCGTTTATGTGATGCAGCGTATAAAGATATTTTAACAGGTCTTCCTAATCGTAATGATTTTATCAACAAAGTAGAGCGTTTTTATCAGCCCGGTAAAACAGACTATGTTTTTTTATTGATTGATGTTGCCCATTTCTCTGATATCAATAATGGTTTAGGACAAGAAATTGGTAATTTGCTTTTAAATGCCATTGTTGAAAGGCTGCAACAAGAGTATCCAGATGCCGAGCTACTTTCTCGAATAGGTGCTGATGTGTTTGGTTTGATATTACCAAAACAGCGTTATGACCTTGAGCAGTTACGCGAACATCTTAGTTTACCTTTTACTGCTGGCGAACATATTTTACCTATCAATTTTAAGATTGGCTTGTGCCTTCAAGGTGACTTTCAGAAAGCGGGTATTGAAACTCTAAAATTGGCATATATAGCTTTGAACCAAGCTAAAAAGAATTCCTCTGAAATGGTCGTCACGTACACTCCAGAAATGGAAGAGCAGATGGCATGGCGCTTAGGGATTATAAGGCAGCTTCGTCAAGACTTTGAACAACGTAAACTTGAAGTGTGGTTCCAGCCGCAACTAGATTTGAATACATTAGAGATCATCGGCTGTGAAGCATTGCTACGTTGGCCGTCAGGAAATGGCCAATATATTTCCCCAGCTATATTTGTTCCCTTGGCTGAAGATGCAGGTTTAATTGTTGAAATAGGGCAGTGGGTACTAGAACAAGCATGTTTACAACAAAAGCGTCTTGAACAGCTTGGCTTTAACATTAGTGTTGCTGTAAACGTTTCAGTGCCACAGTTTAAAGTGAAAGGTTATGCGCAGCAGGTTAAAGACACTCTAATAAAATATGAAGTTAAGCCACAGTTTATAGAGCTTGAAGTAACCGAAAGTGTGGTAATGGACGAGCTGAGCAATGTTATTACCACTCTTGAGGAGTTAAAAGCATTTGGCATTGAAATTGCGATTGATGACTTTGGTACAGGCTTCTCATCGTTGAGTTATTTGCAAAAACTGCCGTTAGATAGACTCAAAATCGACAGAGCATTTATAAAAGACCTACCAGGTAAGGGGTGTGAGGCTATCGCTGCGTTAATTATTTCTTTGGGTGCAAGATTAGGTCTAAAAACAATCGCAGAGGGAGTTGAAACACAAGCACAAGCCGATTATTTACTTGAGCTTGGTTGTGATGAAGTACAAGGGTTTATGTACGCTAAGCCTATGCCTGAGAACGAGTTAATCACATATTTACAAGCCAAACATTAATTAGCTTTGCTCTTGACCCTAGTTACTTGCAGCGCCCTTCAATGTGAAGGGCGTTTTGTTTTCTATAATAATCTATAAGAGTGGGGTATAATTCGCCCCTTTTGTTAGCAGAGTACACTTTATGAGCGCATTAAAAGCCGAGCGAGGCCTGTTTTCTTACCCTAAGTATTGGGCTGAATGCTATGGCACGGCGCCATTTTTACCAACCACCCGTGCAGAAATGGATGCATTAGGCTGGGATAGTTGCGATGTGATTATCGTCAGTGGCGATGCCTATGTTGATCACCCAAGTTTTGGTATGGCTGTAATTGGCCGCATGCTTGAGTCGCAGGGTTTTCGCGTTGGTATTATTGCTCAGCCTGATTGGAACTCAAAAGATGCCTTTATGGCGTTAGGTAAGCCTAACTTATTTTTTGGTGTGACTGCGGGCAATATGGACTCGATGATCAACCGCTATACTGCTGAAAAGCGTATGCGCCATGATGATGCATACACGCCGGGTAACATAGGTGGTAAACGTCCTGATCGTGCTGTGGTTGTGTATAGTCAACGCTGTCGTGAAGCTTATAAAGATGTTCCGTTAATTATTGGTGGTATTGAGGCGAGTTTACGTCGTATTGCGCACTATGATTACTGGCAAGAAAAAGTACGCCGAAGTGTTTTGTTTGATGCCAAAGCAGACATTCTAATTTACGGTAATGCCGAGCGTCCGCTTGTTGAAGTTGCGCACCGAATTGCTGGTGGTGAGTCGGTTGATACCATTCAAGATATTCGTGGTACCGCGGTTATTCGAAAAGAGCCTTTGCCGGGCTGGCGTGGCAGTGACTCTACGGCTATCGATAAAATCGGTAAGATTGATCCAATTCCAAACCCGTATGGTGCAGATGATGTCGGTTGTAGTAAGTCTGAGTTTAAACAAGCGGGTATTGATTTAAGCGCAGAGGCTGCCAAGTCAATCACTATTCAGCCTGCGCGTCCTAAGCCATGGGAAAAGACCTACGTTAAGTTACCAGCGTATGAGCAAGTGAGTGTAAATAAACCGCTTTATGCCCATGCGTCGCGTATTTTGCACCAAGAAACAAACCCAGGTTGTGCACGTGCCTTGTTTCAACGCCATGGCGACCGTTCGATTTGGGTGAACCCGCCTGCATTTCCGCTTGAAACTGAAGAAATGGATGGCGTATTTGGTTTGCCATATCAGCGTATTCCGCACCCAAGCTATGGCGATGAAAAAATTCCTGCCTATGAAATGATTAAAACCTCGGTGAATATTATGCGCGGGTGCTTTGGTGGTTGTTCTTTCTGTTCGATTACAGAACATGAAGGACGCATTATTCAAAGCCGTTCAGAGCAATCAATTATTGATGAAATTGAGCAAATTCGTGACAAAGTACCGGGCTTCACAGGGGTAATTTCTGACTTAGGTGGTCCAACAGCGAATATGTATAAATTGCGCTGTAAGAGCAAAAAGGCAGAGAGCACGTGCCGACGTTTATCATGTGTTTATCCTGATATCTGTAAGCATATGGACACCGATCACACCCCAACGATTGAGCTTTATAAAAAAGCCCGTGATGTGAAAGGCGTGAAGAAAATCTTGATTGCGTCAGGCGTACGCTATGACTTAGCAGTAGAAGATCCTCGCTATGTAAAAGAGCTGGTTACTCATCACGTAGGCGGGTACTTAAAAATTGCCCCTGAGCATACCGAGGATGGCCCATTATCTAAGATGATGAAGCCGGGCATGGGTGCTTACGATAAATTTAAAGAGCTATTTGATAAATACTCAAAAGAAGCCGGTAAGAAACAGTATTTGATCCCGTATTTTATTTCTGCACATCCAGGAACGAAAGACGAAGACATGGTTAACATGGCGCTATGGTTAAAGGCCAATGACTTTAAGCTTGATCAGGTACAAAATTTTTACCCGTCGCCAATGGCCAATGCAACGACAATTTATCATACCGAGATGAACTCGTTACGTAATATTAAAAACAATACTGAACAAGTGCCTGTGCCAAAAGGGGCACGTCAGCGTCGCTTGCATAAAGCTATTTTACGTTATCATGATCCTGCTGGCTGGCCGATGATCCGCGAAGCTCTTAGAAAAATGGGTAAAGCGAATTTAATCGGTAAAGGGCCAAACTGTTTGGTTCCTGAAGAGAGTCGCAACGAAAAAGCGGCAAATAGTAAAGGTGGTAAAGGCCGTGCAGCACTTACACGTCACACTGGTTTTAGCCAATTCAAAAAGGCCAATACCAAACCTAGAGTAGGTAAAAATAAGCAGCGCGCAAAGTAAAAGATATAAATGGCCCTTAAAGGGCCGTTTTTATATTAGATCAATAACCAGGTTGCGGTGCCTAAAAAGGCAAAAATACCAACAATATCGGTGACGGTTGTCAGTACCACACTGCCGGCGAGGGCTGGGTCAATTTTCATTTTCTTAAGAATTAACGGAATACTCGCACCCGCGATACCAGCGGCAACAAGATTCATAAACATCGCAAACGCTAAGACCGCACCGAGCTTAAAGTCCCATTGCCATAGGGCAACCACACCAGCAATTAATATCGACCAAATAACGCCATTCAGTGCGCCTATCGCCAGTTCCTTAAGTAATAAGAAGCGTTGGTTTGTTTGGTTGATATGGCCAACCGCTATACCACGAATAACCAGTGTTAATGTTTGGCTACCTGCAACACCACCCATTGAAGGTACGATACCATTTAGTACCGCCAAAATAGGCAAGATTGCTAAGGTGTTTTCAAAAAAGCTTGCCACAATTGCTGCTAGCAATGCGGTTAATAAGTTAACTCCCAGCCAAATAGAGCGACGCTGCGAACTTTTGAGTACTGGCGCAAAGGTATCTTCTTCGTCGTCAAGACCAGCAAGGCTTAACATGCTATGTTCAGCATCTTCACGGATTACGTCAACGATATCATCGATGGTAATACGACCAAGTAAGTGAGCGTTATCATCAACAACAGGGGCTGAAATCCAGTTATGACGCTCGAACAATTGCGCTACATCACTTTCATCCATTGAGATCAGGATTGACTCGCACTCTTCATCCATTAAATCACGAACAATTTTATCCGATGAGTTGGTCAGTAATGTGGTTAACGAAAGCGCGCCTAAAAAGCAGTTATGTTTATCAACAACGTATAAGTCATCTGTACCCTCTGGTAGTTCACCACGCAAGCGTAAATAGCGCAGGACTACATCTAAGGTAACATCTGGACGGATTGTTACCGTATCGCTGTTCATCAGGGCACCGGCTGAACGCTCTTGGTACGACAGTGCCTGAGTTGCCCTTTCTCTATCTTGCGAGTCCATTGCACTGACTACGTCTTGATAAACGGTGTCAGGAAGGCTACGAAGAACTTCACCTAAGTCATCGTCGTCCATGTCTTCGGTTGCAGCAGCAATGTGCTCAGGCTCCATCTGAGCAATAATACCTAAACGTACGTCTTCAGAGAGTTCTTCTAAAACATCACCACGCACATCTGGGTCTACCAACTGCCATAGCATGCGACGAATTTTATGGGGAGATGACTCTAATAATAAAGCGGTATCACACGGAGCTGTTTTAGCGAGCATGCCTCGCACCTGAACAAATTGTCCACTATTGAGTGACTTGGTCACTTGTTTAAGTTGTTGTAGTGGGTAGTCTTGTTCAAAGGCTTCTGGCATTGGCGTCCTTACAACTGAAAATAGATTAATACAGATTCTGCAAATACAGCATAGTTGCTAAGTGGTGTATTTGCAGGATATCTTCACACTGCGATAAAATTATTAAGTGCTTTGTATTTTTAAGGTGTGAACGATATAAAAGTAGGATATTTAAAGAGAATTATAAATACCTGAACTAAGTTTAACTTAAACGGTTAAGCCTTAGCAAACGCTATTCTTGTTCATGAAAGCGTTGTGCAATTAATTCTCCAATTGCGTTCAGTGCAGCCTCTGCATCTGGGCCTTCACATACCACACGCACTTCTTTACCTTGACTACTTTCAAGTAGCATTAAGGCTAAAACACTATCACCTTCAGCTTCTTTATCGTCTTGATAAAGCATAATTTTAGCATCAAATTGCAAAGCAAGTTGTGCTAAAACAGTGGCTGCTCGTGCGTGCAAGCCAAGCTTATTTTGAATTAAAAACGTGTCTTCTGCGTGCATCTGGCATCCAATTAAATATCTTGCTCGCGATGGCGGATTTTTACGTTCGCATGCGTTTTTGAAAAGCTATCACCAATGGTCTGCGCTAAATATACCGAGCGATGTTGCCCGCCAGTACAACCAATTGCGATAGTAAGATAGCTTCGATTGTTACGCTCAAGGTGAGGCAACCATGTTTGCACAAATGTTTGAATTTGCCATGTAAATTTTTGCACTATGCTATGACTTGCAAGGTAATCTTTTACTGGTTGATCTAAGCCAGTGAGTGGCTTTAGATCTGGCTCCCAATGTGGATTTGGTAAAAAACGTGCATCAAATACGTAATCGGCTTCTTTTGGAATACCATGTTTAAAGCCAAACGACATAAAGGTGATAATCAGCTTTTTATCTTTTTTACCTAAGATCTTTTCACGAATTGATTCAGCTAACTGATGAACACTCAGGTCGGTGGTATCAATCATAAAATCAGCGCGCGTGATCAGTACATCCAGTAATACTCTTTCTTGCTTAATTGCTAAATCGAGTGGCAGCGAGTCAATCGATAGAGGATGTAAGCGTCGCGTTTCAGAAAAGCGTTTGATCAGAGTTTGGTCATCACTGTCTAAATAGAACAGTGTTGGGTTTGCAAAACCTGGCAGGTATTCAAGAATATCATTAAACTCTTGCTGCTCTTTCGGTAAGTTACGCACATCTATGCTGACTGCTATTTTGTCATAGTTGTCTGAAACGCTACGAACAAGCGAAGGTAATAAGTTGACTGGGATATTATCAACACAGTAGTAACCCAAGTCTTCAAGTACACGTAAAGCGACCGATTTACCTGAGCCTGAGCGACCGCTGATGATAATTAATTCCATTTATGCCTCTGCTGATATGACCTGAAACAGTTCGTGGTCTGTTTTGGCGCTACGTAACTGTTTACAAAACTCTTTATCTTTTAGTCTATCAGCAATTGTCGATAAGGTCTTTAGGTGAAGTTGGCTGTCTCCATCTGGTACGATGAGTGCAACGAAAATATCCACAGGTCGGTTATCAATTGCGTCAAAATTGATTGGGGATTCACTCACTATGACAAATGCCTTTGGTTGCTCTGCACCACTCATGCGGCCATGTGGAATAGCAATGCCACGACCAATACCTGTACTGCCTAATTTTTCTCTATTGAGTAAGGCATCAAGGACGTCTTGTTGAGATAAATGAGGAAGCTGCTGGTGAGCCAGCTCGCTGATATATTCAAGGATTCTTTTTTTGCTATTAAAAAGGACCGCAGCTTTGCTGCAGTCCTGGTTAGTAAGTGAACTAAGTTTCATAATTTAGTGTCGAGCTAATTTCTCTTTGTGTTTAATGACTTGACGATCTAGTTTATCGATTAGCGAGTCAATGGCTGCATACATATCTTGGTGTGCAGTTGAGGCAAAGAGCTCGCCTCCATTTACATGTAAAGTTGCTTCTGCTTTTTGGCTTAATTTTTCTACATCTAGAATGACATGTACATTATTAATGTGGTCAAAATGCCTTTCTAGTTTTGCAAACTTGCTGTTTACATAGTCTCTTAATGAATCAGTGATTTCTACATGACGACCAGTTAAATTTAGTTGCATAAGCATTTTCCTTCTATGTAAAACGTCTAAATCAAACTCTTACGCTGATTAGACGGAGGTATCGCTAGAGACTCTCGATATTTTGCAATTGTGCGTCTAGCTACTTTAATTCCTTGCTCAGCCAATATATCTGCAATTTTACTATCACTCAATGGTTTAGCTGAGTTTTCTGCAGCGATAAGCTTTTTGATCAAAGCGCGAATTGCTGTTGATGAACACTCACCACCGTTTTCTGTGCTGACATGGCTTGAGAAGAAATATTTCAACTCAAAAATCCCGCGAGGGGTGTGCATGTATTTTTGTGTTGTAACACGTGAAATTGTCGATTCATGCATTTCGACCATTTCTGCGACATCGTTCAGCACCATTGGTTTCATGGCTTCTGGGCCATGTTCAAAAAATGCTTGTTGTTGCTGTACGATACAATTGGTCACTTTTAAAAGTGTATCGTTACGGCTCTCTAAGCTTTTAATAAACCATTTAGCTTCTTGTAAATGAGAGCGAATAAACTGGCTATCGCTGCTCGATTTTACTGAGCGTGACATAGCTGCATATTGGCTATTCACTCTAATTTTTGGCATACAATCTGGGTTTAGTTCAACGACCCAACGACCTTTAACTTTTTTAACCGATACATCGGGTATAACGTACTCAGACTCTTCGCGAACTATGCTGTCTGCTGGCTTAGGGTTTAAGCTGTGGATCAGCGTCATTACTTCTTTTAGTTCGCTTTCTTTAAGCTTAGTCTTTTTCATCAAAGTGCGATAGTCGCGACTTGCTAATAATTCAATATGCTCAGATAAAACCATTTTAGTTTCAGCTAAATACGGCGTACTCGCATCGAATTGGCGAAGCTGGATACATAAGCACTCTTGTAAGCTACGGGCACCAATCCCTACTGGATCAAACAACTGTATTCTCTTTAAGACCGCTTCGACTTCATCTAGTTCGATTTCTTCTTCATCATTATTTTGATTAAAACTTTCGACTATGTCTTCGCAGCTAACAGTTAAAATACCTGAGTCATCAATTGCCTCTACGATGGCGACAGCGATCGCTTCATCGGTTGGGCTAAATGGTGTGAGTTGTAATTGCCACATAAGGTATTCATGGAGGGTTTCAGTCGATGCACCTTGATAAATTGACTCATCTTCTGGCATTGGACCTGATGATGTTGATGGGGCTGCACTCATGTACTCATCCCATGTCACATCCATAGCTAAATCGTCACTAACGGTGTCTTTGTTAAGGGCATCGCTGCTTTCTTGTTCGTACTCACTCGGCGCTTCTTCGGCCGATGCACTTAGCTGAGTATCATCAGATTCAGCTTTTTGCTCGTTCTTACCAATGTTTTCATCGTTGTAATCTGCTTCTTCCACTTCAAGCAGAGGGTTACTATCAAGTGCTTCTTGAATTTCTTGCTGGAGATCCAATGTACTAAGCTGCAGCAAGCGAATTGCTTGTTGCAGTTGTGGAGTCATTGTAAGTTGCTGGCCCATGCGCAGCTGTAATGATTGCCTCATGTATCCCTAACAATCCTTTTATGTGTTATCGACACCTGTGCAGTCACAGGTAAATTTATATCGATTTATTGTCATTGTTATTTAGTTTAGCAGATGCGCTAGATGGTGGCTTATTGGTTATAGCCTGAATTGCTCACCTAGATACACATCGCGTACGGTTTGGTCAGCTAAAACATGCTCAGGTGTTCCTGATGCAATTAGCTCCCCATGAGAAACAATGTAGGCTTTTTCACAAACATCAAGGGTTTCTCTAACATTATGGTCAGTGATTAATACACCAATACCACGATTTTTTAAGTGTTCAATAATTTTCTTTATATCTAACACTGAAATAGGATCAACACCAGCAAAAGGCTCATCTAACAAGATAAATTTAGGGTTTGCGGCTAATGCCCGAGCAATTTCTACGCGACGACGCTCGCCCCCAGATAAGGCCATACCTTGACTATCACGAATATGCTGAATACTAAATTCATCAAGTAAGTTGTTGAGTGTTTCTTCTCGGCCTTGTTTATTTAAATCTTTACGCGTTTCTAAAATAGCCATTAGGTTTTGATAAACCGTTAACTTTCTAAAAATAGATGACTCTTGTGGTAGGTAACCAATCCCTAAACGTGCTCGGCTATGCATTGGCAAAAGTGTAATATCATTATCATCAATGCTGATCTTGCCTTTATCGCTAGGTACTAAGCCAACAATCATATAGAAAGTGGTGGTTTTGCCTGCGCCATTTGGGCCAAGCAAACCAACGATACTGCCCGCTTCAACCTCAAGACCCACATTTTTGACAACTTGGCGGCCTTTATAACTTTTTGCTAAAAGCTCTGCTTTTAATGTGCTCATGGTTGGCCTTTATCGTCTTGTTTGTTGTCAACAGGCACTAAGATTGTGTGTACACGGTCTGTTGAGTTTTCGTCTTTTTCTGCGCTAATTAGTTGTTGTGCCATATCATAAGTAATGCTTTTCGCTGTTACTTTTTGGCCTGCTTGAGTCACTTCGGCTTCGCCATTTAAAGTTAAGAAGCGCTTGGCTACGTCGTAGCGAACTTCTTCTGCACTGGCGCTCATTACCGTGCCATCTGCTTGCTTTTCTTCAAAATAAGCAGGCTTACCTGTGGCGATAATTAACTCAACAGTACCTTCTGTATCACCACCATGGGCTTCAAGGCGTTCGGCTGTGATCCGGCGGTTACCATGTATAATTTCGACATTGCCTTCAAATATACCAACGCCATCTTTTAGCTTACCAGTTTGACGATCTGAGCTTATGCTAATTTGTGCGCCTGTCTGCTCGGCAGCTACGCCTGAAAAGGCAATCAATAAGCTTGGGATCAGGAGTAATTTCTTCAGTTTATTGGTCATAGTATATGGTTCGTGTATGGTTAGTTAACTCTACAATCTCGGTTTTTAAATTAGCTTTTAGGCCTTTACCGGTAATTTTTAAATTTGGTCCTGTTAGCGTCACAGGTTGCTTCGAAAACATGGTCATTTGTTCTATATCAACGTTAATGTTTTCAGCTTTAATATCTTCGATCATGCCATTATGGGTTAAGTTTTTAGCAACAACATCGCCTTCAAAAATAAGCTGATCGTTTTCATATAAGGTGGCTTCTTTAGCTTTTACTTGCCAAATTTGCTGGTCGCCATAAAGTGTAAAAATAGGTTGCTCAAAAAAGGTAAACCCAAGCTGCTGATAAAGCTCCATTTTCGCAGCGGCCACTTTATGGCTAATCTTGCCTTGCTCATCATAAGCGGTTTGCTTTAGTGCAACGGCCGTATAATCGGGAGTTGCAATAATCTCGTCTTCACTATTTATTGTGTTTGTTGTTTGGTTAAAGTACGGATACCACAACCACACCATGCAACAAACAAAAACAATACTCAGTAAAATACGGGCTATATTCATGCGCTGGTTCCATCGCTAGTTAACGGCTTACCGTTTTCTAACATCAGTAAATCTGTTAATTCACGTACAGCGCCAAAGCCACCCGGTAGCATGGTCGTATAGTGAGCCAGTTTTTTTATCAGTGGGTGCGCATCATTGACTGCTACCGCAAAGCCTACTTTTTCCATTACAGGCAAATCAGGGCCATCGTCACCAATGTACGCTATTTGCTCATCTTCTAGGCCAAGTTTATCTTTTAACTCTTGGTATGCAATCAGCTTTGTTTCTTGGCCTTGATAAATATGCTGCACGGTTAGGCTAGTCATTCGCTGCTGAACTATTTGTGAATGGCGCCCAGTAATAACGGCAACTTCAAAGCCACTATTAATGAGTGCTTTTATGCCAAAGCCATCTTTGGTATTAAATGCTTTAAGCTCTTCGCCCTGATTTCCAAGATAAATTCGGCCATCAGAAAAAACGCCATCAATATCACATATTAGTAACTTAACTTTTTGAGCACGCTGACTTACATCAGGACTAAGGGGCTGGTATAGCTCGGCGAATGTCATTACTTACAGAACTCCTGCTTTTAATAGGTCTTGCATATTAAGCGCGCCAATCGGTGTGTTATTTTTATCGATTACAATCAAGCCGTTGATACGTTTGCGTTCCATAATATTTAACGCCTCAGCAGCCAGCATCTCTGCACTGGCTGTAGTACATGAGCGCGTCATGACCTGGCTAATGGCGGTACTATGAATATCAATACGTTGCTCTAAAATACGACGTAAATCACCATCCGTAAATAAGCCGCAGAGTTTTTGGTCTTCCGCGACCACGGCTGTCATACCTAACCCTTTAGCAGACATTTCAATAAGCGCATCTTTAATGCTTTGCGACTCGTGCACTATTGGTGTTGCATCACCACTGTGCATTACATCGTTTAATGTAAGCAACAAGCGCTTACCTAGGCTGCCTCCGGGATGAGATAATGCAAAGTCATCGGCTGTAAAGCCACGTGTTTCGAGTAAAGCAACAGCCATTGCATCACCCATAACCAAAGTTGCTGTAGTGCTTGCCGTTGGCGCAAGACCCAGTGGGCATGCCTCTTGGCTAACTTTAATGCAAACATGCACATTAGAGAGCTTTGCCATTGTTGAGTCAGGGTTACCTGTTAGCGAAATCATTTTTGCGCCAATTCGTTTAATAACAGGAATAATGCTTAACACTTCACTGGTTTCACCCGAATTCGAAATGCACATTACTACATCATCTCGAGTGATCATCCCTAGGTCGCCATGGCTTGCTTCGCCAGGATGAACGAAAAATGCCGGTGTACCAGTGCTTGCTAATGTGGCAGCTATTTTATTGCCAATGTGGCCAGACTTACCCATGCCTATAACGATGATACGGCCTGTGCATTGGTACATTAGCTGACAAGCTTGCTCGAAATGTTCATCGATGTACTGATCTATTTCGTGTAAAGCTTGCGCTTCAATTTCAAGAACGCGCTTACCTTGCGCAATAAAATTTAGCTGGGTCATTGATTATCCTATTTGGCTAAAAATATAGCCTTGATATGCAATAAATGCGACTAACAAAAAGCCACCTTCTACTCTATTGATGCGGCGAGCACCTTTAAAGTTCAATGACATGGCAATCAGCACTAAAGTAGCTGCAATCATGATAAGGGCATCGCGGTTCGCTGCAGATGGGTCGATAATCGATGGGTTGATGATCCCAGCCAGTGGTAAAACAGCGAGTAGGTTGAAAATGTTCGAGCCTACAATATTACCCAATGCTAAATCATCTTCGTTTTTCAATACCCCAGCAATACATGCAGCCAGTTCAGGTAGACTGGTACCAATAGCGATAATTGTTAAACCAATTACAAGGTCTGAAAGGCCAAAGTATTTAGCAATATCAACGGCTGATTCGACTAAAAAATGTGAGCTGATAGGTAAAAGTATCATACCGATAACAAGCCATAGGATAGCTGATTTAGTACTGACATTATCGGGAACATCTTCACATGCCTCGCTCACGAAAGGGTCATCGTCTTGATTTTTAGCGCGTAAAGAAACAATCACTAAGCCTGCGATGAAGACAACAAAGGCAAGAGCTAATGCGATACCTTCGGCAAACGAAAAGTAGTTATCTGAAAACACGTACCATGCCGCAATTGAGACAAGTAGTACTAAAGGCATTTCTCGTTTTAAGGTCATTGACGAGACAGAAAGAGGGCGAAGTAGTGCCGTTACGCCCAGTACTAGTAAGATATTGGTGATATTTGAGCCAACAGCATTACCTACTGCTGTATCAGTTTTACCGGCAAGCGCGGCAGAAGCAGATACCATCATTTCAGGGGCTGAAGAACCCATAGCAACAACCGTTAAACCTATGATTAGGGTCGGGATCCCCATATTTTTTGCGAGTGCAGCCGCACCATAAACAAACCGATCGGCACTCCAAACAAGTGCTGCAAAACCAATAATTAAAATGACAAAAGAAGTCACCATTGTGATACGCCAACATTACTGAAACAGATGACTGCAAATAGTAACAAAAGCGAGCAGGAAAGTATAAGTAAAAGAATAGGCTGGCAGGCACAAAGCGCGGTTTTTTAGGAATGAGATTTCAGGTGTGGTTAAGGAGCAACTGCGTAGAGTTTAATTTGGCGAATAGAAAATATTACAAAATTTTACGAATTGTTTTTTCCATCTTGACTAAAAAAACTTTAAAATGGCAAAACGAGTGAAAAACGTTATGGAGAGCGACTTGTCGCAATCAATAGTAGAAATCAAGGATGTAACCTTTTCACGGGGCGATAGAATCATATATAAAAATATGAGTTTTAACATTCCGAAAGGCAAGATCACCGCTATCATGGGACCGAGCGGCATAGGTAAAACCACCATGTTACGCTTGATAGGTGGTCAACTTAAGCCTGATTCTGGTGATATTTTGTTCGAAGGCAATAGTATTCCTAGCATGTCTCGCAAGGAACTTTATGCTGCCCGCACTAAAATGAGTATGCTTTTTCAAAGTGGTGCTTTATTCACTGATATGTCTGTGTTTGACAATATCGCTTTCCCCTTACGCGAACACACTCAACTTAGTGAAGATTTAATTCGGCTTGTAGTCCTTATGAAGTTACAAGCTGTAGGTCTTCGTGGTGCACAAGATTTAATGCCGTCTGAATTATCAGGTGGTATGGCACGCCGTGCAGCTTTGGCTCGCTCGATAGCCCTTGACCCCGAACTGATTATGTATGATGAGCCTTTTGCCGGCCAGGACCCTATATCGATGGGGGTACTTGTTAAGCTGATCAAATCACTGAATGAGGTGTTAGGTTTATCGTCGCTTATTGTAACGCACGATGTAACCGAAGTGCTTAGTATTGCAGATCACGTGATCATTATTGCTGATCAAGGTGTGATTGGTGAAGGCTCACCTGAGCAAATGCAAAATCATCAATCAGAGCTTGTTCAGCAGTTCTTAAAAGGATTATCGGATGGTCCTGTACCATTCCATTATCCTGCTCCTGCTTATGATGATGAATTATTGGGAGTACCGAATGCTTGATCTGTTTCAAAAGCTAGGTCACAAGACGTTAGGCCGTTTTGCTGCGCTTGGTCGCTCTACGCAAATGTTGTTTGGCGCATTAGTTAATATGCCAAACTTCAAAAAAGGCACGCCGTTACTGATCCGTCAGTTGTATATGGTCGGCTCACAATCGCTTTTAATCATTATGGTGTCGGGCCTGTTTATCGGCATGGTGCTCGCTTTACAAGGCTATACCGTATTAGTCGGTTATGGTGCTGAAGATAGCTTAGGGCCATTGGTGGCACTAAGTTTGTTACGCGAATTAGGGCCTGTGGTCACGGCGTTATTATTTGCTGGTCGCGCGGGCAGTGCACTAACAGCTGAAATCGGCTTGATGAAAGCCACTGAGCAATTATCTAGCTTAGAGATGATGGCAATTGACCCACTTAAACGCATTATTGCCCCGCGCTTTTGGGCTGGCTTTATTAGTATGCCATTGCTTGCATTAATATTTTCTGCTGTTGCTATTATCGGCGCTCACTTAGTTGGCGTTGATTGGCTTGGTGTTGATTCAGGTAGTTTCTGGTCAATCATGCAAGCGCAAGTGTCGTTTCAGCAAGATATTGTCAATGGCATGATTAAAAGCTTTGTATTTGCCTTGATTGTAACGTGGATTGCGCTTTACAAAGGGTATGACTGTATCCCTACTTCTGAAGGGATAAGTAAAGCGACAACAGAAACCGTTGTACACTCATCACTGGCAGTTTTAGGTTTTGACTTTATTTTAACAGCGGTAATGTTTACCAGCTAATTAGGGTATAAAGATGAATTCACGGAAATTAGAAATTTTAGTTGGCTTTTTTGTAGCCCTAGGTATTGCGGCTTTTGCATTGCTTGCATTCAAAGTAGCAAATGCCGGCATTAGTGGTAGCGGTGAAACGTACCAACTAAATGCCAAGTTTGAAAATATTGGTTCGTTAAAAGCCCGAGCGCCAATTAAGGTCGGCGGAGTTGTTGTGGGGCGTGTTGAGTCAATTTCAATTGATCCAAAAGAGTTTGTGCCAGTAGTTAACATGGCGATTGACGCAAACTATTTGTGTAAGTTTTCAGATACAACCTCTATCTCTATTTTAACATCAGGTATTTTAGGGGAGCAGTACTTGGGTATTAACCCGGTTATTGCTGCCGATTCTGCAGAGCAACGCTGCATGGGTGAAAAAGTGACAGCCGCTCAAGATGATGCTGCTTTAGATGATTTGTTTGGTGTTGAAAGTAAAGCGCTTGCTGATGGTGATTACATCACCGATACCAAGTCAGCATTAGTATTAGAAGAGCTGATAGGTCAGTTCTTGTTCAACCAAGGAAGTGAATAATGATGTTTAAAAAATTTCTAATCGCTTTAAGCGTGGTGTTTACGGTAGGTGTACACGCTGCAGAGCCTGAGGTCGATTTAAAAGACCCATACAAAATGGTGCGCAAAGTATCAGATAATACCTTTGCACGTATTACTAAAGATCAGCCTTTAATCGCCAAAGATAAAGAGTATCTAAGAGTGATCGTAGAAGAAGAGTTAATGCCTTACATTGACTACAAGTACGCTGCACTTCGTGTGTTAGGTAACCATGTATCAAAAGTACGTGCAATCGAAGATAAAGAAGAAAAGGCAAAAGCAATCAAAGATTTGCAACACTTCATTGATGTGTTTCAAAAATACCTAATTGCTACATACGCTGGTGTGTTTACGCAGTATACAAACCAAAGTGTTGAGTTTGGCCCAGCCCAGCCTTTTAAAGGTCAAGATGTGGTACTAGTCAAAACGAAAATTGTGGAACCAGGTAAGCCTGATATTAAAATTGACTTTAAAGTACGTGAAGACCGAGATGGTGATTGGCGTGCATACGACATGATTGCCGAGGGTATTAGCCTGCTTGACGCTAAACAAAGTGAATTACAAGGCATTTTGCGTCAACAAGGTATCGAACACGTGAGTGACTTACTTGAGCAAAAGAGCCAACTACCAGTGCAGTTTAGAGGTGAAGGTGGCGATGAGTAACGTTGATATTACTCAACTCGAGGATAATCAGTTTCGGGTCAGTGGTGAACTGACCCGAAACTCTATCGCCAATGAACGCCTTCTGAACACCAAGTCACAATCTACACACAAAACGTGGTATTTTGACCTTTCTGGTGTATCTAGGGTTGACACGGCGGGCTTAGCTTGGTTAATTCACTCTTTCGCAGAATTAAAGCAGCAAGGTATTCGCCTTGAATTGCAAAATATTCCTGAGCAACTGCAAAACTTGATGCAGTTGGGACAGGTCACAACCTTATTTGAGTGAGATTTATGGAAACAAGCCAAGTCGAAACGTTATTACGCGACGAATTAAAGCTAGACGAAGTGATTGTTAAAGCAAACGGTAGCCACTACGAAGTGATTGCTGTTGGTGAGTGTTTTGACGGTTTAACGCGCGTTAAGAAACAACAATTGGTCTATGCTCCGTTAATGTCAACAATCTCAGACGGTACAATCCACGCTGTATCAATCAAAGCGTTCACGCCGACTGAATGGAAACGCGAACAAAAATTTATTTTACCTCAATAGTTTCAGGGCCTCCTCATGGATCAATTTGTTATTCAAGGTGGCACCTCGCTGGCAGGTGAAGTCACTATTTCTGGCGCTAAAAACGCCGCACTTCCTATTTTGTTTGCAGCACTGCTTGGGCAAGGTAAAAGTACCTTTAGTAACGTACCTCGCTTACGTGATATCGGCACCACCGAAGCTTTACTTAAAACGCTTGGTGCAACGGTAGAATGGCAGCAAGATACGCTGATCATTGATGGCGCGACGGTTGATAAAACTTTAGCTCCGTATGAGCTGGTAAAACAAATGCGTGCCTCTGTGCTTGCTCTGGGGCCTTTAGTGGCACGTTTCGGTGAAGCACAAGTTTCACTGCCTGGTGGTTGTGCCATTGGTGCCCGCCCGGTTGATATTCATATTCAAGGACTTGAGCGCATGGGCGCAGTGATCAAGGTTGAAAATGGTTATATCAATGCCAAAGTTGATGGTCGTTTAAAAGGCGCCGAAATCTTCATGGAAATGGTGAGTGTTGGCGCAACAGAAAACTTACTTATGGCCGCAACGCTGGCTGATGGTAAAACAGTTCTTGAAAACGCTGCACGCGAACCTGAGATCACTGATCTTGCGAATTGCTTAATTGCGATGGGCGCTAAAATCAGCGGTGCAGGTACAAGCCGCATCGAAATTGAAGGTGTTGAGTCGTTATCTGGTTGTGAGTACAGTATTCTTCCAGACCGCATTGAAACAGGTACTTTCTTGGTCGCTGCGGCAATGGCTGGCGGCGAAGTATTGTGTAAAAACACAGATCACCATAGCCTTGATCCCGTGATTGAAAAGTTACGCGCTACGAATGCTTTGGTTGAAGTGACTGATAACAGTATTTACCTTGATATGCGTGGTCGTGAATTAAAAGCGGTTAACATTAAGACCATGCCGCACCCGGGCTTTCCAACCGACATGCAAGCGCAATTTACCGCTTTAAATGTGGTAGCGAAGGGCAGTGCTACCATCACTGAAACTATTTTTGAAAATCGTTTTATGCATGTACCTGAGTTACAGCGTATGGGCGCAAATATTCGCTTAGAAGGTAATACAGCAATTTGTGGTGATACAGAAAGGTTATCGGGCGCGCAAGTGATGGCGACAGATTTACGAGCGTCAGCAAGCCTTATTTTAACTGGTATTGTGGCGCAAGGTGAGACAGTTGTTGATCGCATTTACCACGTTGACCGTGGTTATCAGCGTATTGAAGACAAACTAAGTGCGCTGGGTGCTAATATTAAGCGCCGTTCAAGCTAATAACTTAATACTTATAAAAAAGCCTAACGTCTGTTAGGCTTTTTTTTGGTTAAGATTTTGACTCTAGTTCGCCAACAGTAACCATAATCTTTAATATCTCACCATCACGATAGACTTCAAATTCTAGCTTATTGCCCGGTTCAGTTTTTGCTAGTTTGTCTAAAACTAGTTGTGGGTTAGCAACCGAAATACCGCCGATTTTAATTACGATATCGGTTTCTCTGATCCCCGCTTGCCACGCCGGTCCAAACGGGTCTAGCTCGGTAATACGCATTCCTGCTACAGGCGTAAAGTTATCACTAACATCTTTGCCTGTGCTATCTATGCCGGTGCCTCTAAAACCTAAATAACCTCGTACAACACGACCATGTTTGATTAATATATCCATGATGTCTTTAGCGATTGAGTAGGGCACTGCAAAGAAAATACCTTGGATATCCAAATCTGCATGGGTTTTGAATTGCGCCGACGTGATACCTACTAAGTCACCTCGTGAATTAACTAATGCGCCACCTGAGTTTCCTACATTTATGGCAGCATCCATTTGTAATAGGCTGCTGTAAGGGCTGTCGATTAAGTTTTGCTTTCCTGTAGCGCTAATAATACCTTGGGTAATGGTTTGACCTAAATTAAGTGGGTTACCAATGGCTAAAACAACATCGCCTACACGTGGTTTAAAATTGTCATTAACAGGAATGACAGGTAAGTGTTCAGCGTTTATTTTTAATAAAGCTAAATCTGTTTCACTATCAAAGCCAATCACTTGAACATCATAAAAACGACGACCGTCTGCCAGTGTAATAATGATCAAGTCGGCATTTTTAATAACGTGATAATTAGTCAGAATGTAACCGTCTTGCGACATAATGACGCCTGAACCAAGTGCCTGAACAGTGTTTTGACGTTTGTAGCGTGGTTGGTTAGAAATACTTTCGGAAAAAATAGTTACCACAGAAGGGGCTGCACGTTGCACTGCATCGGCAAAGCTCATGTGCTGCGAGCTGATCGCAACGGGTAAATTCATGTTGGGTAATAAAGCGCTACGTAAACTCGGGCTAAAAAGCACGACCAAGAAGGCGATACCTAAACCAGTAAAAAGCGGCGGTAGGATAAATTTTAAAAGTTTTAGCACAATATTCTTATTATCAATGAGCAATTATTTAATGATGGCACAAAAAAAATAACAGCGGCAAGCACCACTGTTATTTTTTCATGAAAAATCAAATAAAATTATTGAATTAATACAAAAATAAGCTCTCGACCTCGTTTTACTCCTAGGACGATATTACCTTTAGTGTTTTCGATAATCTTATTCATGTCGCGGATTGTTTCAACACGTTGACGGTTTACTTGCATAATCACGTCACCTTCTTCAAGGCCTACCCGCGCAGCTGGAGAGCGTGCTGCCACACTGGTTATTTCAACTCCTTTGCCATCACTCTTCTGAGTGTTCTCTAATGTTGCACCTTGGAAAGCTGGGTGAGTTTCTTCGCCAGCTGCTGTTAGTGAAGCTGCGCCATCGAGGGTTACATTTACTATTTTAACTTTACCATCTCGATAAATACCTAGTTTTACGCGTTTGCCTTCACCAAGCGTAGCAATTTTGCTGCGTAGTTCATGGAACCCGCTGATCTCAGTGCCATCGACGCTGATGATCACGTCACCGGCTTTGATACCCGCTTTGCTTGCTGCGGTGTCATCCATCACCTGCATAACGTAGGCACCCTGTTTTACATCAAGTTTTTGTGCTTTAGCAAGGCCAGCGTCAAGCGGGCGACCCGAAATGCCCAGTGAACCGCGACGAACTTCGCCATGCTCAATAATTTGATCAACGAGGTTTTTCATCATGGTTGATGGGATAGCAAAGCCGATACCTACGTTTCCACCTGATGCGCCTAAAATTGCGGTGTTAATACCAATCAGCTCACCATTTAGGTTTACTAATGCACCACCAGAGTTACCTTGGTTAATAGCCGCGTCGGTTTGAATAAAGTCTTCATAACCTTCTATGTTTAAACCACTGCGACCAAGCGCACTCACAATACCTGAGGTTACTGTGTGGCTTAAACCAAATGGGTTACCGATTGCTACCGCAAAATCACCCACGCGCAGCTTATCTGAGTCGGCAATTTTTAGCTCAGTTAAGTCATCAGCATCAATTTGCAGCAATGCAATATCTGATTCTTTATCACTGCCAATTCTGGTTGCCTCGTACTCACGACCATCCTCAAGGGTGACAATCATTTTTTCTGCATCTTCGACAACGTGGTTATTGGTAACAATATACCCTTCGTCTGCATCAATTATGACGCCAGAACCAAGGCCGCTAAATTCACGTTTTTGACTACCGCCGCGTGGTACGCCAAAAAAGTCATCAAACGGTGTTGGACGACGACGAACTTCTTTTGAGCCTGAAACTTGAATACTCACCACGCCAGGGGTGATTTGTTCTAACATTGGTGCAAGGGTTGGTAACTGTTGACCATTTACCGCCACTGGCAGTTTAGCCATTGAAACTGCAGGCGCTAACAATAAGCTTGAAGATAAAATAGCAGCACTAATAACAGATAATTTCATTTTCATAGTCAGGGTTTACTCCACATCAGAGATAAAGCAAAAACTAAAAAGGGCTGCATAAGCAGCCCTTTTCTTGGTTTAGATATAAAGCTGTTATATCTAAAGACTATGGGGTCAAAAAAAAGTTCATCAAGAGGCTTTAGAATGTTCTGAAACTTTATTTGAACCAGTAAATAACCCTGTTTCACCGACCACATAGTCTGCAGGTTGTGCTTCTGCACTTGAGCGATCGCCACGACGGTCTTGTAATGAGCTTTGCAATTGCTCGGTGGTTTCTTTTGAAAAGAACGGCTCGTTAGGGTGCTGCTTTTTATCTGCTAATAATAGTTTGTTCGTTTCTTCAACATGGTTGAGAAGCTGGTCATAGTTATCTTTCATCTTTGAGACAAGTTTCCCTGTGCTTGCCAAGTGATCGGCAACATCTTGGCGGTATTGCTCAAGTGCATTATTAGCTTGCTCTACTTGTTGTTCTAACTCATCTTGCTTAAATTGTTTCTTTGTTACAAACGCACCAATGAAAAATGCCGAAATTGCAACGATGATAAGAATACCTACCCAGGTAATTGTGCCCATAAATCTACCCCTTTGGGAAAAAATAACAAAAACAAATGCTGTAAAAGCACTTATAGTCCAATCATTATTAAAATATGCTTAATTTGATTGTGAAATCATACTGCGGGTTAATATACCCTGAGATACGATGCGTGTTAATATACTCTGCAAATTTAACTGTGTTTTATTGTAACGACCTATGACTCCTTGGCAGAAGTACCAACAAGATTTACAACGTGAAGACTTTGTACATGATGCAGCGCAAGAAAATGCTGTGCGTCATTTGCAAAGGCTCTATGATGACCTAACGGCAGAGAAACCAGCCGCTAAGGGGTGGTTTGCCAAACTCTTCTCTAAAGATAGCACGCCAGCCATAAAAGGGCTCTATTTTTGGGGTGGAGTAGGTAGAGGTAAGACCTATTTAGTCGATACTTTCTACGAAGCTTTACCTACTGAACGTAAGATGCGTGTGCACTTTCACCGTTTTATGCATCGTGTTCATGATGAGCTTAAAAAGTTAAAAAATACCAGTAATCCATTAAATGTGGTTGCAGATATCTTTAAAGCAGAAACAGATATTATTTGTTTTGACGAGTTTTTTGTTCAAGATATCACTGATGCCATGCTGTTAGGTGGCCTGATGGAAGCGTTATTTGAGCGCGGTATCGTATTAGTGGCAACTTCAAACATTGTACCTGACGAGCTATACCGAAACGGTTTGCAACGCGCGCGTTTTTTACCAGCTATCGAACTAGTAAAAGCTAACACCGAGATTGTTAATGTGGACTCGGGTGTTGATTACCGCTTACGTACCCTTGAGCAAGCCGAAATTTTTCATAGCCCACTTGATCAGCAAGCGGATGATAATTTATTTGAATACTTTGATAAGTTGTCGCCAGAGCCTGGCGTGCTCGATAAAGCGATTGAAATCGAAGGCCGAATGATAAAAACGCGAAAGGTAGCTGATTGTATCGTTATGTTCGACTTTAGTGAGTTGTGCGAAACAGCGAGAAGCCAAGTCGACTACATGGAAATCAGCCGACTTTATAACACTGTTATTTTATCGAATGTTAAAGCGCTCGGCCAAGCTAATGATGATGCAGCTCGCCGTTTTATTGCGTTAGTTGATGAGTTTTATGAGCGTAATGTGACGTTAATTATTTCTGCTGAAAAGCCCATAACTGAGCTGTATAGCGAAGGTAACTTAAATTTTGAATTTAAGCGCTGCATCAGTCGATTGCAAGAAATGCAATCGCTAGAATATTTAGCGAGAGAGCATTTAGCTTAGTGAGCAGTTAGCCGTCACTTTAAAGCCGAACGGTTTTGAATATAAGGCGCGCCAAGCAAGCGTGACGCCTACGATTGATGTAGGCGTGAAATTTATTTCGCGCGCACTTAGCTGATAGTTGATTTTCTCGAATAAAAAACAACCATCATATAGCAATGTGGTTTAAGTGCTGGTATACTCCCGCGTCTGCCACGTTGCGTTCTATTGCCAGATATTAGTTTAGCCTCTAATTGATGGCTCAAAGTCTTAAACTCGAAGGGGTTAAAGCATTCAACTTAGAGCGGTAATTAATAATAATTACCTGTGGTTTTAAATTAAAAAACATTGGATTTTAATAAATGAAAACGTTTGTTGCTAAGCCAGAAACAGTAAAACGTGACTGGTACGTAGTTGACGCTGAAGGTAAAACTTTAGGTCGCATCGCTACTGAAATCGCTCGTCGCCTACGCGGTAAGCATAAAGCTGAGTACACTCCTCACGTAGATACTGGTGATTACATCATCGTTATCAATGCAGAGAAAGTTACTGTTACTGGTAATAAAGCAAAAGACAAAATGTACCACGCACACACTGGTTTCCCAGGTGGTCTTAAGTCTACTACTTTCGACAAGCTTCAAGCTGCAAAGCCTGAAATGATTATCGAAAAAGCTGTTAAAGGCATGTTGCCACGTGGTCCTTTAGGCCGCGAAATGTACCGTAAACTTAAAGTTTACGCAGGTACTGAGCACAACCATGCTGCACAACAGCCTCAGGTTCTAGACATTTAAGGAGCACTATCATGGCAAATCAATACTACGGTACAGGTCGTCGTAAAAGTTCAAGTGCTCGCGTATTCTTACGCCCAGGCACTGGTAACATCGTAATCAACAAGCGCTCTCTAGAAGAGTACTTCGGTCGTGAGACTGCTCGCATGGTTGTTCGTCAAGCATTAGAGCACGTTGAAATGACTGAAAAGTTTGACCTACACATCACTGTTTCAGGTGGTGGTACTACTGGTCAAGCTGGTGCTATCCGTCACGGTATCACTCGTGCACTTATGGAGTTTGACGAGTCTCTACGTCCTACACTTCGTAAAGCAGGTTTCGTTACACGTGATGCACGTAAAGTTGAGCGTAAGAAAGTGGGTCTTAAGAAAGCACGTAAGCGTCCACAATTCTCAAAACGTTAATATTTACGTTTATCAGAATACCAAAAACCCAGCTCCGGCTGGGTTTTTTGTTTCTTGGAGCCGTCAGCTTTCAGACGTCAGTTTTTAGCAGATCGAGAGGGGTCTCAGTTATTGATGTTTTTTAACGACAATAGCTTTATACCAATCCGCAATAATACTTAATCATTTTGAAGGATTAAACCTGTCGCTAACTGCGTTAAAAATTTCTGATTTAGAACAACTAAATAACGAAATTTTTGCCTTGTTATCAACGAGGTTTTATTGCCTCAAAATAGACCACTTAATTAAGCGAATTGGTACTACATCCATTTCTCAGGTTATATCGGGGTCAGATCACAGATCAGAACGCTGACGACTGATAGCTGATAGTAAAAACCCTACCTTTTTTCGTTCGATATTTAACCGCTGATAGTAATTACTGCGTATTACAGTAAAAAAACTTCACGATTTAGCGAAATTAGCTTAAATCCATCAGTTAATTGATGAATTTTTTTGCTACAATTGGGGGGCAAGTAATGTGAGTGAGTTCAACAACAGCTAATACAGAATTCTGTTTCCTCTTAGTGAGGTTGATCTTGGTCAGTATATTGTTTTTTTATATGCGTTATCATAACCAGCGGCTTCATGCTCGAGCTGGCCCTAATTAATCAACTATTAAAATGGGTTTATTCGAGCATGGGACTGTGAATAACCTTGTTTTAATCAAGGCTTTTAATTATGATCGCGTCTATTTTAAAATTTCTAAAAATTAACCTGCTGTAACTGATGTTCTCAATATGGCAAGTGTTGGGAATCATAGTGGAGATAAGTGGATGAGCAATGCGCCTGTAGACAATGGCCGACGTCGCTTTTTAACCATAGCTACCTCTGTTGTTGGTGGTGTTGGTGCGGCTGGGGCTGCTGTTCCTTTTATTGCGTCTTGGAATCCAAGTGAGCGAGCTAAATCTGCGGGTGCGCCTGTAGAAGTAGATATCAGCAAGCTTGAGCCAGGACAATTAATACGTGTTGAGTGGCGAGGAAAACCTGTTTGGGTTATTAATCGTACACCAAGAATGCTTGAACAGATGAAAGAACATGAAGGTCAACTTCGTGATCCTGCATCTGAAGAGCCTCAACAACCTGAATCATCAACAAACGAATACCGTTCTCAACGTCCTGAGATCTTCGTTGCTGTTGGTATTTGTACGCACTTAGGTTGTTCTCCTAGCTTCCTACAAGGTGGCTTTGGTGAAAAAGTAGAGGGCACAGACGACGGTTTCTTCTGTCCGTGTCACGGTTCTAAATTTGATATGGCGGGTCGTGTATTCCAATCTGTACCTGCACCATTAAATCTAGAAATCCCTCCGTATACCTTCCTTGATGACACGACTATTTTAGTCGGTGAAGAAAAAGGAGTGGCGTAATGTTTGGTAAAATTATTGGTTGGATCGACGATCGTATTCCAATGACACGTGTTTGGAACATGCACATTGCACAGTATCCAGCACCAAAAAACTTTAACTTCTGGTACTTCTTTGGCTCTCTAGCCATGTTAGTACTTGTTAACCAAATCGTAACTGGTATCTGGTTAACAATGAACTTCGTACCGTCTGCTGAAGGTGCTTTCGCATCGGTAGAATACATCATGCGTGATGTTGAATACGGTTGGTTACTACGTTACCTTCACTCAACAGGTGCATCAGCGTTCTTTATCGTTGTATATCTGCACATGTTCCGTGGCATGATCTACGGTTCTTACCAAAAACCACGTGAACTTCTGTGGTTATTCGGTATGTTCATCTTCTTAGCGCTTATGGCTGAAGCTTTCATGGGTTACTTATTGCCTTGGGGACAAATGTCTTTCTGGGGTGCACAGGTAATCATTTCACTATTCGGTGCGATTCCGGTAATTGGTGATGACTTAACGCTTTGGATCCGTGGTGACTACGTAATTTCAGGTGCAACGCTTAACCGCTTCTTTGCACTACACGTAATTGCACTACCTTTAGTTATCGTTATCTTAGTATTCTTACACATTGTTGCACTACACGAAGTGGGTTCAAACAACCCAGACGGTGTTGAAATCAAACGTAAGAAAGGCACTGTAGCTGAAGAAGACAAGCCTAAATTTAAATTCCACGAGTATTACACCAACAAGAAAGACATTGTTGATGCAATCCCGTTCCACCCTTACTACACAGTGAAAGATATTGTGGGTGTGGTTGGTTTCTTAATATTATTCTGTTGGGTTGTATTCTTTATGCCTGCGATGAATGGTTTCTTCTTAGAAGCGCCAAACTTCGAAGCAGCTAACCCACTGAAAACACCTGAGCACATTTTCCCTGTTTGGTACTTCACGCCATTCTATGCGATTCTGCGCGCTATCCCAGATAAACTAATCGGTGTTATCGCGATGGGTGCATCTATCGTAGTGCTTGCGTTACTACCTTGGATTGACCGTGGTTCGGTTCGTTCTATTCGTTATCGTTGTGGCTTACACAAGTTAAACATTGCTCAATTCGTGGTAACGTTCGTTATCTTAGGTTGGGTTGGTGCAACTCCACAAACTGATTTCAAAACGCTGTTATCACAAATCACGACTGTGACATACTTCATGTTCTTCGTATTGTTATTTGTTTACAGTAAGAATGAGAAAACTAAGCCATTACCAACGAGGTTGACGAAATGATGAAAAAGCTAATTATCGGTTTATTCGCATTGTTGCCATCGTTGACAATGGCAGCGGGTCCTTCGGTTCCTTTAATGGATGCCAACATTGACCTTAAAGACAATGCGTCTTTACAGCGCGGTGCTAAATTGTTCATGAACTACTGTCTTGGTTGTCACCAAATGCAGTATCAACGTTATGAGCGTACGTTCCGCGACATCGGTATTCCTACTGAGATTGGTCAAGAGCAACTGATTTTTGATGGCTCAAAAGTAGGTAGCCACATCAAAAACGCGATTGATAAAGATGACGCAGCTAAATGGTTTGGCGCAGCGCCACCAGATCTTACGCTTGTAGCGCGAGTTCGTGGTACTGACTGGATCTACACTTACCTGAAGTCATTCTACAAAGATGAATCTCGTCCGTTTGGCGTAAACAACGTTGTTTTCCCATCGGTAGGTATGCCGCACGTTCTTCAAGAACTACAAGGCTTACCAACACCAATCACTGAAGAAGTGGAAGAACACGGTCACACTGTGACTAAAGTTGTTGGCACTGAAACAGATGGTTCAGGTGAAATGAGTGTTGACGAGTATGACCAAGCTGCTCGTGATTTAACTAACTTCTTAGCTTACGTTGGCGAGCCGTCACGTTTAGAGTCAGAAGCGTTAGGTCTTAAGGTAATTGGTTTCTTAGTGATTCTATTTATCTTGGCATTCATGCTGAAGAAAGAATACTGGAGAGATGTTCACTAATTCTGGACGTTTTGAAAGGTAATTTTGTGATAGGGGCTTAAGCCCCTATTGCTGTTTTTGTAATATAATGGAGGTAGGCATGGCCGTAGCTGCCAATAAGCGCCCTGTAATGACCCTGTTTTCTGGTGCTAACTGTATGTATAGCCACCAAGTACGTATTGTACTTGCTGAAAAAGGCGTAAGTGTTGACATTCACCTGGCTGAAAAGGATAACCTGCCAGAGGCACTTCATGAAATTAACCCTTACGGTACAGTACCAACACTGATCGATCGTGAGCTTGGTTTATATCAGGCAAACATCATCATGGAATACCTTGATGAACGTTTTCCTCATCCTCCACTAATGCCAGTATATCCGGTTATGCGTGGCCGTAGTCGTCTGATGATGCACCGTATTGATACGGATTGGTATAGTCTAGCGAATAAGATCACTAGCGGTAGCAGCGAAGCAGCACAAGCACGCAAAGAGCTTACTGAAGCGTTACTTGCAATCGCACCTATCTTCTCTGAAGCTCCTTATTTTATGAGCGAAGAGTTCAGCTTAGTTGATTGTTACTTAGCGCCGTTATTATGGCGTTTACCTGAGCTTGGCATTGAACTTAATGGTGCTGGTGCTAAAGAGCTTAAAGAATACATGCTGCGTTTATTTGAGCGTGAATCATTCCAAGCTTCATTAACTGAAGCAGAGCGTGAGATCCGTTTATAATGACGCCTAATCGTCCTTATTTACTACGCGCTTTCTTTGATTGGATTGTTGATAATCAATGTACACCACACTTAGTGGTGAATGCTGATTTTCCTGCTGTACAAGTACCAACACAGTTTGTTCAAGACGGCCAGATCGTTTTAAACATCAGCCCATCAGCGGTCACGCAATTTGCTATGGATAACCAGCAACTGAGCTTTAATGCTCGGTTTGGTGGTCAACCTATGCAAGTGTATGTACCTATGGGTGCTGTGCTCGCAATTTATGCACGTGAGAATGGTGAAGGGACTGTATTTACTGCAGAAGAATTCATCGAGGACGAAGACGATTTTGCTCCGGTATTAGAAAGTGTAGACACGCCTGACGATGTATCGCCAGATGATGAACCACCAACTAAACCAGAGAAGAAAAAAGGTGCTCACTTACGAGTGATCAAATAGCCTAATTAAAATCGAAAAACCCGCTTATAAAGCGGGTTTTTTATTATCAACTTACAGTTCGTATTATAGATATTCAAACACTTTAATTACACGCTCAACACCTGATACGTTTCGTGCCACATCAACCGCCAAGTTGGCTTCTGTATCACTCACTAAGCCCATTAAGAACACCTCTCCATTCTCTGTTATGACTTTAATGTTGTTACTGCTGATATTCTCAGTGGTGAGTAATTGGGTTTTCACTTTTGAGGTTAACCATGAATCGTGTGTTTGTGTGCTCATGCCAATATTAGAGCTGATGCGAATTTGGTTATGAATTTTACGAATACCATCAACGCCTTCAATTGCACGTTGTGCTTGCTCTTTCATTTCTTGGTTAGGCACTTGACCAATCATTAATACAATACCGTTAACGCTAATAACGTTCACGTTAGCAAATTTGTGTAAGCGTTCAATTTCACTGATAGCGATTGAACTTTTAATTTCGATGTTGTTATCGTCAATTTGTGAGCCAATTGTGCGACGATCATTTGCTGCTGTGACTGCGCCTGCAGTGCCTGCAACAACTGCTGCAGCACACCCTTGTAGTAATAATACGGTACTAATTACAAGTAGAGACTGTTTTAACATTAATTTTCTTCCTGTGGGAATAAGGTTAAATCAATAAGCTCACTTAAACAGTGTAAGTTCACTAAATGTGATTCAACAATACGACTAGGGCGCTTTGATGGCACGCGAATTTCAACATCATTGGGGCCCAATAATCCAACTAATTCACCGCCGTCATCACCGACTAATACTATGACTTTCATATCGCGAGTAAGTGCCGCCTCAACCGCAGAAATAATGTGTTTTTCATTGCCATTAATCGCGATAGCTAAAAGCAGGTCACCTTGCTGGGCAAACGCACGGATCTGCCTTGCAAAGGTTTCGTGCTCATCTGTTTGGTTTGTCGAGCCTAAATTAACCTGCTCTTGCGCGAGCGCAACAGCTGGTAGGCATGGACGCTCAGTTTCATAAAAGTTAATTAATAGCCCAGCCATATGTTGAGCCAGCATGTGGCAGCTTGGCGTGCCGCAACAAAGCAATTTATTACCATTAATTAGACTTTGCGCAATGGTAAATGCGGCTGATTCGAGGGCGCTTGGCAGTACTTCACCTGCGGCAATTTGAACTTGAATATTTTCGGTAAAGATCTTTTTTATTGTTTCTTGCATAACCTACCAATTAAGCTGACGCCATAAGCGTTAGTAAACATTTTTAAACCAGTTAATTGCACTGTTAGTCTCGCCGGTAATGGCCAGATAATCTAATCGCATAGCCTGGTTTGATATTTTTTTCTCTGCAAGATAATGGGCAATTGTTCGCCTTAATCGTTGCTGCTTTTGTTTGCTGAGTGCAACGTTAGCACCCCCTCGAAGGGTGTTTTTTCTAAACTTCACTTCAACAAACACTAAAGTTTGTCCATCACGCATAATGAGATCAAGCTCACCATACTTACACAGATAGTTACGCTCAATAGCAACTAATCCATGCTGTATTAAATACTGTTCGGCCTGCTTTTCATAATACAGGCCTTTTTCGCGGCTATTTTGCCACAATTGCTTAAACCACGACATAGCTTCATCCTTGAGCATGCGTTAATTTAATCAGCTGAGTTATACCTCGATGCTGATTGCATAAATAAAGGAATAGGTTGTTCTGTTGGTAAATCAACAGCGATTATTTGCTTATTTTTGTATTGAGCCCAGTCTAGGCTGCGGGTTACATAGCCATTACTGGCAATGCTAAGGTCGCCGCTTATTCCTGTAAAGCGTTTGCCTTGTACCATACTAAGTTGTTTTACTTCACCCAGCATACTGGTTGCATCGAACGCCATAGCAAAAAGGCGTTGGTTGATGTCAGCATGTTCAGGCCACAAGCTATCATATTGTTGGCGCAAGTTATGTTGTTGAATTTGACCTTCGAGCATCCAAGGAAGCTCAGTAAAATAAAGGCCATCTAAATCGCCTTTATCGGTTCTATCAATTTGTTTACTGTGACTTTTTGAGCTGGCGTAAAGCGGAATGCGGTCAGCAAAAGTACTTACGTTAACGTCTAAATAGGGTTTAATTAAACGTGTTTCGGTGGCATCACCTAAAATATAAATTACATCTATATCGCTACGAGAACGGGTTTCACTTTCAACTTCTTGCTTAAATAATGATTTAACAACATTAATGCGCTCTTTACTTTGGTCTACCTCAAGCAAGCCGGTAATTGTTTTAGGCATATCTGCTTTATCAGAGTAAAAGCCAATTTGCGGTTTTACTTCGCTGTAACGCTGCCATTGAGTGTTAAAGTATTCAACCAAGCGCTGACCATTATTATTATTAGGTGCAAGTAACATGGGCTTTTGGTAGCCCGCAGTTAAAAAGCGTTCTAAAGCTTGTTGAACTTCATGTTCAGGGTTAAGAGCAAAGAAAAAGTGCTGCTGTGAGATCCGTTCGCCATCAAAGCTGTTTAAGTGCATCACTGGGTAATCAACCAGCGTTTGTGCCGAATTCAATTTTTCAATATTACTTTTAAGCAATGGGCCAATAACAAAGTCAGCTTTAAACTCGCTTAACTTAAGTGCTATCTCTTCTGCCGGTAATGATTCATCAATAAATAGGGTTTCTGTTATTGCTCTGTTATCAAGTGCCGCAAGCACGCCTGCTTTTAAGGCGTCGCCCAAACGTTCATTGGCACCCGATTGCGGAATAAGTACCACTAAACGATTTACTTCTAATGGTTCGATTTGTACAAGCTCAGTGACCTTTTTTGGCAAAACTTCTGCCGCAGGGTGGCCAGGGTAACGGCGTAACCAGTTATTCATTGCTTGATGAAGTTCTACCGGTGCACCTAAATAAACTTGATGATAAAGCGCTAAGTTAACCCAGCCTTGTTGTACAACAGAACCTCGGTTAAAGCGCTCAAGAGCATAGGATGAAAGCTGGGTAAGGCTTTGCCACAAATCTTTATTTAAATTAGCGACAGTAAAATTGTTTTCACTGCTTAATGTTGATGCTGCAAAGTAAAATGGCATAGCTAGTTTAGGCATACCTTGAGAAGCATATACCCGTGCTGTTAAGTATTTGTGCCATGCTTGATGCTCAGGCTGCGTTAACTGAGGCTCAAGCTGTTGTAGTTGTGCTAGCGCTAAGTCGCTCTTACCTTGTTGCTCTAGGGCAAGGGCGATATAAAGTTTGTTTTGAATTTGATCGACACTTGGCGTGCTTTCAAGTTCAAGGCAGATCTTTTCTAGCAGTTCCCAGCGCTCTTCGTTAATTGCAGCATCGCGAGCAGTATAAAGAAGTTGGATTTTATCGGCACCTTGGCGGAGCAGTGCCGTTTGATACATTGATTGTGCGTCGGTTAGTTGTGATAGTCCAAGCTCAGCTTGGCCTGACTGATTTTCTGAAGTATTTAGTTGTTTTTCGGTTGTGCTACAAGCCGATAACCCCGACAATACAATTAATAGACTAACAAGTTTAAGTCGCACAATGATTTCCCAATACGTTAACGCGATTTGCTTATATTACTGACTGACGCAGGAGACCTCAATGTTAAATGAGGACAATTCAGATAAAATCGGCACTCTTTACATTGTTGCCACGCCTATTGGTAACTTTGATGACATCAGCCAGCGTGCCATCCAAACCCTATCTGAGGTTGACTTAATAGCCGCTGAAGATACTCGTCACACAGGAAAGTTGTTAAGCCACTTTAATATCAAAGCAAAAACCTTTGCTTTACATGACCACAACGAGAAACAAAAAGCGCAACAAATTGTCGACTGGCTAGAGCAAGGAATGAACATTGCGCTGGTATCTGACGCCGGCACGCCACTGATTAGCGATCCAGGTTATGCGGTGGTCAATTTATGCCGTGAACAAGGCGCGCATGTTACGCCAGTACCGGGAGCATGTGCTGCAATTACCGCTGTATGTTGTTCTGGTTTACCGACAGACCGTTTTCAGTTTATTGGTTTTACACCTGCAAAGAGCAAAGCAAGGCAGACCTTTTTTATCGAAGCGGTTAACTCAGGTATTACTAGCATCATGTATGAAAGTACCCACCGCATTATGGCGAGCCTTGATGATTTAGAAGCAGCGCTCGGTGCAGAGCAGCCAGTGGTATTTGCTAAAGAGCTTACCAAAACCTTCGAAACTTTTTTCAATGGCACGGTTGCCGAGTTAAAACAGTTTTTAACGGATGATCCAACTAAGCAGCGCGGCGAAATCGTATTGATGTTACCGGGCAAGGCAAAGCAAAGTGACGATATTCCAGAAGATGCGCGCCGCATGCTCGGTTTACTTGAAGCCGAAATGCCACTGAAAAAAGCCTGTGGTGTTGTGGCTGAGTATTTTGGTTTGAAGAAAAACGCACTTTATAAAGCAATTATTGACGAAAAAGGCTAATTCTTTACTGCATAGACGTGCGCGCTCAGGTATACTGCGCGCCGAGTCAGCCGAGATAATCGCTGCCTGCAACGAAAATGCGCAGGGGGAGGAAAGTCCGGGCTCCACAGGGCAGGGTGCCAGCTAACGGCTGGGGGGCGCGAGCCTACGACAAGTGCAGCAGAGAGGAGACCGCCAACTTCGGTTGGTAAGGGTGAAAGGGTGCGGTAAGAGCGCACCGGGCCACTGGTAACAGTTGGTTGCAAGGTAAACTCCACCCGGAGCAAGACCAAATAGGGTTCCTTATGGCGTGGCCCACGTTGGAACCGGGTAGGTTGCTTGAGCCATAGAGCGATTTATGGCCTAGACGAATGATTATCCACGACAGAACCCGGCTTATTGGCTGACTCACCAAATCATATTAAAGCCCGTAGTGAATCTACGGGCTTTTTGCTTTTTAGAGCCTAGTTTTTAGCTGATTGCTATTGTGGCCTAACCATTATGCTAAATAGTGAAATTTATCATTATTGTTAAACCACCACATTCACCATTTTTAAACAGAGTTTTACCTTTGAGCACTGAGACACGCTCGACGATCCCTAATACACCAAACCCGCCTTTAGAATTTGATTTTTTATGTTCAGGCAGGCCTATGCCGTTATCACAAATAATTATCTCAAGTTCATTTTCTTGGTAAGTAATATCTATTGAAAACTCAGTGGCTAGAGAGTGCTTAACAGCATTGGTTGATGCTTCTTGGCATATGCGAAAGATGGCGATTTTAAAATCATCATTTAAGCTATCTATCGGTCCACTTATTTTACATTGATAAGCTATTCCAGCTTCATTTAGGTGCTCAGAGAATAACTCGCTTTTTAATGCAGCTTCTAATCCTAATTCGTCTAATAAGCGAGGCCTCAGCCAGTGCATTAACCTGTATACCGAGTCATACATATGGCTTGAAACGTTTTGGAGTCTTGTAATTGTCGATGCTAACTCGTTATGGTTGGCTGTTTTCTTTTCTAATATTGCAATATTTGTTTTTAAAGCTGTCAGGTTTTGACCTATATCATCATGTAATTCTTGTGAAAGCTGGCTTCGCTCAGATTCTTGAACATTAACAACTTTAGTCGCTAAGTTTTGAGTTAACGTACTAAGTTCAATTAATTCTTTATTTTGCTCTAATAGTGCGGATTTAGACTTATTTAATTCAGTAACAAATGCACTGAGCAAAAGAGCCAGAACGCTGTAACTTATTATGTAAAGTTGCGTAGTCAGGAGTAATTCGGTCTCATTCACACCATAGACGTTAATGAGTAAGGATATAACAGTTACACTTGCATAGCTTAGAGCCCCTAAGGCCCCGTATCGATAGCTAAACCATATCAACGGAAATATAGCGAGCATTCGTAAGAGGTAGAGTGATTTAGGTTCAAACAGGTAAACCCCAATAAAAACAGTGAGGCAAAAACACAGCTGCACTAAAAGCGTACTAACCTCTTTAGTTATGAGTTTATTTAATTGCTGGTAAATTGTTTTAGCATGAAACGCGAAAAGCAACATGATAAGTGTTGTTATGATACCGCCAAGCTGATGAGCTAACATCATTTCAAAACGATCTTCATCAGCAATAAGCCGGTACTTATTTTGGCTATCACTCGGTAAGATAATGAGCATTGATCGTATAAAGCGATATGAAATTGCAATAAATAATACTGTAACAGCACTTTTAACAGTTTGAATATCTAATCGAACTTTGAAAAGCTTTGCCAGCAGAAGAGGAGTAAGAATCAAAAACTCTCGGCATGCAGAGCTTACAAGTCTATAGGGGATATCATCAAGAGGAACATCATAAAAATACCAAACATAACTGATTTGTCCTAATGTAAAACCTACTGCTAATGCAGGCCAATAACGTAAAGGAAAAAACAGATAACAAACTACTCTGAAGCCAACCGGAAAGTACCAACTAACAAAGTCCTCGTACACAACATAGTTAAAAGAAAGCAAATATAAGCTGTTTTCGATAACTGGTGCTATTAAAACTATTAAGCACGAAAACAGTACAAACTTTACTATGTCACTGCGCTGGGGACTCTTCAACTTGAGGGTTATCGGAACAAAGTAACTTTTGTTGAAAACTCTATCCATGAGTAAGCATAACCTTTTTATAATATGTAAACTTGCGTCGTATCAAACTGTTGTTTGGCGCTAGGGTTACACAAAGTATAACGTTGTGTAACTTGGATTTCAGCTTTATTTCCAATAAGTTGTAATAAATGCCCTTTAGCAATATCTGACATATTACGCTTATGCTTTACAATCACTTCACGACCTAAAGCTCCTTGCAAGCGTGGTTTAGGGAAAGCTGTTTTGGTTACCGGCTTGATATGCTCGCACTGAGTAAAATAATCTAAACATTGCTGTTTTGCTTTATTGATGGTCTCATCGTTACTTTTAATTATGTCTACGTTTTTAATGAAATGAACAAAAGCGGCATTTCGAGAAGTAAAGTTAGCCGTAACATTAGTTAAGGCTTTTGATTCTGGCCATTTACGCATGACTACATATTTATTTTTACCTGTTTTGACTAGGTTAGTAGACCCTTTTGTCATTTTACTTGTCCACTCAATACGATAATTTGACTCACCAATGTAATGTAGTAATACGGTGATGTTGTGAAAGTGGCTTGTTTCCCCTGCGATCTTTTTCATGGCTATTTCCTTGTCATTTTGGGTAAGCTTACAAGGAGATAAACAATAAAATTATTTCCACTTTTCTTAGGCTTATAAGAATTTTTCTTACCTGAGTGCGTTTTTACCGCGTTATAATGGGGATTAATCAATACATGGAGTTGTTATGAAATTTGCACTTATTGACGATCATCAAATGGTAAGAGAGGGTTTTAGGGCTCTCATCGAAGAGGAAGATCCTGATTGGCAAGTTAGCTTTGAAGCAAGTAGCTACAATGAGTGTCTACAAAACTTAGGTGATATTGATATAGATTGCTGCGTTATTGATATTTCGCTACCAGATAGAAATGGGTTAGAAGTAGCTGAGTTAATAGGCGAGAAGCTACCAAATGTTAGGCGTATAATTTTGAGTATGTACGAGGAAAAATCTTACATTCAAAGAGCGTTAGACATAGGTGTTGATGCTTATCTATCGAAACGAGATGCAGCTGAAGAGTTAATAACAGCAATACATTCTATCTTTAAAAACCAACTATTTTTAAGCCCTTCAATTAACACGCATTTCTTAAAACCTCAAAAAACTGACAGTGTATTAAACAAATTAACGCCAAGAGAATTAGAAGTTTTTAAGCTACTTGCACAGGGCTTTAATGCGAAACAAGTTTCACAAGTGATTGATATAATGCCTAAAACGGCTCATGTTCATCGTGCCAGCATTATGAGTAAACTGAACTTAACTTCGCAAATTCAAATTACTAAACTAGCTCTTGAAAAAGGAGTAATTCTTATTGATGAAATAGGCTAGTTTTAAGACGCTATTAAATCTCAAAAACCATACTGCTTTTAACTAGTTAGTCATATATACCGAGCTTGAACTCATTCCAAAGCGATGGAGCAATGACACATTAGCCTTACAGTTGAGCTCGAAGGACTGTCATATCAGTGCATAGAGCTGCACTTGCCAGAGTCTTCCTAAATAGAAATTTTCTGCTGAACAATCCGCTTAAATACTACGACAAAGTCTTCACATTAAATTTGATAACTTCACTGTATATCTATAAAGCAGGTTATTTCATGAAGACGTTAATATTATTTATTTTGACATTAATTTTTCTTAGTGGCTGTAAACAAAGTCATTTAGATATTTTCCCTGAGCTCTCAGATGAGCGGTTGCTGTTGCAAGAGCTTTCGGTCGCACAAATGAAGGCTGATATAGATGCTTTGTTAGAGGGGGTTATCCAGCGCCATCCTGACATAGAGGAATATGCAAACCTAGCTGTGCTAAGAGCCAAAGCTGAACAGCTTAAAGCAAGCCTAAACAAGCCACTTAATCGCGTGGAGTTTTATCGAGTGGTTGGTAGCTTAACGTCCTATTTTCAAGATGGACATTCATTTCTCATATGGCCTTATCAAGAATTAAATAAGCTGCGTGAAGCAGGGCATAATACGTTTCCACTTGCTGTAAGTGTTAATGAGAAAGGCAAGCTGCAGCTCAAACACGCGTATAGCTTAGGTGAACAGCGTATTCCTATCTTGTCAGAAATAATCTCAATTAATGGTATAAATGCAGACCTTCTTTTATCACAGCTGGCGCTCTATGCTGGTGGCGAAACCGCTTTATTGCGTGAGCACGCTGTGGCGATGAGGTTTGGAATCGCTTTATGGGCGCGCTACGGTTGGTTAGATAACTTTGAGGTTCAAGTTTCCACCCCTGAGGGGATTAAAGCCTTTCACTTTGAATCTCAAAAAAAGTGGCCTAAAGTAGATGAAAAAGCACAAGGCTTTGTTGCCAGTTACTCAGATAAAGCACATTATTACAAGCAGTTGTCTAATGATGTTGGGTTTATTTATTTAGGCCATTTCGATATCGAGCCACGAGAGTTTGAGCGCTTTATTGATCAAACATTTAGTAAGATTAAACAACAAAACGTGAAGCAACTGATTATCGATATTCGCGATAATCCCGGGGGCAATACAGATACTGTTACTTATTTATCACGGTATTTAGCTGACAAACCTTTTAGGTTAATTTCAAAGCTTAAAGAAAAGTTAAATGAAGAGAATAGAGGTTGGTTCAACAACAAAGGAGAAGTTGGTGATATTGTGGTAACTGATTGGGATGATTGGGAATCACCAATAAATAAAGCGCAGCGCTTTGATGGCGACACCTTTTTATTAATTGGGCCTGTGACTTATTCAGCATCAATTGTGCTAGCCACCACTTTAAAAGACAATGGATTTGCAACTTTGGTAGGTGAGACAACCGGCGGGTATGCTAATCAGTCTGCTCAAGGGAATCTTTTTAACTTACCTAACTCAGAGTTACGTGCTTATGTAACGACAAGAATGCTAGTTAGACCCAATGGCGAATTGGCACGTCGTGGTGTTACACCACATTACAGTTTAAGCGACTACAATTTAAATGCCTGCAAACATGTGCAAGCAGATAATGCCTATGCATTTACTAACGCTAATCAACAAGATAAAGCACTTAGATTAATCGGCTTGCTACTAAGCGGAGAGCTTCAACAATGCGAACAAGAAGTTGAGTAACACGATGACACATCGCACTAGTTCAGTATTAGTCGTAGAAGATACACATGATATCGCTATTCAGCTTTGTGACTTTTTAGAGCAAAAAGGTTTTTTGGTTGATTATGCTGCAACAGGAAAGCATGCGATTAGGCTTGCAGCAGAACATAATTATGATGTGATTGTGCTAGATTTAATGTTGCCAGATATGGATGGTATACAGGTTTGCAAAGAAATTAAGCAAACCTGCGATACTCTAGTGCCTATTTTGATGTTAACTGCTCGAGACAGTATAGAGCATAAAATTGAAGGGTTCGGGTCGGGAGCTGATGACTACTTAACGAAGCCTTATGTTCTTGAAGAGGTTTTTTTACATTGCCTCGCTCTTACCCGTCGCAATAAGCTTCATCAAACAAAAGTGATGGAAATAGGTGAGTTAAAAATAAATATCAGTACCAAAGAGGTTGAACGTCAGGGGCAGGAAATCAAACTATCAAGTAAAGACTTTGAAATATTATGTCTTATTGCTGAAGCCTATCCTAATGCGGTGAGTAAACGCCATATCGTTGAAAAAGTGTGGGGTTCTGATGCACCAGAAACGGATGCGGTTAGAAGCCATATGTATACCTTAAGAAACGCCATAGATAAGCCATTTGATACCCCGATAATAAAGACGGTCCATGGTATTGGCTTCAGACTTATCGCTAAATAACCAAAAGAAATGCAATGAAGCACAAAGCAAACACTCATATTTCTAATGCAATTACTAAACTGGTGTTTGCGATCACGCTGACATTAACACTCCTTTACAGCATCTTCGTACTAGGTTACTCCTGGGTGATTGAAGATAATATCTTCAATCGTCTTGTCGCGCAGCAGGCCAGTAGCATTAAGCACAATTATCACATGACTGGAAAAATCGATGTATCAGATAAACAAATATATCAATTGTTTAAAGGTTGGCAGCAAGTACCCACAGAGATAAGAGAAATAGTGAAGAGTGAGCCAAATCGTGTTGAGTATCGTCTTGCTGATGGAAAAACTTACCACCTGACACGATTTTATTTAGGTGACAATGAGTATGTGCTGCTTGCTGATGTAGCAAGGTTTGAAGTAAGCCGAGATTATTTTAAAGGCGTGCTTGTGTGGTTGGTTGGGTTTAGTGTTATTGCTTGTTGTTTGGTTGCCTTGCTAGGCTGGCGAATGGGACGGAAAATAGCAAAGCCGCTAGAATTGTTAGCGTACACAGTGAAAAAATTAGAAAAAGGAGGTGAAGCAGCGTTTCAGCAGTCTATTAAGCATATGCCAAATAATGAAGTTGGCCAGTTGGCTGATGCGATTGAACATAGCTTTAAGCAACTTAATGATGCACTCGCCAGAGAGCGCGACTTTACTAAAGATATAAGTCATGAAATTAGGACACCAATCAGTGTGTTGCAAAATGCCCTTAGTCTAGGCTCTGATAGTGCCACACTAGCAGAGCAGCAAAGCGATGAAATATACTTTTCTGAGCAGGCTGTAAAACAAATGCGCAGTGCAACCCAAAAGCTAACCCAAACAACAGATGTGTTGTTAGCGCTTGCACGAAATGAATCTTCTATCGCGCAATCAGTGTCACTCAACCGGCTTATCGAAGACTGTGTACTGAATCATTTTGCATTGAACCATTCGCAAAAGGGTCTATCGCTTGAGCTTGAAATTGATATGCCTAATGACGAGGTGATGATTATTGCCAACCGTAATTTGCTTGAAATCTTAGTGAACAATTTGCTGTCGAATGTCGTTGCTCATGCAAGTGAAAAAGATGTTCAACTGCGCATTAGTAAATCAAGTATTCGAATGACCAATTACTTTGCACACCCCTTACCGCTAAACCTTACATCAAGTGGCAGTAAAGCCGCTAATAGTACAGGTATTGGCCAAGGTTTAAGTTTGATTGAGCGTATTTGCACGGCATGCGGATGGACTATGCATGTTGAAATAGACACTGAGCAGCAACATTTTTCGGTAGTTATCAATCTTAAATAGTAAAAAATAAATCAACTTTCTTCACAAAAGCGCGACACACCAGAACGTAAAATTTATCTCATCAACTAGGAGATATATTATGAAAAACGTTCTGATAATCATAACTTGCAGCATCATCATGCTTACGAGTGTGTTGTTACCTTCTCAGTCAAAAGCAGCCACATCAGTTGAGGTGCAAAAGCCAAATAAAAAAATAGCGATGTTAATTTCTGGCCACGGACATAGTGACTCTGCTTTATCTTACGACCTAGAGGAGTTGGTGCAAAGTTATCTTATTTTTCACCGCAATAATGTCGAAATAGACATTGTTTCACCCAAGGGCGGTGCAGTTTTGGTCAAAAATAATAAGGATAAGCTTACTCATGTTAGCGAGTTCAAAACCAAGACGTCAGGACTTGATAAGTTAGCTAATACCTTATCTGCAGAGCGTGCAAGTGACAATGACTACGATGCGCTGTTTATTGTTGGTGGGGATGGCGCTGTATTTGACTTGCCTTTCGATGTAAATACTCAACGCTGGATCACCAAGTTAGCTAAAACTAATACGCCGATTGCCGCTGTATGCCATGGTCCAGCTGCGCTCGTAAATATACAACTGGATGATGGTCGTTATTTTGTTGCTGATAAATACGTAAATAGCTTTACATATTTAGAAGATCACGCCTTTAAAAAAGAGAACATAGATAAGCACCCAATGATCGTTCAAACCGAGCTTGAAGCGCGTGGTGCTCACTTTATTGCAAATAGCCCTATGCTGCCTTTTGTATCGCGTGACGGCAATTTGATCACCGCGCAAAACCCAACCTCAGTGGCGAAAGCGGCGGAAGCGCTTTTAATTACCATCGGTATCACCCCCGTTGCTCGTGAAGAGTTTAAAGATGAAGCGACCATGGAGTTAATCGCAATGGCGCGTAGCATGGGGGTGTCGCAATTAGATATCGCGATGAGTAAAAACCCCGATCGTTACGACACCATGTATTTAGCACTGTATGGATTATATGGATATAAGTTGGCACAAACGGCTCAAGATAAAGCACTTGAACTACAGTTAATGGAAAAGATTGCCGAGTATTTTAAACATCCACAGTATGCAACTCACATGATCATTACCTATCTAGAAATAGGGAATAAACAGCAAGCAAAACGACACTTTAACTTTGCTAAACAACAATTTACTGACTTTGAGTTGCCTGTAAGTTTAGCCGATAAGTTAAACTGATAGTACAAAGACTCATTAGTTATGAGTATAAAAATTTAGGCTATTTTTCTGAATTGATTGCATTATTGATCTTGAACAAGGTTGCTGCGTTGACTCTGTATGTTGCAGTGGTAAAGTGAAGTTGAACCTTATTTTTAGTCAAAGGAGTTGCCCATGCTAGGTGAAAAACACTCGTTGTTAAATGAGTTTCCAGAGTTTAATGAATTAATCCACAGTCTTGTGAAAACTGACGCTCATTTTAAAAAAACCATGCAGCGTTACGATGATATGGATAAAGAAATCCGTGAGCTTGAATTGCAAAACTCACCCATTGAAGATGCTGACATGCATGAAAAGAAGCATCAACGTGCCGTGCTAAAAGATGAGCTTTATGACTTTTTAAAAGCAAATGCTTAATAAATCATATTAATAATGATACCCCTTGCACTCAGACTCTCAGCAAGGGGTATTTCTTGATGTTTAAAACCCTATAAATACCGAAACCTGCAAAAGCACCACAGCCAGAACAATATATGTAAGCCACAACGGAAAAATAAATTTAGCCCACTCACCCCAACCAACGCGAGCTGTTGCTAGGTAGGCTAGCAGTGTGCCCGAAGTGGGTGTGAGAATATTCGTGATGCCATTACCAAATAAAAACGCCACTATCGTGGTTTGCTCAGAGACTCCCGCTAAACTACCCACAGGGCCTAAAATAGGCATACTAACTGCAGCTTGGCCTGACGTTGAGGGGATCAAAAAGTCCAACAACAATTGTGATACAAACATACCTGTGGCAGCAACATACGCATTGCCTTCGCCAATAAATGACATTAAAAAGTGCACAATGGAATCAAGTATCATACCTTGCTTTAAAACGACGGCTACAGCAGTTGCTACGCCAATCAGTATGCTTGCAAGCAGTACTTTTTTCATGCCATCTATAAATGCTTGGGCGGCTTGATTTGCGCTAAGCCCAGAAATACAAGCCAGTATCATACTAAGCGCAATGTAATAAGCACTTAAAGCGTGATGTTTCCAATGCCAATGGGTTGATGCATAAACTAATAATGCAATGCCCCCAGCCAGTGTGAGAAGCATAGAAACGTGGCGTGTTGATAATTTTTCGGCATGAAAGTGAACTTGCTCGTTATTAAAGCCATGCCGTTTAATCATTAACATTACAAAGCCTATTCCAACAACTAAAAATGCCAGGTAAAAAAAGAATCGCACACTTGCACCACTAAATATTTGTAAGCCAAGTAGTGGTTGCGCAATAGTGAGCGGCAGCGGGTTAGTTACTGATGATAAATAACCGGCTTTCACGGCAACACAGACAATAGCAAAACCAATGATATTCGGTAGCCCTAAACGATTGGCCATGCCAACCATTAAAGGAATAATCAAAAGGTACTCAGAGGCTAAGCCCAAAAAGGTGCTACCGGCTGAAAATGCGATCATAAGAATAATCACCAGAACATAAATATTGCCTTGCACTAAGCTCAATAGCCGCTCAAGGCCAGCATCTACAGTGCCTGCCTTAGTTAATATGCCAAACATACCACCAATGATTAGCACCATAAAAATAAGACCAGCACCTTGCTCTAACCCAGTAGGGATCGCTAAAAATGTTCCTATGAGGCTCACTGGCTCAGCTTTTATTTGATCAGCCTGTTGGTAGTTAAATAAATTGCTAAAAGAGCTATCTTTCTCAATTATTTGGTAGCTATTAGGAACAACGATATTACCATCTCTTTGATACGAACCTGAATCAACGAAATAGGTAAGTAGCATGGCTAGGAACAAAATACTTAGTAGTATGATGATCGGATTCATACCCTTTTTACTATTATTCGGTGGGGGCATATTCATTGTTACCTTCCTATCTGCATCGACACATAACTCGCTAATTGTTGAGCTACATAGGCAGTATCACTCTTAAAATGTTGATAATTATCGTTCATTTCAAATCGTTGTTCATGCATGTATAAAGCGCGATTAACCTCTATTTGCACAGAGTGGCGGTTAGCAGCCATATCAGCATAATGACTGACTAAGTAACCACCTTTATAGGGCTTGTTTTTAACTACTTTATAACCTTTGTCGGCAAAGGCTTTAGCAATAACGTCTACAAACTCACCGCTTGCTGAGGTGCCATCGAGATCACCTAGAATAATATCAGGACGACTCATCCCTGCATCTATATTCATCCCATTTCCAATCGACTTCATCGAATGACAGTCAACATGCCAAACACCATTAAACTCACTATGCAAGGAATCCAACAGTGTCTGTAGTTGTTGATGATAGGGCGTGTAATAGTGATGAATACGGTGTAATACTTCTGCTTGTGTTAGCTTGCGGTCATACATTGGCTTATTGGGTAACGCAAAACGGCGAATTAAGCCCATACCACGCTCACTGTACTTTGTTGGCTGACAAATTTCCCAAGGCTTATCTAGTAGCTCGGGATCAATATCAGTAGGTGCGCGGTTGGGATCAATATACATACGCGAGAAGTGTGCATGTAATAAGTACCCACCTTGCTCTACAACGGGTTGCCAAATATCATCGATAAATGCATCCCAACCAGTTTTTATAAATTCAACAGGCACTAGTGTATTAAAATCCGTAGGACAATGAATACCGCTGTGTGGTGAATCAAATACTAAAGGTAAGGCTGCTGTTTGGCTTGGGGTTAATAAACTGAAAGCCGACTCCATAGATTCTTCTCCTAACTACTTCATAAAGTTGCCTGCCACTTTGGCAGGCATCGCGACTTTCATTACAGTGAGTAAGTCAGCTGTAAGTACATATAACGCCCCGTTGGGTTATAAGTGTTTTGATCAAAGTTAATGTTTAAATTAGTCAATGAGGCTGGTGGCTGTTTATCGCCTAAATTATTAATCCCTAATTTCACTGCTAAGTTATTTTCAAACTGATAGCCAGCAGAAATATTGTGATAGGTGACAGAGCCAATATCGCGTGGTTCACCAGATACTTGCTCGGTCGTCGAACCGATATAACGCAAGTTATAGTTGGCTGACCATGCATCATGTTTCCAAGTGCTAGAAAAGGTGCCGCGCCACTCAGGATAAGATTCCCTTGAAGCAGCTGTACCTGCTAAATCTTCACGTTCAACAGAGCCATCAGACAAGGTCGTGTATTCGGTTAATTCATTTAGTTTAGAAACATTGGCGTTAAACGACCAATCACCATAATCTGTTTGGAAGCTGTAGTAAGTTACAAAGTCGACTCCAGAAACGCGGGTTGCGTTTAGGTTTACTGGGCCGTCTAAAATATCAAGGATTTCACCACTGCTGTCACGGGTAATGGTGTCGCAGTTTTTATTTTGGTAGGCACATAAATCAAGGTTGTTTTGTGCACCAAACTCACTAATGGTGTCGTTTATTTTTATTTCGTACCAATCTAAGCTAAAGCTAAGGTTTTCGATTAAATTAGATTCGTAAACCAAACCAACGGTTTTATTTATTGAGGTTTCAGGCACTAACTGACGGTTGCCGCCCGTGGTTACTTGAACGTTAGTAAACTGTTGAGTATAGCCACTGGGTACACCACTACAGCCGGGTAAGCTGGCATCTGTTGAACACGGGTCCGATACAGCACTGTAAGTCAAACGCTCACCTTCAAACAGCTCTAAAATAGATGGTGCTCTAAAGCCTTCAGCCCAGTTTGCCCGTAGTGTCAGTTGCTCAAATGGGGTGTACAGTAAGCCCACTTTGCTATTGGTTGTTGAGCCAAAGGTGCTGTAATCAGAATAACGTGCCGCTAAACTCAGTTCTAGGTAGTCTGCAAGCGGTAGATCAGCGAGCAATGGGATACTAAATTCAGCATAGGCTTCTTTTAAATCGTACTCACCAATTGTCCCTTCACGTGGCGAAGAGGTGGTTGTTCTGTAGGTATTAATACGAGGATCAGCATTGATAGTGCTATCTGGCGTGTCTTTACCTTTTTCTTTACGGTATTCAATACCAAATGCTGCACCAATATAACCCGCTGGTAGCTCGTAAAGGGCGCCGGTAATGTTGGCCGTAAAGTCGACTTGGCTTGCTTCGTTTTTGTCGTAACCGGTAAAGTTTACGTAATCGACCATCTCGTCGGTCAGTGGGTTAAAAATATTTACTGGCACACAACCCACTGCAATATCAGACACATCACCAGCAATTCCGCTGGTATTGCAGGCACGTAAACCTAGCGCTAGTTTGTCTAAATCCATTTGATTATTAGAGGTAAATTCGCCTTTATTTTTTGCCCAAGATACAAATGTATCCCAGCTCCAATCATCAAATACTTCGCCTTCAAGTCCCATTGCAAAGCGTGTCGTTTCGACCTTTTGGTCATTAACGCGATAGCCATTATTCATAAAAAACGAGCTGTGCTTAAAATCTTTGCCTGAGAATTCAACGCCAAATGGATTAACACGCGGATCATCTGCGATTGTAAAACCGCGGCTGCCACGAATAGATGAAAGAGCAGGCGAAAATTGCTGATCTGACTCACGTAAGTTATAAAGTGCTTCAGCTTTAAAATTTACAGAGCCAAACGGCATGACAAGCTGCGTATATAAAGATGAGCGCTCACTCGGACCCGTGACATAGTTATTGTAATAGCGGTTAAAGGTGTCATCGCTGTTGACTGCTCGCCAGCTATCTATACTACTGCCATCACTATTTGGATCGCGGGTGATCCCTGCCGATGGAATTGTAAAATCAACAACATCGGCTAAGTTATCTTCAGCAAAATAACCTTCAGGTGTCGATGCCGTTAAGCCATTAAGTGGCACAGCAGTTAACTTACGGTCTTGGGTATAAATTGGTTTTTGATCAACATAGCTTGCGGCAAACATCAGGTTGGCTTCGCCAATATTAGTGCCTGATAACAAATCAAGGCTAAAGGTTTCTTTATCACCTTCAGATGTTTCACCGTAGCTGGTTTTGACCTCTAGGCCTTCGTAATCGTTATAGGTATATAAGTTCACAACCCCAGCAATCGCATCAGCGCCATAAATCGCAGTTGCGCCGTCTTGTAAAACTTCAACACGTTTAACAATGTTTTGAGGAATGGTATTCATGTCAACAAAATCACGAAAACCACGGGTACCAGCGCCATTTACCCAGCGATGGCCATTTACTAACACTAATGAGCGATTAGCCCCTAAGTTTCTTAGATTTAAGCTTGATGCGCCGTGACTTGTTCCGGCTGAGCCATTGCCATTTAGGCTTGAGCCTACCGAAGGAAGCTCTTGTAATGCCTCTCCGAGTGATAATGAGCCATTTGCCTGCAGGGCTTCTAAATCAATGTTTTGCACTGGGCTCGCTGTTGCTTCTTGGCGTTTAATACGAGAGCCAGTAACCGCAATTACTTCGACGTTTTTTTCTGCTGATGTTTCTTCTGCGAGTACGTATTGTGATGTGCTCATACAAGCCGTAGCAACAGCAAGCGATATCATTGATTGCTTAAATCTTGAATATTCCATTTGTTACACTCCGAGAGGTTATAGTTATTTTGTTGTTGTCAGCTAAGCACTTTACTCACTCCTAAAAGCTATGCAATATTATGAAATATCATCATTAAGCTATAACAAATTGTTATGAATGTATCGACGCAAAACACCCAAAAAATAACCTTAAATAGTATGGAAGCCTTTGATGCAGTTATGAAAACTGGCTCAGCAACGGGGGCTGCAAAACAGCTCGGACTCACGCAACCCGGAGTTAGCCGTTTGATTGCTCAGCTTGAAAATAACGTTGGCTTTTCATTGTTTTACAGAGAAAAAGCGCGATTATTTCCGACCGATGAAGCAATTGCATTACATAAACAAATCGAAATTTCGTTAGCCAGTGTGTATCGTGTTGAGCAACTTGCTAAGAACATTCATCAATCACATGTTGGTGAGCTTAATATCGTTGCCCCGAGTAGCTTTGTAGCAGGCCCGTTAGCAGAGGCGGTGGCGTCATTTGTTAAATTACATCCGAATGTAAAAATTAGTTTAGATAGTCATAGCCCAGCCAGAGCATGTGAGCTTGTCGCAAATAAAGCCTTCGATTGTGGCTTTATACAGTTTCCTGAAAATCACGAAGGGTTATGGTGTGAACCCATTGTCACCAGCCATTTAGTGTGTGCGGTATCAAGCAGTCATCCGTTTGCAAATGCAAAACAGCTTACAGCGCAAGATTTGCGTGATGAAAGCTTGGTGTTATTAGGCCGAGGCCGTCATTCTCGTAAGCAAATAGAGCATGCTTTTTTACAAAACAATATCCGCATTAATGTACGGGTTGAAACGCATACCGTAACAACAGCCTGCACCTTGGTAAAACATAATGTGGGTATATCGATAGTGAATGAGTTGCTTGCTAAGCAGTATCAAGATGATGCACTTAAATTAGTACCATTTATACCAAAAATAGACTTAACCTATGGGTTCATTACGTCGGCATCAACGCCCATGAATCGGTTAACCAACGCGTTTTACAATCATTGCAAAGCTCATTTCGATGAATTCGCGGCTACTAACTAAGCTGTTGTTAATCGCAATATCCCTTTACTCAATCAAGGTTATGGTAGTCTTAGCGCGATTTTTTCAGGTAACAATGGAATAGTGCTTTGCACTGACTAGGATTAACATGATTAAAAAAAATATGATTACAACTTCATTAGCACTAATGGGTGTTGTCGCTGTAGGTAGCGCACACGCTGATGAAGGGCAGTGGCAACCGCATCAATTAAAACAATTACAAAGCGAGTTTAACCGCGTTGGTATTGAGTTACCGGCTTCACAAGTGGCAGATCTCAACCAATACCCACTCAATGCAGTGGTTGGTTTAGGCTATTGCTCTGCGTCATTTGTGTCACCAAAAGGCTTGGCGGTAACCAATCATCATTGTGCTTATGGCGCGATTCAAAATAACAGTACACCAGAAAATAACTTAATTGAAAAAGGCTTTTTAGCAGCTGACTTATCAAAAGAGCTACCAGCAGGCCCGCAAGAGCGTTTGTATGTAACCGAACAAGTGGATGATGTTACTGAGCGCGTATTGGGTAACTTACCCGCAGAACTACACGGCAAAGACCGTTATGAAGCGATTCAAGCAAACCGCAAAGCCTTGATCAGTGAGTGTGAGTCAGATCCTAACTACCGTTGTACGGTACGTGATTTCCACCATGGCTTAGAGTATTTCATGATCAAACAACTCATGATCAAAGATGTGCGCTTAGTGTATGCTCCGGCTGAAGCGCTGGGTAACTTTGGTGGTGACATCGATAACTTTGAATACCCACGTCATACGGCCGATTTTACCTTTGTACGTGGTTATGTTGGTAAAGATGGAAAACCTGCTGATTACAGCGAAGATAACGTACCTTATGAGCCAAAATCTTTCTTAAAAGTGAATACCAGCGGCGTAAGCTTAGGTGATGGCGTGCTGGTGGCAGGTTATCCGGGGCGTACTAGCCGCTATAAGCTTGCAGACGAAGTAAACTATTCAGCGAGTTGGTATTACCCAACATTGCTTAATACTTACAACATGACCCTTGATGTGATTGCCAAGCAAAGCAAAGGCGATGAGCAAGCACAAGTAAAATATGCCTCTCGTGTAAAAAGCACTAACAACCGTTTAAAGAAACTGGAAGGCTTACAAGATGGCTTTAAAGTAACGGATATTCCGGGTATTAAAGCCGCACAAGAGCAAAAGTACCTAGCTTGGTTTGCACAAAGTGCTGAACGTAAAGCTTACGCAGATTCATATCACGCATTAAAGTCACTATTAGTAGAAGCGCACGCACAGCAACAAAGTCACTTTTACTTTGATTATGCAAAACGCGCAGATTTACTAAGCACGGCGATTCGTTTATACCGCTTAGCAAAAGAGAGCGAAAAGCCTAATGCAGAGCGCGAAATGGGTTACCAAGAGCGCGACCTTCCTATGCTTAAAGCCCGTTTAGAGCGCTTGCAAAAGCAATTTACGCCTGAGGTCGATAAAGCCTTATGGTTAAGCTACTTAGGTAACTATTTAGCGCAAGATAAAGCAGCCCAAGTTGCGGCATTAAACGACGGCTTAGGTATCACAGATACCACTACCCAAGCCGAACTTGAAGCGATTATTGCGTCTTTCTATGCTAAAACTGAGCTTACAGATGTAGCAGCACGCGTTAACTGGATTGGTAAATCTGTCGCAGAGTTTGAAGCATCAAACGACCCATTCATAAAGCTTGCTGTTGCCCTATACGATACCAACATGGCACAAGAAGCTGATGAAAAAGAAATGGCCGGTCGTTTAGCTGAAATTCGTCCGCAATATATGCAAGCAGTGATCGCTTTCAACAACGCTAAAGGTAAGCCTGTTTACCCAGATGCAAATGGCACTTTACGCGTAAGCTATGCACAAGTTGATGGTTACCCAGCAGCAGATGCTGTGTATAAAACACCTTTTACATCACTACGTGGTTTAGTAGCTAAACACACAGGTGAAAAACCATTTGTTGTTACAGATAAAGTACTTGAAGCATACAAAAAGCAAGCGTTTGGTGCGTACTACCGCGGTGACTTAGGTTTACCAGGTGTCAGCTGTAGTTTATTCAGCTTTGGTTGTGAGCCACAAGCGGCTAAGCCACTTGAAGTAAACTCAGTTCCTGTAAACTTTTTAAGTAGCGCTGATACCACTGGGGGTAACTCAGGTTCGCCAGTAATGAATGGTAAAGGTGAATTAGTAGGCCTTAATTTTGACTCGACTTATGAATCAATCACCAAAGATTGGTACTTTAACGCCAAGATCACCCGTGCAATTCACGTTGATATTCGATACATGCTTTGGTTAATGGAAGAAGTTGATAACGCAGGTTACTTACTAGATGAAATGACCTTAGTTAAATAACTAAGCTATGTGAATAATAACCGCAGCAATCGCTGCGGTTTTTTTATGTCTCTATTTTATGCCAGTCTAACGTTTTTAATTTGTTTATTTTCAATACTTTTGTAATGTACAAAGCAGATACTTTTACTTGGGAAAAATAATGAGCGCCAAACAAATAATAAAAGCCATTTCAGTCAGTGTTGTGGCAATAACGGCAAGCTTTAATGCCAGTGCAACGAATACCGAAGCAATGTGGCCGGGCACCGCTTACAATCAGCAAATTCCAACATTTAAACAAGTGCTTGGGTACGATGTAGGTGAGCGCATTACCAATTATAGCGATATGCGTCGTTATCTTAGCGCCCTTGAACAAGCTGCGCCTGATCGTATTAAAGTGTTTAAGTACGCAAACAGCTGGGAAGGCCGTGAACTGGTTTATGCAGTGGTTGGCACTGCGGATCATATTCGCTCATTAGAAACCCTCGCCCATAACACCCAAGCCTTGGCTGATCCGCGTATTACCTCTGAAAAAGAAGCTAAGTCGCTAATTAAAAATTTACCGACGTCTGTGTGGCTTCAGTATGCCGTGCACGGTAATGAAATTAGCTCAACCGATGCTGCATTATTTACTGCATATCACTTACTCGCAGCCCCGAATGATGCTGTTAACAGCAAAATTTTAGATAACACTGTGGTGTTTATCGACCCATTACAAAACCCTGATGGCCGTGAGCGCTTTGTTACTCGTTATTATGCAACTGTGGGTCTTGAGCACAGCGCAGACAGGTTAAGTGCAGAGCATAATGAGCCATGGCCAAGAGGCCGAACAAATCATTATTTGTTTGATATGAACCGTGATTGGTTAGCGCTTACTCAGCCTGAAAGTAAAGGTAGAGTGGCTGCAATCAATAAATATAAACCGCAAGTGGTGGTTGATATTCATGAAATGGGCGGCGACCAATCTTACTACTTTGCACCGGCTGCTCAGCCATTTAATCCGCATATGACGAAAACTCAAATCGCTAACATGGATGCGATTGGGCAAAATCACGCGAAGTATTTTGATGAGTTTGGCTTTGATTATTTTACCCGTGAAATTTTTGATGCCTTTTACCCAGGCTACGGTGATAGCTGGCCTGTTTTTTATGGTGCGTCTGCATCAACTTACGAAGTAGGCTCAGCTCGTGGTCATGTATTTGAGAAAAATACCGGCGAGCTACTCACTTATTTTAATACTGTAAAACGTCAGTTTGTGGCCTCAATTTCGACTGCCGAAGGGGCTGCCAATCAGCGTGAAAAACTACTAGGTGATTTTTACCAATATCAAGTCGATGCGATTAATTCGGGTAAAGATAGCAAAGAGCGTGTTTATATCTTACCTAAGCAAAGTAACCGTGAAGGCGCTCATAGACTCGCAACCTTAATGGCTGAGCATGGTGTTGAAGTTAAGCAAGCAACCGAAGACTTCAAAGCCTGTGGCGTTAAGTATGAAGCGGGTAGCTATTTTATTGATACCGCGCAGCCGCGTGGGGTATTTGTGCGTACCACCTTTACCGACCAAGTAGATATGGCAGAGGCATTTGTAAAAGAGCAAGAAAGACGTCGCGCTCGTAATCTGGATGATGAAATTTACGATGTAACAGGTTGGTCACTGCCGATGATGTTTAATGTTGATAGCGATAGCTGTGGTCGTGCTGTTAGCGCAGATAGTAAAGCGGTTAAGGCCGACGACACATTGCTTGGCAAAGTGAATAACCCAGAAGCCTCAGTGGCTTATATTGTTGCTTGGGGTGATACGGCTGCAGCACGCTTTTTAACCTCAGCACTGCAAGCTGGCATTAAACTGAAAAGTGCTGACCAAGCATTTGTATTAGGTGATAAAACTAACTACCCAGCGGGTAGCTTAGTAATCGAAAAGCGCCTAAACGATAAAGACCTACTCAGCAAAATTAGCCAAATTGCTGAGCAAACTGGTGCAATAGTAAATGGTGTTGACTCAAGCTGGGTGATCGAAGGCCCAAGCTTTGGTAGTAACAAAACAGTGCCAATGGTCGCACCAAAAGTGGCGATTGCATGGGATGCACCGACCAGTGAGCTAAGCGCCGGTAATACCCGTTTTGTTATTGAAAGACAGCTTGGTTACCCCGTCACAGCGATTCGTACGCCAATGCTTGCATGGGCTGATTTAAGTGATTACCAAGTGCTTATTTTACCCGAAGGTAATTACGAGCAAGCACTCGGTAAACCGGGCGCGGCTAATTTAAAAAGCTGGGTTGATGCAGGCGGCGTGTTGATTGCCCTCGGTAATGCTAACCGCTTTACCACCAACGCTGATTACGGTTTATTGGATGTTAAGCGCGAGCAAGCTTACCGAGAAGATAAAGCCGACAGCAGCGATGATAAAAGCAGCAAAGTGGCAGGGCAGTTATTCACTTCTCGCGATGATTTAAAAGCAGCGAGCATTGAGCCACATACATCGCCAGACTATGTAGCCGGTGTACTGGCAAATGTTGAAGTAGACCAAGAGCATTGGTTAACCGCTGGGGTCGATAAAAGCTTAGTTGCAGTGGCTTACGGTAATGATATTTACACGCCAATAAAACTTAACTCAGGTAAAAACTTAGCCTGGTTTACAGCTAAAGATGATGTGCTAGCAAGTGGTTATCTGTGGCAGCAAAATAAAGCACAGCTTGCGTATAAGCCATTGCTTGTTCATCAACCGCAAGGCAAAGGCATGGTGATTGGTTTTACACAATCACCAACTTACCGTGCTTACCTTGAAGGTATGAATGTAATGTTAGCTAACACGATTTTCCGTGCTGCAGCACATGCTCAGTAATGACTGAGCACAATAAAAATGGCACCTATTTAGGTGCCTTTTTTATTAAGGGCGACATGCTTTTGCTGGTTTGTTTGCATTTAAGTTTAGATCAATCATCAAGCAGCGATCGTTTTCACCATCTGCTAGCTTTTCAAAAATTATAAGCGCTTTGCTAAGACCTATCTGTAGCGTACAAACATCAACGGTTTGTGCTATTTCCCCCACATCTTTGGGTATACATTGCCCCATTGTATTTATTTGCTGGGCCATGACTTTGTATGCTTTTAGGTGTGTTGTAGGAATGTCTTCAAATGCCAAAGTCCCTGCATTTCTGAGTAAATAAAAATCGCGTATAAACTCAAATAGAGTGACTCCTTTCAGCACGCGCTCAGAGTGTTGTGTTAAAGGCTTATTTATTGGACTGTCGTATAATCCTAATAGCTCGTGGAAACTGAATGAGAGTAACACGCTTCTAAAACTTTCCGGCCATTCCCTTGGTATAAAACGCCAACGCGTAAGGCCAGCGAGATGCCGCAAAGTAAACTGGTGATAGTCTTCACTATCTAGGATATCCGCAAGCCATTTCTCATCTGGATTATGCTCTGCTAAGTAACTGTATTCTTTTTCATAGGCAGGAAATAGCGTGTCAAAGCCAGCAATAGAATCAAGAAGTACGGTATCAACTTTGGCTTCACTGCCTATGATGCTGACCAATTTGTACGCCGGACGGTATGCACTTATTGAAGGAGCTTGAATGTTATAAAGGGTATTTTTTGCAGTTTTAATCAAGCTGGTGTCATTCATATGCATATGGCCGCCTATATGCAAACGTAGTCCAGTTTCCGCTAAGTTCGCTTGTGTATTGCTAGTTGGCTCTCTAGTGAGCTGAAAAGCATCGCTGCCATACAGCTCTTTAATCGATGCACTTTGTTGATCGTAAAACTCACCCATCGGAAAATGGCTAAATGCAATAAGCGTTTTATTTTGCTTTTTTGCTGCACTGACAATTTGCTTTATCCAAGTTATTAAATATGGTTTTTCAGTAAGTACTTTATTGTATCCAGCATTTCCAGAGCCTTTGAATGTAAGTTGGTTGTTTTTAAACTCAGGTAAATACACATTGGCATCTATGGCTAAAAGCCACAATCCAGCAACGGGTTCCACTAGATAACTGGTGTCGGGGAGCATTGCACAGTGTTTTTTATCCTCGCTACACTGCTGATATTGGCGTTCTGACAAGGCTGCATGATCACTGGTAAAAGGTGTTTGCCAAAGCAAATCTTGGCTACTAGGCATTAAACCAAAATCAACCATAGCCGAGACAATCTCTTGATAGCCTCCATGAGCAATGCCATCATCGCAAAACAAAGTGTCGGTCTGTGACGCTTTACAGTTTCTATGAGCTCGGCTAAAGATAGCAACTTCGCGTCCTTCATCGTTCAAAAAGTCAGACTTACCTGCCGCGGTTTTTATAGGTTTAACAGGATCATGGTTTCCTGGAATAGCAAAAAAACGCATGTCGTAGCGTTTTGTGTAATCATTTAATAATGCTTTTAGCCCCTTTAGGTGAGCGGGCTGTCCATCGTCAGTAAAATCTCCTGGCAAAGCGACTAATTTCACACCGCGTTCGGCAATATCATTTAAAGCCGCTATCAGAGCAAAGTAGTTTTCATTAAAAAGTCGCGTTGAGTGAAGCTGTGCTTTCATACTACGAATTGCAACGGGTTTGGTTTGGCTATCTAGTTTTACCCCTTTAAAGCCGCTTTGGCTAAAGTCAGCATAGATATCGTGAAAATGAACATCAGGAATAAATGCAATTTGTGTGTTTAGCTCTTTGCCATAGGTTTGAAGCGTCACAAAAAGCAGTGAAAATAGCGTAAATAATCGCATTTAAGTTACCTTGCTGAAAAAATCGGGGCGCAAAGGCCCCAATAATGTATTTAGAAATTGCCGCGTAAGCCTAATGAGAAGCGACGACCTGAGAACTCATACATAGTTGGGAAAGCCGGAGCAATAGTGTAGCCCGTTGTTTCTTCATCTGTGATATTGATCCCCTCAAGAGTGACTTTAAACATGTCGTTTATTTGATAGCCTAACGAGATATCTGTTTGACCGTAGGCATCGCGGTAAACAGGGTACATATCGCGTTCAATATACTCTACATACTTGTCTTTATAGTTGTATGAGATACGCGCATCAAAGCTGTCATTTTCGTAGTAGAAAGTAATATTGTAGGTTTCGTCAGCTAAGCCTTCTGGTGGTGTTGGAATCGCTAAATCAGAGGCACCTGTAAGTGAGTTATCAAGCGTCGTATAGTTAGCGTTAATACCGAACCCCTGTAACATTGGGTGAAAACGTGCAAATGGAATTTGTGCAATGAACTCGATACCACTTACATCGTACGAACCATCTGCATTTACTTTTTGATAAACATCAAAGTCGTAAACGCCATCCACAGTACCATTGTCATTATATTTAGTTACATCAGTAACAACACCTGTTAGAGATTCACGCACTACGCCTTCAATTTCTTTTTCGAAGTATGAAACAGCAAGTAAACCACCTTCTTCTAAATACCACTCTAGGCCGGTTTCCCATTGATCTGCATAAGTTGGTTTTAAATCAGGGTTACCATCACGGTATTTAAATTCACTTAAACTCACAGTACGTTTATAAGCAATATCCGTTAATGCAGGGCGGATAAAGGTTTCTGATGCTGCCGCGCGGAATAGTAAGTTGTCAGTAAGCTCTAAGCTAAAGTTAATGCTAGGTAGAGTTTCTTTATAGTTACCTTCTTTTGAGATAGGTGCTGGCGTATAATTTGTGCTGCCATCATTAGCTTGCACTTGGTGATATCCTGAAGAATCTACATTAGTATCAATGTAACGAACACCGGTATTTAAAGTGGCAGGTAAGGTGCCAATTTCAAATGCAAAATCAGCCATCGCATAAATGGCGGTGGTTTTTTCTGACACTTCGTAAAATTGATCTGGTGCGTAGTCAACGCCGAAACCATCGTAACGTAATTCATTACGCGCATAGCTATTTGAAATTTGACTCCAGTCTTGTTTAGACGATACGTCAGATAAATACTCACCACCTGACACTAAATCTGAAATAGTATGTATTTCGCTATCAGCTAAGGTACGTGTGCCTACCCACGATGAATCACCTGCGCTAGGGCCTGTGATTCGGTTGCTACCATAATTACGTTGTTTTGATTTATCAGTATAACGCGCACCAAACTGAACTTTTGATAATGCAGGGAAGAAATCTAGTTGAAAATGGCGGCTAAAATCGAGTTGAGCTGCATATTTGTCATCAGAGATATCTTCAAGATTTACTTCATAGTAATCAAATGTATAAGCTTCAGGAGAATTATACATATCGAATGTGTCGGGGTTATCGCTGGCAATGGTTTCACCGCCTGTTGATGTGTAACGAGTGCGAGTAGGGCCATAAGCAGTGTGCTTTAAATTAGTTGTCTCAGCTAACTTATCTGCACCACTGTAGCCAACGACACCGTAAACTTCCCAGTCACCTATCATCCAATCAAGGGTTAAGCTAAATTGCTGGTAGTCTGTATCGCTACTATTTTCTTTGCTTAAAAACTCATGCTGCGTTGCGGCATAGTTAACATCAGTTAAAACGGTAATACCATAATCTGCAAGGGTGGTGTTATCGTAACTGTTTATTTTTTCTAATGCACTGATACTTGAAGCAGAATAGGCCGCGGCATCATACTGGTCTTCATGATTATCAAAGTTACCCAGTAGCGCATCAAAAGTGAGGCTAAATTCACTGCTCGGTTTGTATTGTAGTGATAAAGTTGCGCCCCATTTTTCTTGTTCAGTTAAGTAAGCTCTGTCGCCGACTTTATTTATAAACACAACGCGGCTGGTTTCATCTTTGTCGAAGCGATCATTGATAGTGATCCCCGTATCGCGCTCTAAAACGTCAACAGTTTGGTCTGATTGCCATTGTGATGAACCTGATTTTTCTGTCCAACGTGACAGAGGACGAAAATCAATACCAGAGTTACTATCTGTTCTATTTGTACGCTCTGAATAAGCGAATGAAGCAAGCGCGCCCCAATCACCAAAGGTATTACTCGCTAAAAACGCAAACTTAGGATCGCTTTGTTCAGAGATATCGTTATATGCGCCTTCAACCGATGCCACTATTTGACGACCATCATAGTCAAATGGGCGAGCAGTCGTAATTGCAACAGAGCCTGCAATGCCGCCTTCTTCATCTGCAGCTGTTGGCGATTTTTTAACGGTGACACTTTGAATAATTTCTGACGCAAACATATCAAACTCAACATCACGGCCACCACTGCCAGAAGCTGTCGCAAGGTTGTTAATAGAAACAAAGGTAAATTCAGACGGTAAGCTACGTACATTTACTTTTTGACCTAGGCCTTTATTACGCTCAATCGTAACACCCGGCATACGCTGTAAAGCTTCTGCTAAGTTTTGTTCTGGGAAATCTGCGATATCAGACGCGACAATTGAATCTGAGAAGCCAATATTAGTGCGTTTTAAATCAATCGCTTTTTCTAAGCTTTTTATGTAGCTGCCAGTGACAACAATTTCTTCCATTGGCTCTGGGTTTTCTTCTGCGTAGGTGGGAGCAATTAATAATGAGCCAACAGCAAGCGCTAAAGGTGATAATGAAAATGCACGGTAAGTCATGAGGGTTAATTCCTGTTAAATGCAATATTTGGTTTAAATTCGCCTCTAAAGACGCTGCATTAACAAAGAAGGGGACCTATTTTTTAATGAAGCTTTCATGACACTTTTAAGTCGATAGTTACTTAAAACTGTAACGAAATGATCATCAAACTGCTGTCCCCTTTAGGCTAGCATTTACGTCATACTCAGATAAATAAGCTAGCCTTTAACTTAAATATGTCTTTACCTTCAATGACTAACGGCTTTGATAATAAGATCACAGAGCAAAGCAGAACACTTTTACAATGCTTTATAGCAAATCAAGACGCTTTAAAAGGCTTTTTTTGCAAAGCAGTGGCAGAGCGTGCTGATGCGGATGATTTATTTCAGAAGCTACTTCTCAAGGCACTTAGATCAGAACACCTAGACGTGATAGATAATCCGCTCGCATATGGTTATCGGATGGCTCAGCACTTGATAATAGATCACCACCGTGAGCAGAAAAAAACACCAGAAAGTTTAGAGCATGAGCCTCATAGTGAGGCGTTATCGCTTGAGTCAGCACTTGAATATGAGCAACGTATTGAACTTTATCAGCGCGTTTTGTCGCAAATGCCGGCATTGCGCAGAGATGTGTTTATTCGCCGCCGTATTAAAGGCCAAACACGAGCTGAGATTGCAAGTAGTTTGGGGATCTCAGAAGAAGCAGTTAAAAAACATATTTCACGGGCAATGGATATGCTGAAAAATGCCATGGCTGAGTATTTTTTAGTACATGAATGTCCCCGTCATGACAGTTAATCCGTCATATTAGTATTACCAGCAATTGAGACAACGATGAATTCTTCACACCAACATGATTATGAATCTGATAATGCGCTAGAAAAGGCTATTTGGGACGACCCTGCATTATTAGCCGCGCTTGAGCTGGTGGATGCACAACAGAATGAACAACTCGAACAGGCTAAAAAACGCCGTCGTTTAGCGCAGTATTCTTGGGGAGGCGGTGCTGTAGCAGCATGCTTTGCTATTTTCATGTGGACTTTAATGCCAGTGAATGAACAGCCGCCCATATCGTCCTCTGATCTTGTAGCTGTTCAACAATTTACTAGTGGTAAAGCACAACAAGTGAATTTGTCTGATGGTACACAGGTCGCAATGAACGTGAATACGCAACTTGAGTTCAGTGAGAATAGTCATGCTCGAAAAGCAACCTTAGCAAATGGCGAAGCATATTTTTCTGTACATCGTGATGAATCGCGCCCTTTCACAATTGATACGGGCAATGCCACGATCGAAGTTCTTGGTACTGCTTTTAATGTGGACAAAACATTGCGAGAAACATTAGTTGATGTTTTTCATGGTAAAGTTTCAGTAACCAGTTTAGATGGAACGCAGCACGTTGAATTAGTGAAAGGGCAGCGTGCCCGAGTAAGTGATTCTACAATACAGGTCTTGCAATTTAATGCCTCACAACCTGATTGGCAGCAAGGATGGTTGGACTTAGATAACGTGTCTATCAATGATGCATTATTTCAGTTAAATCGTTATAGCGAAAAACCTGTGGTATTAAGTAATGTACCAAGTGATATACATGTAAGTGGTCGCTTTGCTGTTGACGACATTCTTGGTGCTGCAAAGCTCATCGCCCAGCTAAATGCACTTGATGTAAACCAATACCCCGATAGCATTGAGCTAAGTAAAAAGGCTGAAAACTGACATGATGTTGTCATAAACCTTTCATTGAAAATAGGCACAATATTTTCCTCTAGCAATGAGGATGTAAGTTAATGTGGCGTATTTTCTGCTGTGTTTTGATGCTGTTTGGTTTGTATGCCAAGCAGCTGTTTGCTGCACAAAGCACTCTAAAAACAGCGCTTAATGATCTGGCTGAACAGTACCAAGTTGCAATTATTTATCCAGACAACCTAATAAGCTCAGTTATCTTAAACTCAGCTACGTTACCTAGAACAGTTAGTCTAGAGGCAAGCCTTGATGCCCTGTTGCTAAAACATGGCTTTATTTGGCAACAAACATCATCGGGCATTATTATTTCCAAACCAAGCCAGACACAACATCACTCACTGTCACAGCCCTATATAGAGGAGGTGACAGTGAAAGGTGATAAAAACAATCAGGCTTCTTCTGTGGTTTATGCTCGCGATTACCAACAAAGTGCCGATTATGCGCAGCAGCAAAAACAAAACTACATTGGCGAAGCTGACTTTGCTAGCGGCACAATGCTTTCTCTTCTACCTGCTGAAAATTTGGCTGAAGCACTACAAGCAATTCCAGGGGTAAGTATTTCAAGAGACCGCGGAGAAGCACTTAACATTAATGCGATGGGACTAGGCCCTGAGTATCAATTAACCTTGTTAAATGGGCACAGATTAGCAAATACTGAAAACGTTCGTAACTCGAATCAATATGGTCAGCAGTATCGTTTTGATACATTCAGCGCCGAGCTTTTTTCCAATATTGCCGTATATAAACTCGCTGATGCAAGGTTACCTAGCGGAGCAGCTGGAGCGACAGTCAACTTGAACAGTGATGATCCGCTTTCATTTGATGATGATCACCTAAAAGTAACCTTAACCAGTGCAGCCCTTGCAGGTGAGCGTAACTTTCAACCAAGCTTTGGTTTAGTTGCCAATACTATTTCAGCTGACAATAAGTTAGCTGCTGTCGTTAAGTTTAATTACGAAAACCGCTTACAAAGGCAATTTCAATTTGAAACGTGGCATTGGGGAGATAATGGTGGAGCACCAGCAGCATATCAGTGGCAAGGGCTTGAAAATAATAGCTTAGTTCCCACCGATACGTTAGCACTTACTATCGAACATGAAGATAGAACTCGTGCAAGTTATTACACAAATATTGCTTGGCAGCCTAATCAGCGATTTGAATTAAATACACTTTGGCTTCGTTCAGACACCGATTTTACCTACGATGAGCACCGGCTCTCAATTAATCCATCAAGTGATGATGCAACAGCCATATTAGGTGAGCATCAAAACAGTATTCAAACAGTGCAATTTAATGCGGCAAAAAGTAAATCTTCACGCGAAGAATCAGGCCTTTACTACCATACGCAAACCTTGCAAATATTACCTACATGGTACGCAAAAGATGGCAGCCACTGGCAAATAAGTCCGTTTTACAGCCACAGTGAATCGTTGAGTGAAACGCAAACCCCAATCACCCGAACTCATGTTGAATTAAAAGCTGTACCTGCAGAGATTTCTATTTCAGGAAAAAAGCTGGCCTACTATGAATTGGACAGTAATTTAGCGCTTGTTGATAGTTACTCACAGTTATCACAATTAAGCCGCCGCCAGATTGAAGTAAACGATGAAGTAACAGAATGGGGGATAGATGGCACTTGGCAAATATCATCTATTTGGGGGTTGTCGAGTTTACAGTTTGGCGCAGTAAAGTCTACGCACTCTCATCAGTATCTTCGTCAAGATGTAAGTTTATCGCAAACACAGTTAACTGATTTACCAGCGCTTGATGGCCGTTGGTTAGAGCCATTAAATACGGCATTTGAAGCCGATTTTCTGTCACACCCTACACAAGCTTGGCTGATCCCAAAACGTGACCTTTTACAGTTGTATGATATTGATTTACCTTTTGCCGAGCGGCAAGCCAATGATTTTTTAAATAGTTATGAAACCGAATTTACTGCCTATGAAAGCTATATTCACAGTGTATGGCAAATACCAGAACTTAAAAGCTTAACGACGGCTTTTGGACTCAGACACAGCCATGTAAAAAGTAAAACATTAGGGCATCAGCTTAATGAGAATAGCCAATTAGAAAAGCTTTCTGAGCAGGTTAATATTTCTACTTGGTTACCTTCTTTGAATTTCAAATGGCAGTTGTCTGAGCAATGGCTTGCTCGCTTAGGTTATAGCCGTGCAGTGAATCGGCCTAACTATTCTGATTTAAACCCTAAACTACATGTTAATTCTGGCGGTTTACCCTATGCCGAATTAGGAAATCCAGCTTTAGAGCCTGTAGTAGCCAACACCACAAGCCTATCTTTCAGTTGGTCAGGGGAAGAGAGTAGTTTGCAATTGATGGCCTTTAATCATCAGCTCGATAACTTTATTGTTGAACAAATCAAAAACGTAACCTATCAACAGCAGCAATACCCTGCTTTACAGGCCAATAATGATGGGCAAGCAGCAATTAGTGGGCTGCAATTTAGTACTGACTTGAAACTACCCGTGTTATCAAATGCTCTACTGCAAAGTCGAATGATATCGAGTGTTAGTCAGTTATTGGACGCCAAATTAACGGCGGAGCAAATCGACAACACAGATATCGAAGGGGTATCTGAATTAACTGCAAATCTGCGTTTACTGTTTAATGCAAAGAAATGGCAAAGCGCAGTTAACATGAATTACCGGAGTGATTTTTTAGAGCAACGAGACTTATCGAATAATGCAGATGTTTATGTCGATGATTTTACAAGTGTAGACCTAAGTTACAGTTGGTTTTTCTCTGATTTAGTTGCATTGCGGTTTGATATTTTTAATGCCACAGATAAGAGCCTAGTTAGAGAGGTGCAAACAAACGACGCCTCATCACTTATGAAAGTCGAGCAATTTGGTCGCCGCTTTGTACTGAGTCTTTCATTAACCCTATGAATGATCATCAAAGCATCATATGGATGAATAACGTTGTCTATTAATAAAAAAGCCCGCAGGGCAAAGTGCGGGCTTTTGAGCTATCCAAAAAAGAAAGTGTTAAGACACAATCCCTAATGGCTTACCTGTTTGCCAAGCGCCACGGGTAAAGTCTGGAATCGTTTTGCTGTTACTTCTATCTGCAACCGATGCCATGCTTTGCGGGAAGATGGATGACCATGCTGCGGCATCGTATACATCTTGATCGAGTGGCTCATTATTGCGTAAGCAGTAGATCATGCGCCACAGCATAATGAAGTCCATACCGCCGTGGCCGCCGTTCTTAACCGCTTCTTCACCCATGCGTCTCCACAGAGGATGATCAAATTCGGCACGCCATTTTTCCATATCTTGATCCCAGCTATGGAAGTTTTGCATATATGGTTTACGGCCTTGCGAACCCGCTTTTTCCCATGCAGCTAACTCAGCTTCATATTGTTTTTGATACACTTTTGCAATCGCTGGTGGTACATCTTCAAGGGCAATACGATTCGGGAAACCAGCAAAAGTACCATTAGTCCCTTGAATTAGATTATGACGGCTGTAAGGGCGAGGGCTAGTGGTATCGTGCTGTACCATAATGCTACGACCTTTCACTGTTTTAATAATACTGGTGTTCATATCGCCAGCAACAAACTTAAGCGAACGTCGTTCGTGACCTGCTGGAAATTCACGTTCAGCATAGGCTGCGCGGCCAAGTGCAGGTGAACTGACTGATGTAACAAAGTCAAAACGGTCACCACGGTTGATGTTCATATACTGGGCAACCGGGCCTAAACCATGGGTTGGGTATAAGTTACCGTTTACTTTGGTATGCCAATAAGTACGCCATGAGCCGGTGCTACGGTCAATCTCTTTCATTTGCCAGCGTAGATCATGAATATAAGCCGCTTCACCATGCAGTAATTCACCAAATATACCTTTGCGAACCATGTTTAAAACCATTAACTCATCGCGACCATAGTTAACGTTTTCCATCATCATGCAGTTCTTTTGTGTGCGCTCTGCAGTATTAACTAACTGCCAGCACTCTTCCATGGTGGTTGCTGCAGGTACTTCTACAAAGGCATGTTTACCGCTTTCCATGGTTTCAACACTCATCGGTGTATGCCATTGCCACGGTGTTGAAATGATCACAATATCAATATCTTGTCGAGCCAGCATGTCTAAATAAGCTTTATCAGAACCAGTATAAGCCGTTGGTTTAGGCAAGCCTTTTTCAACAACATAGTTAACTGACTTATCTAACATCACCTGATCGGTGTCACAAATAGCTTTAATTTCAACACCGTCGATATGGCAAAGGTGTTTAACATGGCCGCTACCACGTTGACCAACACCAATAAAACCAACACGCACTACATCCATCGCTGGCACAGCTAAGCCCATTACGCTTTTACCTTGTGCGGCCAGCGTCGGTTGTTGATTGTCACCTTGTTGGCTTTTCGCACAGCCAGTCACGACTGTCGCAGCAGTGATTGCTGCGGCAGATTTTAAGAAACTACGTCTATCAATTGTCATAACGATACCTAATTCACTGAGATTATTTTTTAATATGGGTTTCAGTTCTTTCTGTTATATCTCAACTTAAAGCTAATTACAATGAATTAGGTTTCACAAACTTTCGATTTTAATCTTTTTAGCGAATTTATCAGGGTTTTATTGATTTTTAGCCATCCATAACGTTTGCTTTTCATCTTTCGTTGTCTTTCATTTTATTGCGAAGTGTTTCGTTGTGTGATACCGTAATTTCAAATCACGTATTTAACATTAGTGCAAGCTGCTTGGAGAAAACACCATGAATGCATTGAAAACAATTATTAACAATAACCGAGCAGGTCAAGCGCAGGGGATTTATTCTGTGTGCTGTGCGCACCCGCTCGTAATTGAAGCTGCGATGCTGCAAGCAATAAAAGATGACTCTGAGTTATTGATTGAAGCAACTGCGAATCAGGTTAATCAATTTGGTGGCTACACGGGCATGCAGCCAAAAGACTTTGTTGAATTTGTTCATGAAATTGCGGACAAAGTAGGATTAGATAAACACCGTATTATTTTGGGTGGTGACCATCTAGGGCCTGTTTGCTGGGTTAATGAGCCTGCAGAACAAGCGATGCAAAAAGCCGTTGATTTAGTTAAAGCTTACGCAAGTGCGGGTTTTAAGAAGATTCATCTTGATGCCAGTATGCCATGTAGCGATGATGAAGTGTGTTTAGCCGATGCTGAAATCGCTAAGCGTGCAGCACTAATGTGCCAAGCAGCTGAGTCTGTATGCCAAGAGCAAGATATTTTATATGTGGTGGGAACTGAAGTTCCTCCACCCGGTGGTGCAAAAGAAGATCTTGAAGTGATCGAAGTAACGCATGTTGAGGGTGTACAACAAACGATAAAGTTACATCAAGATGCTTTTAATGAATTAAATATCGCTGATGTTTGGTCTCGCGTAATTGCGGTTGTTGTTCAACCGGGTGTTGAATTTGATAATCATCAGGTTTTTGATTACCAACGAAGTGAAGCACAACAACTGAAAGAGTTTATCACCAATGTTGATAATCTTGTTTATGAAGCTCACTCGACAGATTATCAACCAGATCATTGTTACCACGAGTTGGTTCAAGATCATTTTGCTATTTTGAAAGTAGGGCCACAGCTAACCTACGCATTACGTGAAGGGTTATTCGCATTATCGTACATTGAAGATCAACTTATTGAACCGTCGCGCCGTTCTAATATTCGCGCAGTTTGCGAGCGAGTTATGCTCGAAAAGCCAGGTTATTGGAATAAGTTTTATCCGACTGACGAGCCAGAAGCGGCAATTTATCGTGCATATAGCTATAGTGATCGTATTCGTTATTACTGGCCTGAAGATGAAATTAAGTACGCTGTAGAAACCTTATTTGCGAACCTAGAAGCGCAGATCATTCCACAAACGTTACTCAGTCAATTTATGCCAATGCAATATAAAGCATTAATCAAAAGAGAAATTACCTCGTTACCGCGAGAGTTAGTGATCAATAAAATAATGGAAGTAACGAATACCTATTCGCTTGCTTGTAATCAATAAGTTATGTGAGAGAGAATGAATGATGACGCAATTTTTATCATTAGATGTAGCCGATCTTAAGCAACAAAATGCTTATTGGACAGCAAAAGAAATAAGCCAGCAACCAGAATCATGGTGTAATACAGCTGCTATTGTTGAAAACCACCGTACAGAAATTAAAAACTTTTTAGCCCCAATCCTTGCACTGAAGAAACTGCAAATTGTATTAACAGGTGCAGGAACATCGGCGTATGTGGGTGAAGCGCTTGCTCCTCACTTAACTGCAAAAACAGACCTTGATGTACGTGCAATAAGTACCACTGATATTGTTTCTAATCCTTTGGGTTATTTGCAAAAAACCACGCCTACTTTGTTGGTATCTTATGCGCGCTCGGGTAATAGCCCTGAAAGTGTCGCTGCGGTCGATTTGGCCGATGAAGTGCTTGATCAATGTTATCACTTAGTGATTACCTGTAATGAACAAGGGGAGCTGGCAAAACGAGCTAATAATCAAGAGAATAGTTTTTGCCTATTAATGCCTAAAGAAACGCTTGATGAAAGCTTTGCAATGACTAGCAGCTTTTCTTCAATGCTAATTTCTACCTTGTGTATTTTTACGCCCGATGTGAATCAATTGGCGCATTTAGCAACACAAACTGAGCAGCTTATTGAAACGCAATTGCAGAGTATTAAAGCATTTGCAGATTCAGATATGGAACGACTGGTTATTTTAGGGGCTGGCTCGTTATTAGGCTATGCAAAAGAAGCTGCATTGAAATGTTTAGAGTTAACTAATGGCGACTTAATCAGCTATTTTGAAACACCACTTGGTTTTCGTCATGGCCCTAAAACAATTATTAATGACAAAACAGCCGTGTTGTTAATGTCATCAAGTGATAAGTACAGCAGCCTTTATGATACGGACCTATACAATGAGCTAGTCAATGACCAGCAATGTTCAGCGGTAAAAAAATTAACAGTCGATAGTGAACTGGTCGAGCTAGATGATGTTTGGCAAGGCTTGTATTATATTGTCTATTGTCAGATTTTTGCATTTTTCAAATCAATTTCACTCGGTTTAACACCTGACAACCCTTGTCCTACGGGCGAAGTTAACCGTGTTGTAAAAGGGGTAACTATTTACCCATTAACTTCTCGCTAAGCGACGTTGGGTAGAATATGGCTGTTTATGGACTCGATATTGGCGGAACGAAGATAGAAACCGCTATTTTTAATGATATTTTAGAGCAACAGCAGAGTTGGCGAATTTCGACGCCAACTCAAAATTATCAGGAGTTTTTAGAAGCAATTCATCAGCAAGTGTTAAAGGCTGATCAACTCAGTGGTTGCAAAGGGGCAGTTGGCATTGGTATGCCAGGAATCGTAAATGATGATGGTAAAGTTTTATCGGCAAACGTGCCTTGTGCATCTGGTCGAGTTATTGCTAATGACTTGCAAGCATTATTACAACGACCTGTCGCCATACTGAATGACACCCGCTGTTTTGCTTTATCTGAAGCCAATGGCGGAGCCGGCGAAGGGTATAGCCGTGTTTTTGGTGCTATTGTTGGCACTGGCGCTGCAGGTGGCATGTGTATTAATGGCGAGCTGTTCAATCAAGGGCTAGGTATGTCGGGCGAATATGGTCATTTACCACTTTCTGCCTATCTACAACAAAAATACCAACTGCCGGTTTTAAAATGTGGCTGTGGTTTGAATGGCTGTGTTGAGAGTTATATCGCAGGGCCGGGTGTGCAGACGCTTTATAAGCATATTACTCAATCTCCTAAGTCAGCGATTGAGTGGGCTAACGATATTAAGCGTGGCGATGAGCAAGCACTGGCCGTGCTCGGGTGTTATTTAGATATTCTTGGCGAGACCTTTGCGGCCGTCAGTAAAAGTCTTCATCCCGAAGTTATAGTATTAGGGGGTGGCTTGTCTTTAATTGACGCTATCGTTGAAAAACTCCCTGATGCGATTCAGTCGCACCTGTTTTCTGGTTTTACAGTTCCAGAGGTAAAACGGGCAAAATTTGGTGATTCTAGCGGCGTAAGAGGCGCTGCAATAATAGGAAGTGTTCATGCTATTTCCTCAACATCTTGATTGTTATTACTTAAAAGCTGCTAAGGTGATCACAGCCGAGGCAGTGTTAAATCATCATGCTGTGCTTGTAAAACACGGTAAAATTATGGCTATTACTGAAAATTGCGAGCCAGGTATTGAGATTATTGATTTAGGGGATCAGAGTATATTTCCGGGCTTTATCGATTTGCATATTCATGGTCGGGAAGGCTGCGATATTATGGACGGCACCCCAGAATCTCTAGAGACCATTTCTCGCTCTTTAGCTAAGCATGGTGTTACCGGTTTTGTCGGCACAACAGTGACCGCAGATTGGGACGTATCAATACAAGCTTATAAAAATATGGCGAGTGCCTACCAAAAAGGCCTGACTGGTGCACAGCTACTTGGTGCTTATAACGAAGGATTATTCTTCGCTGAAGCGCATAAGGGAGCACACAATGAGTCATTCTTTTTAGAGCTTACAAAGCAGCGTTTTGATGAGGTTTATGCTGCTTGCGATGGCTGTTTAACCTCTTTTGCATTGGCGCCAGAGTTACTTGAATCGCCCGACATGATCCGCTATATCACCGACAAGGGAGTGCGGGTAATGCTAGGCCATACTGATGCCAGTTTTGATCAAACGACACAAGCACTAGAGCATGGTGCATGTGGCGGGGTACATATTTTTAATGGTATGCGCGGTATTCATCATCGTGATCCCGGTTGTACCGGCGCACTGCTGATGGACAACGATGCAATGGTTGAGCTTATTCCGGATGGAATTCATTTGCATCCGAGCATAATGAACATGGTTTATCGTTTAAAAGGGGCAGATAAAATAGCTCTTATTACAGACTGTGTCAGCGCGGGTGGCTTACAAGATGGTCGTTATAGATTAGGTGAGCTTCCTATTTTGGTTGAACAAGGTGTTGCGCGAACCGAAAGTGGCTCTTTAGCAGGCAGTACATTAACGATGGAAGTGGGCGTTGAACGTTTCTATAACTTAACCGACGCAAGCTTAGTTGAAGCGACTAATATGGCCAGTTTAGTCCCGGCTGAATTTTTAAATAAAGCCGACTCTATCGGAAGTATTGCTGTAGGAAAAGTGGCAAATTTTGCTGTGCTCGACAACAGCTTTACTGTTCGTGCAACCATCTGTGCTGGTAAGCAAATATACGAGAACTAACATACACGAATGCAGGCAAAAGTGTTTGATGCCATTGTTATTGGCAGCGGTATTACTGGCGGCTGGGCTGCTAAAGAACTGACCGAAAAAGGCCTTAACGTGCTGTTACTTGAGCGCGGCAGGCAGGTTGTGCATGGAAGCGATTATACAACGGCTTTTAAAGAAGACTGGCAACTGCCATTTCGTGACAGACCCAGCCTGCTAGAAAAGCGGAATCAAGCTAAACAAGCGCGCACTGGCTATGCTACTAAGCAATCAATAAAACATTGGTTTGTGAATGATTTGCAGCATCCTTACCGAGAAACGCAGCGATTTGATTGGATCAGAGGCTATCATTTAGGCGGGCGTTCATTAACTTGGGGACGTCAGTGTTTACGCCTCAGCGATCTTGATTTTGCTGCTAACAAACAAGATGGCCACGGCATTGATTGGCCTGTTCGCTATCAAGATATTGCGCCTTGGTACGATAAAGTCGAAGCTTACATCGGGGTTATTGGTGAAGCACTTAATTTACCGCAATTACCCGATGGCCCCTTTTTACCGCCTTTCCAACTCAATGCCGTAGAGCAGCATCTAAAACGCAGTTTATTAAATCATTATAAAAACCGTCATGTAACGATAGGGCGTGTCGCCCATTTAACACAGGCAAAACCTGAGCAAGGTCGTGCCCCATGCACCAAGCGCAACCGCTGTATGCGAGGTTGCCCAACCGGTAGTTATTTTAGTAGTTTAGCCTCGACCTTGCCTGCTGCAATGCGTACTGGGCGACTCACCATTCAGACTCACTCCATTGCCAAAGAGATTATTTACAACCCAGAAACTAGGCAAGCCACAGGTGTGAAAGTGATTGATGCTGAATCTAAAAAAGAGCGTATCGAACGGGCGAATATTATTTTTTGCTGTGCATCAACTGTGGCAACAACAGCCTTGTTATTAAATTCAACTTCTACACGTTTTCCTAATGGCTTAGGGAATGATAGTGGAGAGCTTGGTCATAACCTAATGGATCATCATTTTCGGGTTGGCGCCACGGGTGAGCCGAAAGGCTTTGCTGATGATTATAATGATGGCGATAGACCCGTTGGCTTTCATATCCCACGTTTTCGAAACCTTGATGATAAAGAGCAACATAACTTTATTCGTGGCTATGGTTATCAAGGGTACGCGACACGTAAAGATTGGCGACGCGGTTTTAAAGAGCTCAGTTTTGGCAAGGCCTTTCGTGAAGAGCTTGCCAAACCAGGGCCTTGGCAAGTTGCTTTGATAGGTTTTGGGGAATGTCTGCCTTATCATCACAATAAAATGAGCTTAGACCCTGTATTAAAAGATGAGTGGGGGCTGCCATTAGTTAATTTTGATTGTCAGTTTGGTGAAAACGAGCTGCGTATGCGAGAAGATATGAAAGCACAGGCAGTTGAGATGCTAACAAAGGCCGGTTACCAGAACGTGCAACCCTATGATAAGGGATCTGCACCGGGACAAGCGATCCATGAAATGGGCACTGCCCGTATGGGGCAAGATCCTAAAACCTCTGTTCTTAATCGCTATAACCAAATTCATAGTGTGCGTAATGTCTATGTTACTGATGGCTCATTTATGTGCTCATCAGCTTATCAAAACCCCTCTCTAACCTATATGGCATTTACTGCTAGAGCGGCGGATCATGCCGTTAAGCATTATCACAATGGAGTGTTTAATGGCTGATCTACAAAGGCGACAGGCTATTAAATATTTATCGGCATTATTAGGTGTTGCTATTACGCCAGTGGCCGCTACTCAGTTGTTTGATAAAATGGATGACAGCCATTTTGAGGTGCTAAAAGAAGCGGCGCATCGGGATGTCGTCACGCAGATGCAAGCGGTTATTTTAGAGTTAGACCCCGCCGAACAGCTATATTTTGATTTAGTGGCTTTTACAGATTTGATGTTGGCTAACACTGTCACGGCTACTGAACGGATGCAGTGTTTACAAGGCGCTGAATTAATTGCGCAGGGTAATTCCTGTGCACCACAGCTGGCTAACAAATTAAAACGCTTGTTTGCTATCAGTGAACAGCAGTATCAGCAAGTAATTGAGCTGCAAGGGGTACCGATTTCACAGGTAACTCCAGCTAAGCATGAAGAATACTTAATGTATAAGTGTATCTTCACCGTACGCGAGTTTTTATTATTAGGGTATTTTACATCAGAGAAAATAGCAGGCTCTGCTTAGTGGCATCGCCTGCGAACGATTTATTTACGCCAACTTGTTAGCTTGTGACCAATCAATGCGTAATAAAGAATAAATCCATAACAAGGTAATAATAATAAGTATGCTTGCTGAGCATTCCCTGTAAATTCTGCAAACACACCATATACAAGCGGCAGTAATGCTCCACCAGAAATCCCCATGATTAATAGTGCGGCACCCGTTTGGGTTTTACTCCCCAAGTTTGCCAGCGCCATAGGCCAAATAGTGGGCCAAACCAGCGCATTTGATAAGCCAAGCAGGGCTACAAATAATACCGTATCAGGGAAACTGTTATCAGCGAGCCAAAATAGTAAAATATTAGAGAGTGCTGTTTGTTGCGTGTCTACAAAAATAATACCGAGTGAAAATACGCAGCCACTCAATGCTGAGAATAGCAGGGCTTGTTGCTGAGTAAAAAAGCGCGGAATAAGCAAAATCCCTAATACATAGCCTAGCACCATAAAACCCATGGTGTAAGAGGTGAGTTCAGCAAACTGTAGAATGCCTTGCTCCTTACCATATAGACCTATGGTATCACCGGCGATAACTTCAGCACCGATATAAAAAAATAAAGCAATCACACCTAAAATTAAGTTTGGAAATTGCAAAATAGATTGCTCTTCGCTGCTACTAATTGCTTGAGGTTGTTCAATATCAGGTAATGGAGCAAACATAATTAACGCAGCTAAAATTGCCAGTGAAATCGCCATAGCCATGTAAGGGCTAATTAAGCGGTTTGCTAATTCTTGTAATTGAAGTTGTTTTTGAAGGTCACTGAGTTGTGCCAAGGCTTCAGGGCTAAAGTTGGCAATATCACTGAACACGATGGCAGAGAAAAGTAATGGAGCAACTACACCTGCACTTTTGTTCAAAATACCCATGATACTAATGCGCACCGCCGCTGTATCTTTTGACCCTAGCAACACAATATACGGGTTAGCAGCTGTTTGTAGTAAGGTCAGACCGCTCCCTAATGTAAACAAGGCGACTAAAAATAACCAATAGGCTTGTGTTTGTGCTGCCGGTATAAATAATAAGGCGCCCAAAGCCATGATGGCCAAGCCAAATGACATACCATGCTTATAGCTGAATGCCTGTAAAATTTTCGCGCTGGGTAATGCCATTACCGTATAGGCAATATAAAATACCAGTGTGACCATATAGGCTTCGATGTGATTGAGATCACAGACCATTTGTAAAAATGGGATCAAAGAGCCATTAAGCCAAGTAATAAAGCCGAATAAAAAGAACAGTCCGCCAATAATCACCATTGGAAGAAGCTGGCTGCGAGCGATATATTGTGGCTGAGCTATGAGTGAACTTTTTGTTGTCATTTTTTCACCAAGGTGGTTTTTTTTATTCACTATAAAACAAAATTCGTAAGTTTTGAAAGTTTTATTTTATTTCGAAACTAATTTTAGCTTTACAACCGTAAAGTGTGTAGTATTGATGTATTACTTTGAAAGCAGTTTTAAACCAACAGGGCAGTTATGCTAACCACAATCGAAAGAAGACAAAAAATCGTCCTTATGACTGAAGAAAAGGGCAAAGTTAGTGTGAAAGATCTGGCTAAAACCTTTGATATTTCAGAGGTTAGTATACGCCATGATCTTAATGAGCTAGGTAAGCGCGGCTTAGTCGTGCGTTCTCGTGGTGGGGCAATCGCTTGCGATAAGCTTGCCAAAGAGCTTTCGGTAAAAGATAAACATAACGAAAACTACGCAATTAAAGTTCAGCTGGCGAAAGCTGTTGCAAATTTAGTTGAAGATGGCGATTCATTAATTATTGACTCAGGTACCACCACTGAAGAAGTTGCCAAAGCACTCACAAGCAAAAAAGCGCTAACGGTGATGACTAATGGTTTGAATATTGCGCACGTATTAGCCGATATCGACGATGCAAATGTATTTATGCTCGGTGGCCAATTACGCAAGAAATCCTTGTCTTTTTACTCCAATGAGGTTGAGCAAGCACTGAGTAAATATAACTTCAAAAAGGTTATTTTAGGTGTTGATGGCATCGATTCTGAAGCGGGGATCACCACTCATTACGAGCCTGAGGCAATGTTAAATAGAACCATGTGTACTCGCGCAGACAAAGTCATTGCAGTGACTGATTCGAGTAAATTTGGTAAACGTGCCTTGTATAATGTCCTACCGCTTAAATCAATAGATGTTCTGGTTACTGACAAAAATATGCCAACTGAATTTGTTGAATCTTTAACAAACCTAGGCATAGAAGTGATCATCGTTTAATACAAAAACAATAGAATACTGTAAACATATTTCTAAAAGGCAACCTTAGGTTGCCTTTTTTGTTGCCTAGTTAATACGATTTTCTTGTTCCTTTCAAAATAATTAAAAAAAATCCTTCCTGTAGCTTTCGAAATTAAACGTACGCCATTAAAGGCTTTTGAAGCGATTTATGACTATTTTAACGCTTTTTTCGTAACTATCGAAAGTTTCGCTAGGTAATTATTTGTTGATAGGTTGTTTCATTTTGTTATAAATTAAGTGTGAGGCCTTACTTAAGTACTATTTTTTATAGTCAACAAATCAGAATATTAAAAAACAGGAAATCACCATGGCAACAACAGCTAGAAAAACATACCTGAGCGTATTGATAAGCTCGATATTGGCTTCGTCAGTCAGTTTCGCAGCCTCTGCACAACAGCAAGAGAATAATAACAATAACCAAGTCGAAGAGGATGTTGAGGTTATTGAGGTTACAGGGATACGTAGCAGCATTAAAGAATCAAACTTTCGCAAAAGAGAAGCAACAACGGTTGTTGATGTTGTAGTTGCGGACGACATTGGTAAGTTTCCCGATGAAAACTTAGCTGAAGCATTACAGCGTATTCCTGGTATTACCATTACCCGTAATGGCGGCGAGGGGCAAAATATTTTAGTACGTGGTTTAGGTGGTGGCTACAACATTACCACCTTGAATGGCCGTAAACTGGCGTCTGAAAATTCAGGCCGCGACTTTAACTTTGATACCATTGCCTCAGAATTAGTCGGAGCACTGCAAGTTTATAAATCACCAGAAGCACGCTTAATTGAAGGGGGGATTGGTGCGGTTGTTGATATCGAAACTCGCAAACCACTTGATCAAGACGGTTTCACGTTAAGTGCTTCAGCAAAGGGAATTTATGAATCGCGCACGGGAGATGTACACCCGCATGCTTCATTCATCATAGGTGACAACTTTAATGATGATACCTTTGGTGTGCTTTTCTCTGGGGCCTATTCAAAGAAAACCTTACGTGCAGACACATACTCTGCAAGCGGCTTTTTTGATGAAGAAGAGGGCTGGGGAGCAGACAGTGCCGGTGTGCCAGTCGATATGAATGGCAACGGAGAAATTGACGGGCAAAGCGAAATATTTGCCTCAAAAATTCCGAGTTACATGTATTTTGCCAACGCGCAAGATGTGCGTGAACGCGTCGGTGCGACGTTAGCAATGCAATGGCGCCCAACAGATACCCTAGATATTAACTTTGATGCCTTATATTCGCGTTACAATACAGACGGTCATCGCTATCAAATCGGTTTTGTTAACTACGACGAAAGCTGGACGCCAGGCACGCCCGTTTTTACCGACGCACAATTTGATGATTCAGGCCGTGTGGTATCAATGACGCAAACCGGTAATACTATGGTGGAGTTATTAAACTTAACCAATCCTCGAAAAACAGATACGTATCAGTTTGCCCTTAATGCCAAATGGTATCCAATGGATGGCCTAACACTGGCTGTGGATGTTGCGCATTCAAAAGCGAAAAATGAAAATGGCGGTGATAATCGCTTTATTGTTGCCCGTGGTTTTATTGACTCGATTGGCATTGATTACACCACTGGTAATATGCTGCCAGATGTTACTTTATCGCCGGGCTTAACAGCGGATCAATCATACGGTGCGCACTATAGCCGTAATACAGGTACCGGGGTTGAAGACACTATCAATGACTTTAAGTTTACCGGTACATTTTTGCCTGAAAGTGATTTAATTACCCGTATCGATTTTGGCTTAACATACCTTGAGCAAACCAAGAGCCAACTGGAATATGCTTCAAAAAATGCCAGCCAATTTAGTAATGGTGGCCAATACTTAGATCGCGATGGTTATGAATTTGATGACAGCACGGTAGTAAATGTAGGTGACTTTAACCTATTTGAAATCCCAAGTGACGTGTTTGTTGAGGCGAATTTCGATAACTTCTTAGAAGGTGAAAGTAGCATTACACCTGAGCCATGGCCAAGTTTCGATTACGATAAGTTACTTGCTTATTATCGTTCAATTAATGCTGAAGCTACAGACAAGAGCATTGTTGCCTCGCTTAATTCATCGGGTACTTATGAGGTAACCGAAGAAGTCCTTACCGCGTATGCGCAAGTGACGCTTGAAAGCACTCTTGCAAAAATGCCGTATATGCTAAATGTCGGTATTCGTGGTTCACAAACAGAAGTGAGCTCTAAAGGGTCGGTGTATGATTTATCGTTAATTGACTTACAAGAGGATGGTAAACCACTTGAAAATGGTTGGCGCGAAACCATTCAGCAATCATTTGAAGGGGATTACAGCAATATTTTACCAAGCATGAACTTTAAGCTTAGCATTACTGATGATTTGATTTACCGCTTCTCTGCGGCACAAGTTATTAGTCGTCCATCATTAGCCTATTTGCGTCCATGGCTTGCGCCAAACTTTGATACTTATCGTGAAGGCTTACCACAACTTTCTATGGGTGATTCATCGTTAACACCTGAAGAAGCTAATCAAGCAGACATGACCTTAGAATGGTACTTTGAAGACAGCAGCTCGTTAAGTGGTGGGGTGTTTGTGAAAGACCTGAAATCATTTATCGATTATGTAGAAAGCCCAGTTGAAATAGAAGGCGTGCGTTATTTTGCCTCTTACCCGGGTAAGAGTGAGTATGGTGCCACTATTAAAGGCGCTGAGTTTGCTTATCAGCAATCGCTCGAAAATTTACTACCTGAGCCCTTTAATGGTTTAGGTTTTCAGCTTAACTATACCTATGTAGACAGTAGCTACGATGAGCCAGAGCTAAAAGAGTCAGGCTTGCCATTTAGAGGTATGTCGAAAAACTCATATAACGCGGTGGTTTACTATGAGCAATATGGTTTCCAAGCGCGTTTAGCCTATAACTGGCGTAGTAAATTCTTGTCGGATCCAGATGCATGGGGTGGCCCTTATTGGATCTCTGATTATGGTCAGTTAGATGCCAGCATGAGCTATAACATCAGTGATCAATTCACTGTGTTTGCTGAAGCAACTAACTTAACGAATGAGCGTTATTGGGGTTACACCAAGCGCACTGACCAAGTGAGTTACCTTGAGCGCTTTGGTACTCAGGTCGCATTAGGTGTACGTGCTAGCTTTTAATCTTTGTATTCCCAGTTGTTAGTGTTGTTCAAGCGCCTGCAAAGGCGCTTTTATTTTAAAAAAAATGAGGTTGTTATGGCAGGAATTAGTGTTTGGCAATTAGTCATTATTGCCGCAATTGTGGTGCTGTTATTCGGCACAAAAAAGCTCTCTCGAATAGGTGGTGATTTAGGGACGTCAGTTAAAGGGTTTAAACGCGCTATGCACGATAAACCCAATGATGAAACTTAGTTAGCAATAAATTTTAGATAATATTACTGCCTTGTTCGGGGTCGCGAGATTGATCAGCTTGTTCGCGTATATCATCGGCATCACTGCTGACATCATCTAAACTATGATCGGTGAGTGTTTTTGATGTTTGGGTAGGCGTGCTCGAATTACTATTTATTTGCTCTGTTTCGGTATTTAAAATGATTCGCTCGCGGGCATCATCAGGCATACTGACTTGCTCTGATAAATAGGTATTGACCAACTCTCGCATCAATTGAGATGCCACTTTAACTGTGCTGTGCTCATTGCTATTTACCCAAAAATAAATAGTTAGATTTAGTGTTGCTGAGCCTAATGAATCAATTAACACTTGGCTTGGCGGATCACTAATAACAGCCGGGTTTTGCTTAACCACTTTCATTGCTAATTGCTGGGCATAGCGAATGTCATTATCGTAACCAATGCCAACGTTAAAGTGACCTCGCATTTTAGGATTTGCGGTGAGGTTTTTTATGACATTTTTATACACAGTCGCATTCGGTATTTGAATGTGATTACCATCAAAATCAACTAAAGTTGTGGCGCGAGCCGTCACTTTTTTAACCACCCCTAAACGACCATCTACTTCTATCACATCGTCAATACGAAAAGGGCGCTGCACACTGAGCAGCATGCTTGAGATAAAGTTTTCGGCAATATCTCGAAAAGCAAAACCTAAAATAAGACCCACTAATCCAGTACCACTCATAATAGCTACAGCAAAATCGGTAAGTCCTGCAAGGCGCAAAAATAAGTACACCCCAAACAAAATGATAATGATGCTAAAAAATCGTCGTGTTACAACATGTAATAGCTTGCTTTCACTTACAAAACCAAGCGGCTTTATCAAGATATATGACAAAGGGCGTGCTAATAAATAGCAAATAATAACAGCTACGAGGCCCAACGTAAGGGCTGGTAACATTTGCCAAGTAGTGTGTAAAAACTGCGTAACTTGTAGGTTTAAGTCTTGCCAAGCAATGCTGTCGGTGGGTGTCTGTGTGGTAACAAATAATTTAGGTGAAAACAAACTAGCTAATTGATTTTTATATAATAAATATAGACTCATTGCACCACTCCATGGATGGTTGTTTTGTTACAGTAAGCTTAGCTTAGTGCAATTCAAGCGCCATAATTAATGGCAAGCTGTTTGCAGCTTTAAAATTAATAAAGCAATGTATTAGGTCAGATATGGCTCAAGATAAACGCGGATTTCAGGCACATTCACCGTTGGAGATCCCAGTTAGAGGCTGGTGGGATATTATCAAACGCGTGTATCACAATTTATCACAAGACAATTTATCGTTTGTGGCGGCTGGGGTGGCATTTTATGCTTTGCTTGCGATCTTTCCTGCATTAGCCGCGACAGTCTCTGTTTACGCTTATTTTGCGTCCCCGACCGATATCCATGAGCAACTTGATAAAGTCACCGCTATTTTACCAACAAGTAGTCGAGACATTATTTTGCTACAGGTTGCAGAGGTGACTCAGCAATCGCAAAAGGTGTTAAGTGTTAGTGCCATAGGGACTTTATTGCTAACGATTTGGAGTAGCAGCAAGGGCTGTCAGGCGCTAATAACAGCCTGTAATATCACTTATCATCAGCATAACAAACGACAATTTTTTATGGCGTTACTGGTGCGCTTTTTATTTTCGCTAGGTGCCATTGTTGTTGCGCTGGTTGCCTTGTTGATCATCGGTATTTTACCGATTGTGCTTAACCTAGTTGGTTTAACAGAGCTGATTGATTTGTTGATCAAGCTCATTACTTGGCCACTGCTTGCGATTATTTTTAATTGCGCGTTGGCATTCTTATATCGCTATGCGCCACATCGAACAGCAGCAAAATGGCGCTGGATCACACTAGGTTCAATAGTGGCTACTTTGCTATGGATTATCGCATCAATTGGTTTTTCATATTATGTCTCACAATTTGCAAGTTATAACGAAACGTATGGCTCATTAGGTGGTGTAGTGATTATGTTGATGTGGCTCTATATCAGCGCATACATCATTATTTTTGGTGCTGCGATTAATGCCAGCATAGAACAACAAACTTTAGTCGATAGTACCATAGGCCCTGATAAAGAAGTTGGGGAGCGGGGGGCAACAGTAGCTGATAGATTAACCAGACAACAAAATAAGCATTCTTAAAAATAGAACGATTAACACTAATTTTACTCATGGTTGTTAGTTAAATTAGCACCTACAATCATTTCATACAATTTACGGGAGTAAAGTTATGAAAGTGATTCAACAATTAAATAGCCATGCTACACAAGATGGTGATGGTGTAAACATCAGCCGCATTCCCGGCTTTGACGGTAAGTATTTAGACCCTTTTTTAATGATCGACGAGCTTAAATCAGATGATCACAGTGATTTTATGGGCGGTTTTCCTGCGCATCCTCACCGTGGTATCGAAACCTTTACGTATATTATTAAAGGTGGCTTTGAGCACCAAGATCAAATGGGCAACAAAAAAGCGATTCGTGCTGGTGACGTGCAGTGGATGAGTACCGGCTTTGGTGTGATCCATAGTGAAATGCCGTTAGCAGATGCAAAAGAAGGCATGCATGGTTTTCAGATTTGGCTAAATATGCCCAGTGCTGAGAAGCTCAGAGCACCACGTTACCAAGATACCACTGAAGCGCCTGCGCCGACGACACGAAATGAACAGGGTGTTGAGCTTAAAGCATTAGCTGGAAGCTGGCAGTTTGCCGGTGAAGAGCAGGTATCAAGCCTTCAAGATCTAGCAGCTAATGGCATGCTGGCTGATGTGACCTTACCTGCAGGAACTGTATTTAACCATGCGCCTTTAGCGCAAACCAAAGTGATGCTTTATGTTCATACTGGTGAAATACACACAGAGCAAGGTGGTCCTGTAAAAGCGGGTAGCTTACTCATTCTTGAGCCTGGTAGTGACATTGAATTTAACTCACAAACAGGGGCTGGAGTTTTAATCCTTGCTGGAGAACCACTCAATCAGCCAATCGCGCACATGGGTCCGTTTGTGATGACTACCCAAGCTGAGTTACAGCAAGCGGTTAGAGATTATCAGTTAGGAAAATTTGGCACACTATAGGAGGTTATTGTGGGATTACTTGTAAACGGTCAATGGCAAGATAAATGGTACGACACCGATAACAACCAAGGTGAATTTAAACGTGAGGCGGCCCAGTTACGAAACTGGGTTACCGCTGATGGTAGCGCTGGTCCAAGTGGTGATGCAGGCTTTAAAGCTGAAAAAGATCGCTACCACCTTTATGTCTCTTTAGCCTGTCCTTGGGCTCATCGCACCTTGATATTTCGCCACTTAAAGGGGTTAGAAGATTATATCAGCGTGTCGGTTGTAAGCCCTGACATGCTAGAGCATGGTTGGACGTTTGATAAAGATAATCACAGCACCGGTGATGCTCTTTTCAATAGCGACTTTATGCATCAAATTTATACGCGTAATAAAGCTGATTATTCAGGTCGTGTTACGGTGCCTGTGCTTTGGGATAAAAAAACGCAGCGTATTGTTAGCAATGAATCTGCTGAAATTATCAGAATGTTTAATAGCGCGTTTAATGCACTCACAGGTAATGAGCGCGACTTTTATCCTACAGCATTACATGCTGAAATTGACGAAATTAATGAGTTTGTTTATCACAACATCAACAACGGTGTATACCGTGCAGGCTTTGCGACAACGCAAGAAGCTTATACAGAAGCCTTTGATGATCTATTTGCAGCGCTTGATAAAATTGAACAACGTTTAACAGAAAACCGTTATTTAGTAGGCGATACACTCACAGAAGCTGATTGGCGTTTATTTACCACTTTAATCCGCTTTGATAGCGTTTATGTTGGTCATTTTAAGTGTAACTTACGTACTATCGAGAGTTATCCGGCAATCAGTAACTATCTGCGTGAGTTGTATCAAGTTGAAGAGGTAAGTAAGACGGTTGATTTTTACCATATTAAACGTCATTACTATTTCAGTCATACTATGATCAATCCAACTCAAGTCGTGCCAAAAGGGCCTGGTATAGACTACGCTCGTCCACATAACCGTGGTTAATAGACATTGATAACTAACAGTTTAATGACTTGATTAAGCTGTTAGTTATAACTATCCATCACCTTGCGGATGGTGTCGATGCCAAACATTACCTTCTGAATAAATGATTCTGAGCTTTTCACTAAATTAAAATTAGGGTGTTGAGACCAAACAGCTTGTAGTTTGTCATCAAGTAATATGGCTTGTTGGTCAGACTCATTTCTTACAGGGTTATTAGAATGAATACTTTGTCCAGATTTAGCTGCAGTTTCAAAAAAGATCACTGCATCATATTGGTTAAGTTCGGTTTGTAGATTGGTATTTAAGCATTGAAAAAATTCATCTTGCTCACCAGGCCAATAGGCTAGTCCATCTAAGCTACCACGATCGCAAAGCATTAAACGATCTGGGTGCATGGTTCGCTGAATATGCTCTAAGTGTTTTTGTAGGTTATAAATAGCCTGTTGGTGAGCCTTGATAAGGTGAGGTTCGGTGCTACGTTCAATTCCTCCGCCAAATAACATTGTTGCAGATTCAGGAACGACAACAATTTGTTTTGAAAACTCGCGTCTTAGTAAATCGATGGCTGTAGTTTTACCACCTCCGGGGCCGCCAGTTAATACTATCCGTTTTTTCACTAATAATTCCCGAAATTAATTTCTGATACTTTAAGGTAGTGAAATTGCGACTTAATGAGAAGTAAAAACTCTGATTTTACTGATAAAGATCATAATAATTTAAGAAGCCAACTAAACTGACTAACTTGTTTTAATTTGCTTTTAGATTGGTCATTGCTTTGTAAAGCCTGATAACCCATCCCTGCGGTGAAGGCGCTAGCAAGGCCGACTTTAGTGACAGCAAATCGTTTTAACCGATAGTTGAATGCTTGGTGATGCTGACGTTTAAGTTCATCTTGCATGTCCATACTATGACTAAGATCAGTGACTTTTTTCAGTGGTTCGCGAATAAAGTAGTTAATTAACATTATTTTTCCTTATCAATGTTGAATAATTGGCGGGCACTTTTAACCGTTCGATCAAAACCAATTTTACTACTGATATAGCCAATATTTTTCCAAAGCCAAAATAAACAAAGCAGTTGCAAAACGATCAGCGATAAAGCGCAAAGAGCGACAGATCCACTTAAACTGAATATGGCAATACCTATTGTGGCTAACAAACCAGCCCAAAGTAAAACTAAACCACCTGCAAAGCAGACCAGCATGATGATAGTTAATGCCAAAGAGCGTGTCGATAATCGCCACTCAGCTGCAGCTACCTGTTTACACAACCCGGCTTGGGTACGGTAGTCTACGTAAAGTTGTTCAGCATATTGCGACAACTTGGCAAGGTGATCTTGCCACTGATCAGCATGCAAAGGCTGATCAGTGGCTGCTTGCGACTTCTCTTGTGAATGTTGAGAGTGCGGCATGTTATTTACGGCGAATAAGTGCGCTAACTAACATACCTGCAGCAAACGCAATACCTGCTGTTGCAAGCGGATTCTCAGAGGCAAGCTGACGTGTTTTGCTACTGTACTCACCTAGTTTCTCGCGAGCTTGAGCTTGTTTCTCTGAAATAGTTTGTGCTGAATTTGATGCGCCTTCACGAACTGAATGCTCAGCTGATGCAGCACGAGTTGACAGCGCGTCAACTGCATGATGAGCTGCCTCAGTTGCTTTTTCCGTAAATGGCGCCTCTACTTCAGTTGGTTTCGGATTTGTTTTGCTGTTTGCAGTACTTGAATTCGATTTCGACGTTGCTGTAGCCATGATCATTCCTTAAAAATTGCCATTATTGGTATTCAATAGCTCGCAACCTTTATACCAATTATTAAATCATTTAATTTCAGGGTGTTATATTTTTAGACTCTAAGATCAACATAATTTCTAGTAACTATTGCACAGTAGTTAAGTAAAAATTACAGGCTAAGAAAGATGTACGATTCATTTGTAACTATTCATTGGTTATTCATTAATCATTTTTCCCCAATTCGTCGCCAATAAAATAGTAAAAAAATTTTTTTTATTTGTTTTCCACTTTTTCCCACGTAATTCAGTGGCTTTGCTTGAAGCCTTATTTTTTCTGGCTTTAGAAGCCTATTATGATGATCAGCTTACTTGACAAAAAGCCTTGTCAAGCCCTAAACTGGAGCACTGTGGTAAAAAGTGGTTTTTAGTGGATCAAATTGGATCGGAAATAATCATTAACAATTTATAACCTATTTTAAGGCTAATTATGTTTAGGGGTGCAAGCTCGCTGAGTTTGGATGATAAAGGACGCTTTGCGGTACCAACCAAGTACCGAGACGCGATCTTGTCTGAAGATCAGGGAACGGTTATTTGCACAGTCGCACTGAATGAGCCTTGTTTGTGGTTATACCCACTAGCCGAATGGCTAGAAATTGAAGAACGATTATTAAAGATCTCTAACATGAATCCACGAGCACGCCGAATGCAACGTATGTTGCTTGGCAATGCTACAGAGTATCAACTAGATAAAAATGGCCGGATTTTGCTTGCTCCTTCTTTACGAGCTCACGCGGAACTTGGAAAAAAAATCATGTTGGTTGGCTTGATGAATAAGTTTGAAATTTGGGATGAAGATCGTTGGCATGAGCAAATGCGCCAAGATACTGAAATTGAACGCTTAGGTGAGTTTGAGGCAAATCCCGAATTCGATAACTTCTCGCTCTAACCACAATAATAAAAAGGCAAAAAATAGCTAATGACAGCGCAATTTGAACATGTCTCTGTACTGATGGACGAAACCATAGACGCTTTGGATATTAAACCCGAAGGCATTTATATGGATGGCACGTTTGGTCGCGGCGGACATTCAGGACAAATTCTTGCGCGCTTAAATGAGCATGGTCGTTTACAAGCAATTGACCAAGATCCACAAGCTATTAAAGCTGCTGAAAAGTTTGCAGATGATGCACGTTTTTCGATTGCCCATACCCGTTTTTCCAACCTTAAAATAGTCGCTGAAGACAATGATTTAATTGGCAAAGTAGACGGAATTTTATTAGATATTGGTGTGTCATCACCGCAGCTAGATGATGCTGAGCGCGGCTTTAGCTTCATGAAAGATGGCCCGCTAGATATGCGTATGGACCCAACCAGTGGCCGCAGTGCAGCACAATGGCTAGCTGAAGCTGAACTTGAAGATATCACTCATGTTATTAAAACCTATGGTGAAGAAAAGTTTGGCCGCCGTATCGCTCATAAAATCATTGAGACTCGAGAGCATACTCCAATCACTAGTACAAAGCAGCTTGCTGATTTAGTTGATGAAGCTGTACCAGTAAAAGATAAATATAAACACCCAGCAACACGTACATTCCAAGCGATCCGAATTTATATCAACAGCGAGTTAGAAGAAATTCAAACGGCACTACAAGCTGCTGTTGAAGTGCTCAAGCCCGGTGGTCGATTAGTGGTTATTTCGTTTCACTCGTTAGAAGATCGCATTGTTAAGCAGTTTATTAAAAAACAGAGTAAGGGAGAGGCGATACCCAGAGGTCTGCCTTTAACTGATGCACAAATAAATAAAAACCTGACGTTAAAGGCAGTGGGTAAAGCCATTAAGCCAAGTAAGGCGGAAATTGATGCAAATCCTCGTTCACGCAGTTCTGTGTTAAGGGTTGCTAAGAGGTTGTAATGAAAGCAAAAGCGACGAATCGCCAACCTAATTTATTTGTTGAAGTGTTTAAAGGTCTTGCTGCTAATAAGCTGACCTTAGCCTTGTTGGTTGTGATTCTCGCGTCGAGTTTAAGTGTTGTGCAGGTGACGCATTTAGCGCGTCAGCAGTTGATAACACAAGATGAGTTATTGCAAGAACGTGATGAGCTTGATCTCGAGTGGCGTTACTTGCTTGTAGAAGAAGAGTTTTATTCGCAGCATGCGCGCATTGAAGAAATCGCGACCATGCAATTAGAAATGAAACGGCCGACCAGCCAAGACGAACAGGTGGTAGTACTGCAATGAGAAGCAGAGGGAAAAAGCCAACTAATACCTTGATCACATGGCGCTTTATGCTTGTGTGCTCTGTGCTGCTTTTAGTCTTTATGACACTGGTTGCACGTGCCGCATTTTTGCAGGTTATTGAGCCCGATAAAGCACGTTCTGAAAGCGATAAACGTACCGTTCGCGTTGAAAAACAACATGTACAGCGCGGAATGATCTTTGACCGTAACGGCAAAGAGCTTGCGGTGAGTGTGCCTGTTGTAAGTGTGTATGCTGATCCCAAGGCACTGCATAAATCATTAACGAGCAAGGTGCTGCGTCAAGCGCGTAAGAATGGTGAAGATCAAAATGCACTTGCTGAAAATACGGCTGAACTAAACAAGCGCATCGCTACTTATTATAACAATGACATTCGTTGGCGTGAGCTTGCGGATGTATTACGCATTGAACCAAGTAAAATCAACTCACGTCTTCGTGATAATCCAAAACGCCGTTTTGTTTATTTAAAACGTCAAGTAACACCTGCAGTTGCAAACTATATTGGTGATTTACGTTTACCGGGTATCCATCTGCTGGATGAGTCTAAACGTTACTATCCGGCAGGAGAAGTGACTGCACATGTGATTGGTTTCACAAATATCGATGGTCATGGTATCGAAGGTATTGAAAAATTATACGAAAAATCGTTAACCGGTGTTGAAGGACAAAGAACAATCCGTAAAGACGCTCAAGGCCGAGAGGTCGAAGTGCTTGATGAGCGTGAACGTGTTGAACCAGAAAATATCCATTTAAGTATCGATCAACGTATTCAAGCGATTGCCTACAAGGCGATAAAATCGGCTGTGCTGACATATAAAGCGACCTCGGGCTCAGCTATGGTCGTGGATGTAAAAACAGGCGAAGTATTGGCTATGGTAAATAGCCCGTCGTTTAATCCTAATAACCTTAATGATGCTGCTCCACATAAGCGTCGAAATCGAGCAATTACTGATTTGTTTGAGCCAGGCTCAACTGTTAAGCCGCTAGCCATTTTAGCTGGTTTAGACTACGGCTCAATTCAACCGGATTCAATAGTTGATACTTACCCTGGCTGGATGCGTGTTGGTGGCAGCCTTGTCCAAGATACGCGTAACCATGGTGAAATGACATTAAGAGAAATCTTAAAATACTCAAGTAACATGGGTGTGACTAAAGTTAGCCAAGACTTACCAAAAGACTATTTTGTCGGGCTTTATCAAAAAGTCGGATTTGGTAGTGATAGTGGAACAGGCATGGTCGGTGAAAGTAGCGGCTTGTTTTACCCTAATCGTCGTTGGTCAGATCATGAAATAGCAGCATTATCATTTGGCTATAACTTAGCTGTGAGCACCGCACAAATGGCACGTTTTTATGCCATGTTAGGTTCTGGTGGCGTGATGCGTCCTCTTACTGTACTTAAGCAAGAGTCAGTGCCTGAAGGTGAGCGCATTTTTCAGCAAAAAGATGTTGAAGCCGTCGTCCATATGATGGAAAGCGTGTTCGAAAAAGGCGGCACGGCACAAAAAGTTCACGTCGATGGTTATCGCGCAGCTGGCAAAACAGGTACCTCTAAAAAAGCCGCTGTAGGTGGTTATGGTGATGAGTATGTCGGCTACTTTGCTGGTGTTGCACCGGCAAGCAATCCACGTTTAGCGGTAGTAGTATTGATCAATGAGCCGGGTGGAGATGTTTATTATGGCGGTGCGACGGCAGGTCCTGCATTTGCAGAGATTGTCTCCAATGCCTTAAGAATTTTAAACGTCGCACCGGATAAAGATGCGGTTGCGTACGTAGAAGGCAAAGATAACGATGCGTGATTTAAAACCAATTCTGAGTCAAATTGAAGTTGAGGCCACTAGTTTGCTGGTCAATCAACTACGTCTTGATAGCCGAGACGTAAAAACAGGCGATGTTTTTGTAGCTGTTAAAGGCCATCAACTTGATGGCGGACAATTTATAGATAAAGCCATAGAAAATGGCGCTGTAGCAATTATTGCTGATAGGTTATGCGAATTTGAAAGTGATTTTGAATCGCTTTACTTGGTCACAGACCTCGCGAAGAAACTACCTGCTTTAGCTGCTGCGTTTTATCATCAGCCGTCAAAACAATTAGATCTGGTTGGCGTTACTGGAACAAATGGTAAATCAACCACAACTGCGATGATCGCGCATTTAGCACAGCAATGTCATAAATCAGCAGCGGTCGTGGGGACGCTTGGCTATGGGCATCCAGAGCAATTAACTCCATTAGTAAATACCACACCATCAAGTGTTGATTTGCAGCGAATTTTGTTTGAATTACATGAACAGCACACCGATGTTGTTGCAATGGAAGTTTCATCACATGGCCTTGTGCAACAGCGTGTTGACCATTGTCAGTTTAAAGCAGCCGTTTTTACTAATTTATCTCGCGACCATTTAGATTATCATGGCACTATGGATGCTTATGGTGATGCAAAGCTGATGTTGATGCGTGATCACAATCCTGAGATTGTGGTTCTTAATCAAGATGATACACAAGTTGAGCAGTGGTTAGAAAAATACGACTTTAACAACTTAATTTGCTACGGCCATAAAAACTTAGCACCAGAAGGTGCGCGCTATGTTTACTTTAGAGATGTTGTTTATAGCAACACCGGGATTTCGGCAACATTCGAAACAAGCTGGGGTCAAGCACAGGTGCAGTCTGCATTATTTGGTGAGTTTAACTTGTATAATCTGGCTGCGGCGATGGCCACTCTACTTGGTATGGGGTATCCGCTGGCACAGTTAGTTGCTGCCTGCAAAACACTGCAACCAGTGGCTGGTCGTATGCAAGCGTTTAGCGTACCAGGGCAGCCAACCTGTATTGTTGATTACGCGCATACACCCGATGCGTTGGCATTAGCATTACAGGCTTTACAAAAGCATGTACCTGGAGGCGTAAGCTGTGTGTTTGGCTGTGGTGGTGACCGTGATAAAGGCAAGCGCCCAATGATGGCAAAAGCCGCTGAAGGCAACGCAGACCGTATTATTATTACTAGCGATAATCCGCGCAGTGAAGACCCTAATGCCATTATTGCTGATGTGGTGGCAGGTCTTGAGCATGCTGAAAAAGCCCATTGTGAAGCTGATCGCGCTAAAGCAATTAGTTATGCAATAGAGCAGGCCGGTGCTAATGATGTGGTTTTAATTGCCGGTAAAGGCCATGAAGATTATCAAATTATTGGCGATACACGAATCGACTTCTGCGATCGCCAATATGTACAACAACAATTAAAAGAAAAATCGCAAGGGGCGCAGTTATGATCCCTATGGATTTTGATTGGCTAGCAAAAGTTCTAGCAACTGATTACCAAGGTGGTAATCAAACGGTAAAAAATATTAACACCGACACCCGTACTCTGTGCGAGGGTGAAGTGTTTTTAGCGCTACAAGGGCCTAACTTTGATGGTCATAAATTTGTTGCGCAAGCAAAAGATAAAGGGGCGATTGCAGCTATTGTAGCGCGTCCTGTTAATGTTGATATTGTGCAGTTTGTGGTGAGTGACACACGTATAGCGCTAGGCCAAATTGGCGCAGCTGTGATGGCACAGGTTGCACCAAAAACAATCGCTATTACAGGTAGTGTGGGTAAAACCACTGTAAAAGAAATGTGCGCGGCGATTTTATCAGGTCATGGTGAAGTACTGGCAACCAAAGGCAACTTTAATAATGACATTGGTGTACCTCTGACCTTGTTACGCCTTGAGCCACAGCATCAATATGCGGTAATTGAATTAGGCGCCAATCACATTGGTGAAATAGCTTACACAGTCGCGATGACTAAACCTGATGTTGCTGTGGTTTGTAATGTGGCTGAATCTCATTTAGAGGGATTTGGATCATTACAAGGTGTGGCTACTGCAAAAGGCGAAATCTACGACGGCCTAAAACCTGACGGTGTTGCAATCGTTAACAGCGATAGTGATTTTGCAGATTACTGGCTCGAAAAACTAACTGATCGCAATGTAAAACGTTTTTCTACTCAGCAAAAACTAGATTACTGGGCAGAAGATGTGGTGCTTGATGAGCAAGCGCGTGCGTCTTTTGTGCTTTGCAGTAAACAGCAAAAAGTTCCTGTTACTCTCGCATTACCGGGCAAACATAATATTGCTAATGCATTAATAGCGACAGCATTAACCACTGAGCTGGGTGTAAGCCTAGAAAGTGTTGCTAAGGCATTGGCTGGCATGGGAGAAGTCAAAGGTCGTGTCAATGTACTTAAAGTATCAGACACTCTAACCGTAATTGATGATACTTATAATGCCAATGTGCAGTCAGTAAAAGCGGCGATTGATTTATTAAGCGACATGCCGGGACGTCGAATTTTTGCGTTAGGTGATATGGGCGAACTTGGCGAAGAAGCCCGCTTTTATCATCAGCAAGTAGGCGAATATGCAAAACAAAAAGGCATTGATGAGCTATACAGCCTAGGCGTATTAAGCAAGTCGGCCAGTGATGTATTTGAAAAACCAAATCGTCACTTCTCGAACCGTGAACAACTATTACAACAATTACAAAGTGTGCTTACTGAATCTCAGCAAAAGACCACCCTTGTAGTAAAAGGATCGCGCAGTTCTCGTATGGAACTAGTGGTAGCAGATTTAGTTAATAGCCAGCAAGATGGCAACAATGGAGTATCGTCATGTTAGTTTGGCTGGCAGAGTATTTAACACAATATTATAGTGGCTTTAATGTTTTTTCTTACCTTACGCTGCGTGCGATTTTAGGTATTTTAACTGCGCTGCTTATCTCTCTTTATTTTGGTCCTAAGCTTATTCGTGGCCTACAAAAAATGCAAATTGGTCAGGTGGTACGTCACGACGGCCCCGAATCTCACCTATCTAAAAAAGGCACGCCTACCATGGGTGGCATTTTGATTTTAGGGGCGATTTTTACCAGTACATTACTGTGGGCTGACCTTTCAAACAAATATGTATGGGCAACCTTATTTGTGGTGGGGTCATTAGGTGTAGTTGGCTTTATTGATGACTACCGTAAAGTGATCCGCAAAGACCCTAAAGGCCTAATTGCGAAGTGGAAATACTTTTGGCAATCAGTGATTGCATTAGTGGTTGCCAGTGCGCTTTATTTTACTTCGCAACAAGGCAGTGAAACCTCGTTAGTTGTGCCGTTTTTTAAAGATGTGTTACCACAGCTAGGGCTGTTTTATATCTTGATGACCTATTTTGTAATTGTAGGTACTTCGAATGCGGTAAACCTAACGGATGGCCTTGATGGTTTAGCAATTGTGCCAACCATTTTGGTTGCTGCGGCGCTTGCTATTATTGCTTACTTAACCGGTAACGTTAACTTCTCAAGCTACTTACATATTCCGCATTTGCCACTGGCAAGCGAACTTGTGGTTGTATGTACTGCCATAGTTGGCGCAGGACTGGGTTTCTTGTGGTTTAACACTTACCCAGCACAGGTATTTATGGGTGATGTAGGCTCATTAGCACTCGGTGGTGCACTGGGTATTATTGCGGTGCTTGTTCGTCAAGAACTGGTACTTATCATCATGGGGGGTGTGTTTGTAATGGAAGCATTATCGGTGATTTTACAAGTAGGCTCTTATAAATTACGTGGTCAACGTATTTTTAGAATGGCGCCTATTCACCATCATTATGAATTAAAGGGTTGGCCTGAGCCGCGCGTAATTGTGCGCTTTTGGATTATTTCAATCGTGCTAGTTCTTGCTGGCCTTGCGACATTAAAGATCAGGTAAATGACAGTTATTAACGAGATAAAAAACAAACAAATCTCAGTGCTCGGACTCGGTGTAACCGGTCTGGGCATTGTGCGTTTTTTATTGTCTCAGAATTTTAAGCCAATTGTTGTTGATAGCCGCATGGCGCCTCCGGGTGCGGATTGGTTAAACGAGCATGCCAGCGAGTTAACTACGTTTTTTGGTGATTTAGAACAGGCAGACTTAGCCAGCAATGACATTATTATCATCAGCCCAGGTCTAAGCCTTGCTACACCGGCTGTTGCAAACGCCATTGCTGCGGGCGTTGAAGTGATTGGTGACGTTGAGCTTTTTGCCCGTTTAACCGATAAACCAATTGTTGCGGTAACAGGCTCGAATGGTAAGTCGACAGTAGTTACCTTGGCGTTTGAAGTACTGAAAGCCGCTGGTTATAAAGTAGGGCTTGGCGGTAATATTGGCACAGCAGTACTTGATTTATTGTCGCAAGATTACGACGTTTATGTACTTGAGCTATCGAGCTTTCAGCTTGATACCACGCACAGCTTAAAAGCGAAAAGTGCCTGTGTCTTGAATGTTAGCGAAGATCACCTTGATCGCTACTCAAGTTACCAGGCATACATTGACTCAAAGCAAAGTATTTATAACGGCTCAGAGCTTGCTGTTGTGAATGCCATTGATGTGGCAACCCATACAGCAAAGCAACCACAAGTAAGCTTTGCACTTGCAAATGCAGACTTTGCCTTAGTAGAGCATCAAGGTGAGACGTACTTTGCAGCACAAGGGAAACCTGTGTTACCTGCAAGCTGTTTGAAAGTTGTTGGCTCACACAATCAACAAAATGCACTAGCAGTTATGGCGCTACTAAGCCCGTTTAGCATTTCTACAGAGCATTATCAGCAAGCGTTTAGTACGTTTACTGGGCTTGCACACCGTTGTCAGTTTGTCGCTGAAATTAATGAAGTGAAATACTTTAATGATTCAAAAGCGACCAACGTTGGCGCAACTATCGCTGCTATTGAAAGCTTAGCTGATCAAGCAAAGCAATTAGTTGTGATTGCTGGCGGTGATGCAAAAGGGGCTGATTTAGATGCCTTGAAACCCTATTTGAATGATAAAGTGAAAGCTCTTATTTGTTTTGGTAAAGATGCTAAAGCACTGGTGTCATTAACTGAAAAAGGTCATTTAACCACGAATATGCATGAAGCTGTGCAATTGGCAAAGCAGTTAAGTAGTAGCGGTGACATCGTATTGCTTGCTCCTGCGTGCGCCAGCATTGATATGTATAACAACTATATGCAACGTGGTGATGAATTTGCGCAGTGCGTATTGGCGGAGGCAATATGATCGCATTTGCCGACATTCGTGAAGCATTAACACCTAAGCAATCGCCACAGCTTTATGATGTGCCGTTGTTGTATTGTATGTTGATGTTGATAGGTGTTGGTTTTGTGATGGTTACAAGTGCCTCAATGCCAACCGCAGAACGATTATTTGATAATCCGTATCACATTATTATTCGCCATAGCATGTTTTTAATCATGGGCTTTTTTCTATTTTGGATTGCCACAAGTGTGCCTATGGACTGGTGGAAACGCAGTAATGCCTATTTATTGCTATTGGGTTTAGGTTTACTGGTGTTGGTACTTATAGTTGGCCGCGAAGTGAATGGTGCAAAACGTTGGATCCCCATAGGCCCTGTAGGTTTTCAGGTGGCAGAAGCCGCTAAGTTATTCTTTTTTAGTTATATTGCCGGCTATTTAGTTCGTAAGCGCGAAGAAGTACAAGAAAACCTAAAAGGCTTTTTTAAGCCACTCGTTGTCTTTGGTGTTTATGCATTGCTTATTTTAATGCAACCAGATTTAGGTACTGTTGTTGTACTTTTTGTTACCACTGTAGGTTTATTATTTTTAGCGGGTGCTAAGTTATGGCAGTTTTTTGGACTGATCTTAACGGGCATTGCAGCCATTGTGGTGCTAATTATCGCTGAACCATACCGTATGGCCCGTGTAACTGGCTTTTTAGAGCCATGGGAAGATCCGTTTGGTAAAGGGTATCAGTTAGTACAATCACTAATGGCCTACAGTCAAGGCGGTTGGTTTGGCCAAGGCTTGGGGAATAGCGTACAAAAACTGCAATATCTACCAGAGGCGCATAATGACTTTATCTTTGCCGTAATTGGTGAAGAGCTTGGTTTTTTTGGTGTACTGAGCATTTTGATAGTACTAGGTGTATTCGTATTCAGAGCCTTGTTAATTGGTCAAAAAGCCTTGAAGTGTGGCAAAGAGTACGAAGGCTATTTTGCCTTTGCAATAGGTATCTGGTTTGCGTTTCAAACCATGGTCAATGTTGGCGCAAGTGCCGGAATATTACCTACAAAAGGCTTAACATTACCGTTTATTTCTTACGGTGGTTCTAGTTTATTAATTATGACCATAGCAACAGGTGTACTTTTGCGGATCGATTTTGAAACAAAAATGGCGACTAAGCAGGCAACCTCACGTGGAGGTAAACGATGAGTAAAAAGTTACTTGTTGTTGCAGGCGGTACTGGCGGACATATTTTTCCGGGTATTGCCGTCGCTGATTTTTTAAAGCAGCAAGGCTGGCAGGTCAGCTGGATTGGCACGCCTGACAGAATGGAAGCGACAGTGGTACCTAAGCACCACATTGATATTGACTTTATCAATGTCAAAGGGGTTCGTGGTAACGGTATTAAACGCTTGATTAAAGCCCCGTTTATGGTGATGAATGCTATTTTTCAAGCGCGTAAAATTTTAAAAGCACAAAAGCCTGATGTGGTGCTTGCGATGGGTGGTTATGTGACCGGACCTACTGGAATTGCAGCTAAAAGCTTAGGCATTCCTTTGGTTATTCATGAGCAAAATGCAGTTGCAGGCATGAGTAACCGATGGTTAGCAAAGTTTGCCAATAAAGTGCTTGCCGCTTTTCCATCTGCTTTTGCAAAAGAACACTGTGAAGTGGTGGGTAATCCGGTCAGAGCAAGTGTTGCAAATGTTACAGCTAAGCAGACAAGTACGCCGATTAATGTGCTTGTGGTGGGTGGTTCGTTGGGCGCGCAGGTGCTCAATGAGACTTTACCTGCTGTATTCAGTGAACTTTCAGCGCTAACAACGCTTAATATATGGCACCAAACGGGTAAAAATAATGAACCGAATGTGACTGCCAGCTATCAACAGTTAGGACTAGCTGAAAATAGCAAAGTTGCTGAATTCATTGATGATATGGATAGTTCATATCAGTGGGCCGATTTGGTAATTTGCCGCGCTGGTGCGCTAACGGTTAGTGAGATTGCCGCAGCGGGTCGAATGGCGTTATTTGTGCCTTTTCCACATGCAGTGGATGACCACCAAACGGCCAATGCAAAGTATTTAGTGACTGAGCAAGCCGCGCTGATTATGCAGCAAAGTGAGTTTAATAAAACAGCGGTCGTTGAATTATTAACACCGTATGTAAACGCACCAGAGAAAATTTCAACAATGGCAAGTAAAGCAAAACAGCTTGCTATTTTAGATGCCACAGCCAATGTTGCCAAACGCTGTGAGCAACTAGCAGATAGAAGAGATTAGTAGTGAAAGAAAGCACGAAGAAAGAAAACAACACTCGTCCTGCGATGCGTCGTATCGACACCATCCACTTTGTTGGTATTGGTGGTGCAGGCATGGGTGGAATTGCCGAAGTACTTGCTTTTGAAGGCTACCGCATCACGGGTTCTGACATTGCGCACAGTGCGATGACTGAACGCTTAATTCAAGTGGGTGCAGAAGTATTTATTGGTCATGACGAAAACAACGTAAAAGATGCCAGTGTTGTGGTGGTATCAAGTGCTATTAATGAGCAAAACCCTGAGATTAAAGCAGCTAAAGCGGCGCGAATTCCTATTGTTCGCCGCGCAGAAATGCTTGCTGAATTAATGCGTTTTCGCCACGGTATCGCAGTGGCCGGCACCCATGGTAAAACCACAACAACCAGTTTAATTGCCAGCATTTATGCTCAAGCCGGTCTTGATCCAACCTTTATTATTGGTGGCTTGTTGAACAGTGCTGGTAGTAATGCCAAGGTCGGTAAAAGCGATTTCTTAATTGCTGAAGCCGATGAGAGTGATGCATCATTCTTACACTTGCAGCCTATGGTTTCGGTGATCACAAACATTGAAGAAGATCACATGGATACTTACGGCGGCAGCTTAGAAAAAATGAAAGACACCTATGTTGATTTCATTCATAACTTACCGTTTTATGGTTTAGCTGTCGTGTGTATTGACTCTGAAGTTGCGGCAGAGCTTATTCCGCGTTTTGGACGCCCTGTTATTACTTATGGTGAATCGGCTGAAGCTGATTATCGCATGCTTGATTTTAGTCAAACTGCGAATACTTGTTCATTTAACGTAGTAAATAAGCAAGGTGAAAGCTTAGCTGTAACGCTTAATATGCCTGGCAAGCACAATGCGCTTAACGCGACAGCGGCGATTGCAGTGGCTAAAGATCAAAACATTGCGAACCATGCCATTTTAGAAGCGTTAACAAAGTTTGAAGGGGTAGGCCGTCGTTTTCAGCATTACGGTACCTTTGAAAATGAGCGTGGCAGCGTGATGCTAGTTGATGACTATGGACACCATCCATCAGAAGTAGCAGCAACGATTGCAGCGGTTCGTGAGGGCTGGCCAGATAAACGTTTAGTGATGGTTTATCAGCCTCACCGTTATAGCCGTACTCGTGATTTATACGAGGAGTTTGTCAAAGTACTGGCTGACGTTGATCAGTTATTACTGTTAGATGTGTATTCAGCAGGTGAAGAGCCTATTGTGGGAGCTGATAGTAAGAGTTTATGCCGTAGTTTACGCCAACGAGGTAAAGAGCCATTACACATCGCTAGCAGCTCTGAGCTTGCGGGTGTTCTTGCAGATACCCTGCAAGATAATGATTTAGTTTTAACACAAGGCGCTGGTAACATAGGCCAGTTAGTGAAAAAGTTAGCAGCAACCAACTTGTCAGTTGAACAACTAAAGCAGGTAAATATATGAGCCAGTTAAGCGACAAATTTGGCAAAGTAGCGGTACTTTTTGGTGGCACATCTGCCGAACGAGATGTCTCGCTAAAATCAGGCCAAGCCGTATTGAACGCTTTGCAAAGCGTTGGCGTTGACGCCATTGCTTTTGATCCAAAAGATAACTCATTATGGCAATTAAAGGATTTAAATATAGAGCGCGTATTTATTGCGCTTCATGGTCGTGGCGGTGAAGATGGCACCATTCAGGGCGCACTTGAATTTATGGGTATTCCGTATACCGGTAGTGACGTTCTTGGCTCTGCGCTTGCGATGGACAAAGTTCGCTGTAAGCACTTGTTTAAAGCAATGGGCCTGAGCACTGCACCATATACTGTTGTTGATAGCCGTTATGAATTTGATAGCCAAGCAATTATTAATGAATTTGGCAAAGTGATGGTAAAACCGTCACATGAAGGCTCAAGCATTGGTATGGCAGAAGCAAGCAGTGCAGAACAACTAGATGCCGCTTTAAACGCTGCATTTAAGTTTGATAGTCAAGTGTTGGTAGAGCAGTGGATCACAGGGCGTGAATTTACTGTAGCGGTACTTGGTCAAGATGTTCAGCCTGTTATTGAGATGACGACGCCAAATGGTTTTTATGACTACCAAGCTAAGTATCAATCGAACACAACTCAGTATCATTGCCCAGCTGATTTATCAGTACAAGAGACTGAGTTATTGCAAGATATGGCATTAAAAGCATTTGATTTAGTCGGTGCAAGTGGTTGGGGCCGTGTTGATGCAATGCGTGATCAGCAAGGTAACTTCTATTTATTAGAGGTTAATACTGTGCCAGGAATGACAGAAAAGTCGTTAGTACCTATGGCGGCAAAAGCAAACGGTGCTAGCTTTGAACAATTAGTGGTTCGCATTTTGGAGCAAACGCTTTAATATGCATCCGGTTTTAGAAAAAGCAAAGCAGTTAAAACAACAACTTAATTGGTCGTTGATATTTGGTGTGAGCTTTTTTTTAGTCGTGGTTTTTGGTCTAGTAAAAATCACGACAGGTGTGTCTGACTGGTTAGTTGAAAATAAAGATGCGCAAATAAAGCATTTATCGGTATTAGGACAGCCCAAATATACAGATGAAAAAGCGATTATTGGCGCAATAAAAAAAGCGGATTTATCGAGTTTTTTTGAATTAGACGTGAAACATGTGCAACGCTTGGTACAAAGTTTACCTTGGGTTGCGACTGCTTCAGTAAGAAAGCAATGGCCAGATACTCTGCAAGTATACGTAGTAGAGCATCAAGCAGTTGCGCACTGGAACAGTGGAGCGCTTTTAAATCAATCAGGTGAGGTATTTGAAGCAACTAGCGATAAGCTACCTGATACACTTCCTCAGCTTTATGGCCCAGAGGGAAGTGAAATTGAAGCCTGGACAGCATTTCGTCAATTTCAAGAAATGCTTAAGGTCAATAATTTAGAGCTGACAAGTTTAGCGCTTTCAGAGCGCTTTTCATGGCAGTTATGGCTTGATAACGGCATTCGCCTGAATTTAGGTCGTAAAGAAAAAGCAAAGCGTGTACAGCGTTTTATTGATGTGTATCCGCGCATGGAACAACGTGCAGATGCACAAATTGATGTTGTTGATTTACGGTACGATACCGGTCTTGCAGTGAGCTGGAAGCCACTTCAAGAAGAGCAATTAGAAAATAAGAGTAAGGCATGACTAAGTCAGCAGAAAGAAACCTAGTGATTGGATTAGACGTTGGCACATCAAAAGTAGTAGCCACCGTTGGTGAGATCACCGCAGATAATAAACTCAGTATTGTGGGTGTTGGCAGCCAAGTATCGCATGGTATGGATAAAGGCGGCGTTAACGACCTTAACCTTGTTTCTGAATCGATTCGTCGTGCTATTGACGAAGCGGAGTTGATGGCTGATTGCCGTATCAGCTCTGTTTACTTAGGTATATCTGGTAAACATATTCAATGTCAGAATGAAAGCGGTGTGGTTGCAATCAATAACACTGAAGTGACTGATGAAGACATCGAGAATGTAATTCATATCGCGCGTTCAGTGCCTATTTCGGCTGAACGCAAAATGTTACATGCTCTGCCACAAGAATACAGCATCGACATGCAAGAGGGGATTAAAAACCCATTAGGTATGAGCGGTGTACGTATGGAAGCCCGTGCACACATTATTACTTGCTCGAACGATATGGCAAAGAATATTGAAAAGTGTGTTGAACGTTGTGGCCTTGAAGTCGATCAGTTGATCTTTACGGCTCTGGCATCATGTTACTCAGTACTAACGGATGATGAAAAAGAGTTAGGTGTCGCTGTATTAGATATTGGTGGTGGTACAATGGACATCACTATTTATATCAATGGTGCGCTGCGTCATTCGGCTGTTATTCCGGTTGCTGGTAACCAAGTGACTGGTGATATTGCAAAAATATTTAGAACACCTATATCACATGCAGAGTCACTCAAAGTACAATACGCATGTGCAAGCAGCCAAATGGCAAGCAATGAAGACACTATTGAAGTACCAAGTGTAGGTGGACGTCCAGCGCGCATCATGTCGCGTCATACTTTATCTGAGGTTGTTGAACCTCGCTTTAGAGAATTATTTGAGTTGGCGATGGAAGAAATACGCCGCTCAGGTTTAGAAGACCAGATTGCTGCAGGTCTCGTCATTACAGGCGGAACAGCAAAAATGACTGGCGCAATGGAAGTGGCAGAAGACATTTTCCAAATGCCGGTCAGAATTGGCAAACCAATCGGGATTGTTGGTTTGACAGATTATGTAGATGATCCTTCGTACGCGACCGCGGTTGGTTTGTTACAATACGGCCGTACAATGCAATCGATGAATGCACAAAAGTCGAAAGCGGAAGGTGATAATAATTGGTGGAACCGTATTACTAAATGGTTCCAAGGTGAGTTTTAAGACTCAAGTCGGAGAGTAAACATGTTTGATATGATGGAACAGCACAGCGAAGAAGCTGTCATTAAAGTAATTGGCGTGGGCGGTGGCGGCGGTAACGCTGTTGAGCACATGGTAAAACAACAAATTGAAGGCGTACGTTTTATTGCTGCGAATACGGATGCACAAGCATTACGTAATTCGTCGGCTGATGTAACTGTACAGCTAGGCACACAAATCACCTCAGGTTTAGGTGCGGGGGCGAACCCTGAAGTAGGTCGAAACTCAGCAGAAGAAGACGCTGAGACAATTCGTGCCAGCCTTGAAGGTGCTGACATGGTATTTATCGCTGCCGGTATGGGCGGTGGTACAGGTACCGGTGCTGCACCAGTGGTTGCTAAAATTGCTAAAGAGTTAGGTATTTTAACGGTTGCTGTAGTAACTCGTCCGTTTGACTTTGAAGGTAAGAAACGCGCGGCAGCAGCTGAACAAGGCATTAATGAGTTGTCAGAAATTGTAGACTCGCTTATTACAATTCCGAACAATAAATTGCTTAAAGTTTTAGGTAAAGGCACTACACTATTAGATGCCTTCGCAAAAGCAAACGACGTTTTATTTGGTGCGGTACAAGGTATTGCAGAGCTAATCACACGTTCAGGTCTGATCAACGTGGATTTCGCCGACGTACGTACAGTTATGTCAGCGATGGGCACTGCAATGATGGGCACTGCATCAGCGTCTGGTCCTGACCGTGCACAAGAAGCGGCAGAAGCAGCTATTTCAAGCCCATTACTTGAAGATGTCGATTTAACAGGTGCTAAAGGTATCCTGGTTAATATCACTGCAGGTATGGATATTGCGATTGAAGAATTTGAAATTGTAGGTAATCACGTTAAGGCACTTGCATCAGAAAACGCAACAGTGGTTGTTGGTGCGGTAATTGACCCTGAAATGAGTGATGAACTACGCGTAACAGTTGTTGCAACAGGTTTAGGTGGCGATCGTCGTCCACAGTTTGGTATTGTTGATAATGGCTTTAAGAAAGCATCAGGCTCTGATGTACATAGCTCAATGAACCAAACGACTAGCAGCATGTATGTACCAAGCTTTGCAAGTCAAGGCAGCAGCGATGATGTAAGCATGTCTGCAGCACCTGAAAAGCAAGAGCCAGTACAACAAAGTACAGCGAGCAGCTCAGTATCTAGCAGCACTGAGAGCAGCAAAAAGTCTGATAAATCAGAAGGTGGCGATTATTTCGACATTCCTGCTTTCCTAAGAAAGCAAGCTGACTAAGACAGATTTTGTTGGTAATTTTGTTCGATAAATAAACAAATTGGCAGCTGAATGTATTTATGATACAATTTGCCGTCTAACTGTAACTATAAGTGAGCGAACCTATGATTAAACAGCGTACGATTGCAGAAGTAGTCAAAGCCATAGGAATTGGACTTCATAAAGGTGAGAAGGTCACTATTACTCTCCGACCTGCGAGCGCAAATACTGGGATTGTATTTCGTCGCGTAGACCTTGATCCGGTTGTTGATTTTGAAACAACACCTGAAGCCGTTGGTGATACGCAATTGTGTACCTGTTTAACAAACAAAGATGGCGTTCGCTTATCAACGACTGAGCACCTTATTGCGGCGGTAGCGGCAATGGGTATTGATAATCTAATTGTTGAATTAGACAGCTCAGAAGTACCTATTATGGATGGTAGTGCATTACCATTCATCTATTTGTTACAAAAAGGCGGCATTAAAGAAGTAAATGCAGCTAAGCGCTTTATTCGTATTAAAGAAAAAGTACGTATTGAAGAAGGCGATAAATGGGCTGAGATCGAACCATACGATGGTTTCCACATCGATTTTGAAATTGCGTTTGATCACCCTGCAATCAATGAAAGCCGCCAACGTATCGGTTTAGATATTACGACGCAAAGCTTCACAGAAGAAATCAGCCGCGCACGTACTTTCGGCTTTATGAAAGATATCGAGTATATGCACGCTAACAACCTAGCATTAGGTGGTAGCATGGATAACGCAGTTGTATTGGATGAGTTTAAAGTACTAAATCCAAACGGCTTACGTTATAGCGATGAGTTTGTTAAACACAAAATCTTAGACTGTGTGGGCGACATGTTTATGACTGGCCACAACATTTTAGGTAAAATCACGGCTTATAAATCAGGCCATGATTTAAACAATAAACTACTTCGTAAAATTATGGCGACTGAGTCAGCATGGGAATGGGCAACATTCGATACCCCAGTGACTATGCCAGCACCAGGCTTAGAAGTAGCGACAGCTTAATCGCAAGCATATTACAGTTATAAAAAATGACGCTTTAAGCGTCATTTTTTTTGCTTAGCTTATAAGCCTAGAATCGCTTCAAGCTCGACCAACTGATTGATTTGATAAGTTGGTTTAATATCTTCTGGTAACTCAACCCCAGGATGTTGCAACCAGCAAGTGTCGATACCAACATTATGACCGCCTAAAATATCGCTAGCAGCGGTATCACCCACCATTAAAATCTGCTCTTTTGGTGGATTACCCATTAATTGGAAAGTATGCTGAAAAATTTCTGGAGCAGGTTTGGCTTTACCGACTAACTCTGAAATAACCAGCCAATCGAACATATCCTGTAAACCTGTATGCTCTAAACGCTTTTGCTGTAGTTTAGCAAAGCCATTGGTAATAATGCCTAACTTGGCGTGTGGCTTTAATTTAGTCAGTAGTTCAACCGCACCAGGAAGTGGCACACAAATAGAGGCCATAGCGTCTAAAAAGCCATCATTTAAGGTTTTTGCTGGCACATCTAGTTTATTAGCCCACTCTGTAAAGCGGGTGATCTGTAGCTCACTGGCAGTAATTTCGTGCTTTTGATAAGCAACCCAAAGCGGTTTATTAGTTGCTTGGTAATGATGATAATCTGACTCAGTAAATTCTACGCCATAATTGGCGAACATTACCCTGAGGCCTTCAAATGCATTAAAACTAAATAGTGTTTCATCTGCATCGAATAATACGTGGCTATACTTCATGGTTATCCTAATTACTGATTAAACAGGGTAGGGTGTAAAAATGGTGCCATTGCAAGCGTTAGCGCTTGTACATAAGTACTTTCGCGTGTCGCTAAGTGATTGGTCAATAAACCAATAGCGCCACCTTGCTGCTTGATATTAACAGTATTGAATGCATCATCCATTACATCTCCCAGCTCTTTACCGGCCAGTAAGGCATCATAAAAAGGTTGAGGTAAAGGTAGGTTGCTACTGCGGCCAACGCTAAATTGCTGCTTGTTTGCAATCACCACAAAGGCAAAGGTTGCTGCGCCATAACTAAATTGTTCTGCGCCCCCCTCCATTGCGGCATAAAAGTCGGCATCAAAGTGGTTTTGGCAATACTTAACACGGTTTTCAGCGCCGATACGGGTTTCATCTTCACCTAGTGGCTGATCAGGCACACCGGATGGTGCATGCTCACCTTTGCATTCAATGGTATATTCTGGGAAATAAAGACTAAAGACATGTTTAGCCGCGTTAATTTTTACAGGGTTCTTTGAACCGACAATAACACGTAATGTTTTTTTCAAGCTGGCGACTCCATTATTTCGGTTGAGCCAGCAGTGTACCCGAGTGAGTTAAATCGGCAAGTCAACTGGGGCTAAATTTTCAAGTGCGCGCTTTTTCAAAATAATATCTTTGATCAACGGTGTTAAGACCAATTCCATTGCAAGGCCCATTTTACCGCCCGGCACAACAAGCGTGTTTATGCGTGACATAAAACTGCCTTCAATCATGCGCAAATAATAGGGGAAATCTACGTCCTCTATGCCTCGAAAACGGATCACAACAAAACTTTCATCAAGAGAAGGAATATCTTTTGCGCTGAACGGGTTAGAGGTATCAACCGTTGGCACCCGTTGGAAGTTTATATGTGTTCGTGAAAACTGAGGGGTAATATGGTTAATGTAATCATCCATACTGCGCACAATTGAGCCCATGACAGCTTCACGCGAGTGACCTCGTTCAGAGGTATCGCGGATCAATTTTTGGATCCACTCAAGGTTGATAATTGGCACCATGCCAATTAACAGGTCAACATGTTTGGCAACATCATGATTTTCATCAACAGCACCGCCATGCAGACCTTCATAAAACAACATATCGGTATTGGGTGCTAAGTCTTGCCAAGGCGTAAAAGTCCCCGGCAATTGATTATAAGGAACTGCTTCATCAAAGGTATGTAGGTAGCGCCTTATTTTTCCTTGGCCGGTTTCACCATAATGATAAAAAAGCTCCTCAAGGGCACCAAAATCGTTAGCTTCTCGGCCAAAGTAGCTAATATGCTTGCCTTCTTGTTGTGCTTCACGGACCTTTTTATCCATTTCTGGACGTGTATAACGATGAAAGCTATCTCCTTCAATAAAGGCTGCATCAATATCTAAGCTTCTAAAAATATGCTTAATGGCATTGGTTGTGGTGGTGGTGCCAGCACCAGATGAGCCTGTAATTGCGATGATAGGGTGTTTAGCTGACATAATTATTCTCGTTATTTGTTGATACCAATCGACTTAAATATTGAAACATTCTAGCGCGCAGAATGGTCAGTAACTTAACACGATTGGTGTAGCGTGCATAAAATCAATCAGTCGAAACTGATAAAAAACGAACACTCCCTAGTTATAAAGGTCGAGCATGGTAAGGTCAAGTGACTGTCAGATTAATTAGCGCTATCATGGCATATAAAAATTAAAAGAGAGAACCCTATGAAATTGATTTCGTCTTTACTTTTCGTCGCCGCAGGGACATTTTTTACTAGTCACGTAAATGCTGCGATGCCAAAAAGCGAAATACTACTTGCTGATTTTGATACTCCTTACGGTATGAAAGTCTCGCGGATAACCGATAATAAAAGTTACAACAATCAGCCATTTTTAGTTGATTCAGGGCTGTATTACACCCATGAGGTTATTGCTGAAACTGGACAGTCACAAACAGATATTGTGTTTTATAACTTTGCTACAAAAACTAGCGTGAATATAACCAATACGGCTGTTAGTGAATATTCACCAACTCTAATGCCAAATCAGCAGGCTCTCTCAGCAATCGTTGTCGAAGAAGATGGCAAACAAAAGTTATGGCAATATCCGCTTGCTAATGAGCAAACTGCAAGCCGTATTTTTGAATGGATTGAACCAGTTGGCTACCATGCATGGGGCGCTGAAAACGACCTAATTATGTTTATTTTAGGTGAACCACATACCTTGCAGTACACGAGTATTGCAGCCGCTAAACCGCGAGTAATTGCAGCTGATATTGGCCGTACGTTAGTTTTTGATAAACACACAAACAGTTATTTATTTAGTTATAACAAAGATAATCAACATTGGGTTGCACGCTTTGCGCCGCAAACTGAAGAGGTCAGTGACTTATTTAGGTTACCTGACTCAGTGCAAGATTTTGCTTTAATTGATCAAAACACTTTGGCATATGCGGTTAATAACCGAATTTACAAGCGCAGCCTAACAGAGCCTGAAGTGGTATCACAATGGCTTGATTTAAGGCGTTTTTGTGAAGGATCAATTTCGCGTTTAAATTATAAACATAACAAACTGGCATTTGTGTGTAATAAATGAGTAACGGTTTTACACTGATTGCTGTACTGTGACTAATAATTAACGCTATTGATAAGGGACGCATTTGTCTTTTTCTGCCGAACAACTTAGTGTGCAGCTGATTAAAGCGGGCTGTCGCAGTAATTTTAAAATTAAGAATATTAACGAATTTATGCCAGCAAACTCAAAAGAAGCTTTTTATGTTCATGAGCAAGGTGGCCAAGCTAAAATCGTTATTAGACCAATTTTTGAAGTATTTAGTGCTGACTTTGATGCAATCGAAGGTATTACGCGTGTTAAAGACTATTTTCACAGCAGTGAAATGACACGCTTTCCAACGCGAATTTATAAAAGTGCGCATCCCATTCATTATGGTATCGCATTTAAAGTCACTTCCTCTGAAGCGGCTGAGCAATTTATAAATAAATTAAGCGCTATTTTGGCGCAATAAAAAGGGCCACATTGTGGCCCTTTTTGCATCTAGTAGGGTTAGCGTTTAAGGAAGCTATTTACTGAACTTAACTCACGTTTTTTCAGTGCAATACAGTCATTAACGCTTTCTTCAAGCTTACTAAGAGAGCGTGCATACCCTGGTACTTCAGTGATTTTATCATTGAAGAAGGTTTTGGTTTTCTCTAGGCTTTGTGCATCACAGCTTGCGGTAGTGAAGAACGGCAAGTTTGGTACAAAGAACGGTGGTAAGTTCTTAGTGATCGCATCGTAATTGTTGTAAATCCATTCAATAAACAGTGCTTCACGTTCTTTACCATAGCCTAAACCACCTAACAGCGTGCGCATATCTGAGGCTGTTACGTCATCAGTTAAGCTGTATTCAAGTACTGCTTTTTGTAGCTCTGGTTTACCAAAGTAACCCATTGCTGCCAGCATCTTAGTACGTACTTGTGGATCTTTTGTGGTTTTAAAGGTTTGCTTGTACTTTTCAAGTAACTTCGCATCACCATGGTAAGCAGCAAGATTTAAGTAAGTTGATGCTAAGTATGGGTCTACATTTTCAGGATTATTTAAGTAAAGTGCTGCTTGCGCTTTTGCGGTATCAATTACTTTTTGATCTTCACCATCAAAACCTAAACGCGTAATCACTTGCGCACGTAATTGTGATACTGCCGCGTCTTCATCTGCTTTTGCTGTTAAACCATACTGCTTGGCAGCAGGTGAAATGCTGTTACGGATAAACTTAGGCCATAGCTCACGGTTGCTGTCGTCTTCGAATACACGTTTTTGAGAAGCAAGGTAACCTAATGCTGTATTTGCGACTAATGGGTGCGCATCACTTACGAAGGCTTCTAAAGTTTGCATTAAGTGAGCGGCAGAAATAACACCTGCATCAAGTAATGAATCAACAGCAGAAAGCAGCGCTAAGCGTTCACGAACCGTTAGTTTGTCAGCAGCGTTATCGAGTAGGGCATTGAACTGTGCGTCATCTAATACCCAGCGATAATAGCCCATTGCACCTTGATCTGGGTAGATCCACTCAGGCTCAAAGTCGAGAGTCAGTTGCTGTGTTTCTTTGTTAAGCAGTACACTTGCGGTTTTAACTTTGTCGCCCGCACCATACTTAATCGCAACCGGAACATTCCAAAGTTGTGCAGGTGCATCAACGCCAGCATTTACAAAACGGCTTTGGCTGATATTAATTTTTTTACCATCTTGCGTTACTTTGATAAGTGGGAAAGATGATTGTTCGATAAACGATTTTAGAACACTGGCTACATCTTTATTAGACGCTTCGCCTAGTGCTTGCCATAGATCCGCGGCTTCTGCATTCTTATACGAGAATTTCTTCAAGTAAGCACGAATACCTTGCTGGAATGCATCTTCGCCAATCCAGTTTTCAACCATAGATAAAACTGCACTACCTTTGCTGTAGGCAAGGCCAAGGCCATCCATAATGTCAGCTTCAGTTTTGATTGGTTTACGAATAGGCTTGGTACTTAAACGTGCATCTAAGGCCATTACATAATTTTGTGGTAAATCTAAGTGCGACTCAAACTCAGGGTTAATTTGTGCTGTGATTTTCGCTGCCATCCAGCTTGCGAACGCTTCGTTTAACCATAAGTCATTCCACCATTTCATGGTCACTAGGTTACCGTACCATTGGTGGGCTAACTCATGGGCAATAATTGATACATTACGCTCTTTTTTGCTGCGCGTTGCTGTCGCTAGGTCTACCAGTAAAATGTCTTCACGGTAAGTCACTAAGCCTGCATTTTCCATCGCGCCAAATGGGAACTCTGGTACTGCCACTGAGTCTAGTTTTTTGTAAACGTAAGGAATGCCAAAATAATCTTCCAGTGCTTTTAACACGCGAGGCATATTTTCTTTTGCGTAATCAGCAAGGTGAATTTTACCTTGTGGAGTCAGTACACGGCCAGGGATCGGCATGCCTTTAATTTCAAGCTCTTCAAACGGGCCTACAGCCATGGCGACTAAATAAGAAGGAATAGGCGGCGTTTTATCAAAAAAGTGTGTTGTCATATCGCCATCAACTTTGGTTTTTAATACCGGTGTGTTGGCATACACTTTTTGTGATGTTGGCGCTGTGATTGTTAGCTGAAAAGGTATTTTATAACTAGGCTCGTCAAAAACGGGGAATGCACGACGAGCATCACTCATTTCAAATTGGGTGAAAAGGTAAGGCGTACCTTGGTCTAAGGTTTTATATAAACCAACACTTTGACGGTTATAAGGTGCGGTAAAGTCAACTTTTAAAGTGTATTTACCAGGCTGAATTTTTTCTTCACAAGCGAATTTAACTTTGCCTGTTTTTAGCATTTCAGCGCTTAGGTCGCAGTTTTCTGCACCTAAAATTTTCGCCATACTAACGGCATAATCAATACCGTTTAATTCGATGTAATTCGTTGCTTTTAGAACTTCTAAAGCAATTTCGGTATTACCAGAAAAATTGTCTTTTGCAGGATCAAGCGTTAGTGCTACTTGTTGTGAGCTAGGCTTGGCAAGCTTTTCGATAACATATTCATTGGCATGGGCAGAGCTAACAGCAAGTGCAACACTTACCGTTAATAGGCTTTTTAAGAACATAAATATCCCTGATTTTTTGTTGTTAGAAAGGCACCTGCTATGAGGAGCGAATCACCATGCTATCAGGTTTTAATTTGAACAGTAATAAATAGTTAGTAACAAAGTTTGTCAGTTAATTATGACGGTCGATGAAACGTTGCCAATGCAGTTGCGGGTTTATTTGTCGGACGTTTTGTAGCACGGCATTTAATAACGGCATATCAGTAAAGCGTTGCTCGTTGAAATCTTTAAAACCAAGTAAGTAGTTAAAAGCATCTTTGCTGTTTGCTTGCAGGGCATGAATTCGCACTTGTTGTTCGAAGTTAAGCCGTAAGCTGCTAATTGCGGTTTTCATACCTTGTTGATCAACATTTGGAATCGCGCATTTTTGTAAATAACCAGCTCGCTCACCTTCGCCAGAAAACCAAATACGTACTTTTTCGCTATAGCGACCTGATTTAGCGGGTAAATCAAACATTAGTCGTTGCTGGTTTTGCTCGTTTAAAAAGTCTAAGTACTGATCAAGTCCTGCATCGAGTAATGCATTATGAATAGGCACATAGCGGGGCTTAATCTTGCCATGAGTATGAAAGTCAAAGCAGCGAATGCCATCAAGGGTCACTATATTATCAAGAGTTAAATGGCCAATTTCATCACTGTAGGCACCAGTGTAATAAGCAAATAAAGGTAGCCAAAAATGCCAATGCTTAGCTTGTTCACGAACTAAACGCTGATCACCATAGATGTAACCATTATACAGGGTATGTAATTCCATGGCCGAAAAGGGCCTACGACCAAGATGGGACTTCAACCTAAAACCTTGATAATAAAGATGTGTCTAGAAGAGTATACCTGATATACCCAAACCACCTCAAGATGCGAGTTTCAGTTGGAATTAAAAGCGATTTAGGCAAGGCATTGATTGCAAGTAATAGTGGTTCTATTGTTAAAATCAATATAAGTATCAAGTTGCCAGCTTAACGACACAGCCATAAAAGTAGCCGTGTCGTTGTAAGCTCAAGGATTGGAGTTAATCGCAAAGTGCTTTAGCTAGACCAACAGGTTCGATTTCAACGCATACTTGATCATCGTTCCAGTTTAAACCAACTAGCGCATCATCTTCGTTTAGGTCTTCAACCCATTCGTCCAAAAATTCATCTAGGCCAATTTCGACTGGCGTATAGTCTTGCCACTCGTCTTTACATTGTGCTTTTGCTGCGTCTTCAGTGCCCCAAAGTAATAGCACATCAGTGTCGCTAAATTGGTTTGATTCACAGACAACAAAACCACCATCTTCGGCACCCAGTGCCCACATAGATTCGTTCAAGCGAACTTTTTCAACAAAGCTAACTAATTCTGATTCAATTTCGATATCGCTCATTTGCGTAACCCTTATCTTTATTTTCGTGGATCTGTTTGTTGTACCGCCGCGTTATCTGCAAATTTATGATAAAACTCTACTAAGTGTGTTAGTTGACTAAAATCAGTTAATTCACGAAAGCGGATCCAATCTAGCAAGCAGTATAAACTGATGTTGAGGTATTCACAGCTTTTAAATACTGGCTCAGATAAATGATCATTTAAATAGGCTAATGTTTCAGCAATTCGTTCGTTTTGTAAATTAAAAAACAATTTATCGTCGTGGGTATTAAATCCAGAGCGCTGGCAAAGTAACATTTCTACGAGTGAATCATTGCAAGCATTAATAATGGTTAAATAATTTTCTTGTTGCCAACTGAGTAATGTTTGATCTGTATTTTCTAGCAAGTAGCGAATAATTGAGTTTGAGTCAAAAACATGAAAGCCTTTATCAATTAACACAGGAATTTTTCTAGCCGGATTATGAGCAATCATGGTTTTACGGTCTTGCTCAGAGAAAATATCTAGGTTTATAAATTCAAGAGCTTGCTTATTGAGTGCAGCCCAAATACGAATACGGCGCACAAAAGGTGAGGTGGTCGAGCCTAAAAGTTGCATTTTGAGATCCTTCGCAAAAAAAAGCCGCTGGTTAGGCGGCTTTCAAATATTCGTATGAAATCAGTCAGTACGGCTTGTTACTTCAAGCAGGTGGTAACCGAACTGTGTTTGGACCGGACCTTGTACTTGGTTAATGGGAGCTGAAAAAACCACTTTATCAAACTCAGGTACCATCATGCCTGGACCAAACTCACCCAGTGCGCCACCATCTTGCCCCGATGGGCAATTAGAGTGAGCGCGCGCAAGTTCTGCAAAATCAGCGCCCTGTTCAATTTGCTGTTTTAAATCTAAACAGTGAGCTTCACTGTCTACGAGAATGTGTCTTGCACTGGCTACTGCCATAACATCTCCCTACTATGTGTTTTAGTATTAAATTACTAGTCTAGTTCAATATTTACTGAACGAAAAATTAAATTTATTTTGCAGCTAGTTCTGCTTCAATCGCATCACGTAACTCTTTAGATTCTGGCTTGGTTTTACTGTTGAAACGCTGCACTGTCTTACGGTCTGCAGACACTAAGTATTTGTAAAAGTTCCAGTTAGGTGAGCTGGTTACTTCGTTTAAATGTTTAAATATAGGGTTTGCATCACTACCGCGAACAGCACTGGTAGCCATCATATTAAAAGTCACCCCATAGTTAATAAAACAAACTTTTGCTGTGTCTTTTTCATCGTCTTCTTCTTGAAAGAAGTCATCAGAAGGAAATCCTAATACAACTAACCCACGGTCTTTGTATTCCTTATGGATGGCTTCTAAGCCTTCAAACTGACCGGTAAAACCACAATTACTTGCGGTATTGATGATCAATAGCGGCTTGTCTTTAAATTCACAAAAGTTAATTGATTCTTTTGAACGCAATTTTCGTAATGTAACGTTGGTGAAATCGTCGCATTGGCTAGTTGATTTTGCTGTTGGCGTCGCTTCTGTGGTTTGTGCTGCAAGGTTTGTTGTAATTAGACCTGCTGCAAGTAACAAAGCATATTTATACATACTAATTTCCCGCTAGTTATTTGTGATGAATATACGCTAATATGCGAAAAAGTGATCATTTAATTTCAGCTATTTATGACGATTCGTACAGCAACTCAAAACGATTTAACTGATATTGTCGCGATTTACAACGAGACAATTCCTGGACGTATGGTAACCGCAGATACCGAAGAGGTGACGGTTGCGGACAGGCAAGTATGGTTCGATAGCCACTCAGAAAAACGACCTATTTTTGTATGTGAACAGGCAGGGAAGGTGGTTGCATGGATGAGCTATAAATCTTTTTATGGCCGCCCCGCTTATGATGGTACTGTTGAAATCAGTATTTATATTACTCAGCGAGCACAAGGACAAGGGCTAGGAAAACAATTGCTTACATTTTCAGAGCAACATGCAAAAACGCTTGGAATTAAGGTGTTGTTAGCTTTCATTTTCAGCCATAACATGCCGAGTATAAAACTGTTCAAGCGCTTTGATTACTTGGTGTGGGGAGAATTGCCTGAGGTGGCTATTATGGATGGAAAACCTTATAGCTTAACCATTTTAGGTAAGCATATTGACGCATAACATACGGTAAAACAGATAAAAAGTGCTAAGTCATTTGTGATGCTTCGAGTTTTTAGACTACGCTAATATAGGTAATTATTCTTATAGTGGATGTGGTTTACAGTGCGCAGAATCTTAATTGTTGATAGCAATAGTGTTTTAGCGATGCGAGTAAAAGTGCTGCTGGAGCTGATCGGCTGCAGGGTTGAGCTATTACACTTTTCTATGGTTGATGATTCAGTAGTAGAACAAGACTTTGATCTTGTGGCTGCTTCTCATGGTGTACCAACGACAGTTATTCGAAGATTAATGGGCGGGTTTTCGCATGACCGCTTTTTATTGCTTGCTCCAAAAGCACAGCGAAGCGACCTGCTTGAGCACTTCAGCGTGGTCAATCGATTATTGCCAAATGCAGTCGTTATTTATCCTTTTTTTGCCAATAAGGAAATTAGCTCTTTACTAGAAGAGGTGCTTGAGCTCGATAGTGACAATATTCTTCAACTTCCTAAAGTGCTACTTGTTGATCACTGTGCAGAGCGTCTAGAAAAAATAGCGCTTAACCTCAAAGGCGCACATATCGAGACGTTAACTGCTGACAATTCATCCTCTGCAATAGAACTTATCAAAGAGCATGATATTGATCTATTAATCAGTGATTTTACGTTTGCCGATGGCACGGGGCTTGAGTTATTCATAAAGCTTAAAGCGTTACAACCGCATAGCCGTTGTTTATTGTATACCTCAAAACCGGATCAGGTTTCTATGGTTGCTGCAATTCGACAAGGGGTTGAGGATGTCTTGATCAAGCCTGTTGACGATAATAGCTTATTGCAGTCAGTGCATAAGCTTTGGCAAACCGAGTTATTAAAGCGTCACAATGCAGAGCTTGTTGAGCGATTACAAAATACCGTTGATGCTCTTATCGAAAAAGACAGCTTACTGCGGGTTATTTTTAAACATACTCCCGATGCCATTATTTTATTTGATCGCCATGGCAAGATAATCGAAACCAATGATGCATGTGAACAGCTATTCGATAAGCCTTTGAAGGAGTTTGAAAACTGTTCAGTATTCGATTTTTTTGATGCAACATCCATTTTACGTATCAAAGAAAAAATAGCGACGCTAAATAAAAATCGTCAGTTTAGTTGTGATTTAAGGTTACTTAAAGAAAACGGTAACACAGTTCCTTTGGTGGGATCGTTCAATGAGATAGACCATCATGGTGAAATAGCGCTTGCGGTAATCTTTAAAAATGTAACGCACTTAAAAGAAAAAGAAGACCTACTTTTAGAAGCGAAAGATATGCTTGAGGAAGAAGTCAAAGCGCGTACGGCACAACTAGAGCATGCAAAAAATCTAGCAGAAGCTGCAAGCCTCAGTAAATCTGAGTTTCTAGCGAATATGTCTCACGAATTAAGAACACCAATGCATTCTATTTTAAGCTTTGCTCGTTTTGGCTTAGAAAAAGTTGCCAATGACGACTTAAGCAAAGATAAATTAAATAAATATTTGTCACGAATAGAGCAAAGCGGAGAGCGGCTTTTATCTTTACTTAATAACCTTCTCGATCTGTCAAAGCTTGATGTCGGTAAGTTTCCTTTTAATCCGCAAAAGCACAACCTCAGTAACATTATAAAAACCAGTATTGATGATGTTTCGGGCACCGCCCTTGAAAGAAATATTATTATTCGTTTATCGGGGGGAGAACAAGGTATTACCCTTGATTGTGATGAAGAGCAGATCAACCAAATCATGCGTAATTTATTAGGTAATGCTCTGAAGTTTAGTGAGCCTAATAGTGAGATTGAAATTAGTTTGTCGTCACAAGAAAAAATGGCCGAAATCGCTGTTATTGACCATGGTATAGGTATTCCTGAGCAAGAACTTGAAAAGGTATTCGCTAAGTTTGAACAAAGCAGTAAAACTAATAGCGGTGCCGGAGGAACTGGGCTTGGGCTTGCTATTTGTCGCGAATTTGTCACTTTGCATCAGGGCACAATTAAGGCACTTAATAATGAACATGGCGGTGCGACAATTATCGTTCGGTTGCCCCTGCAGATAGATTTACCAAAACACTTAACGAATGACACTAAACCAATAACACTTAATTCATAAAACGGAAGAAATAACATGGCCTTAAAGCGAATTTTAGCCGTAGATGATGAACCATTTAACTTAGAAATCATTGAAGAGATTTTTGAAGATCTCGATTTTGAGCTGAAGATGGTAAATAGCGGTCCAGAATGTTTAGACGTTGTTGAAGAATTTGCTCCACAAGTCATTCTGCTTGACGTAAGTATGCCTCAAATGAGTGGTTATGAGGTTTGTCGCAAACTAAAAGAGAATCCAAGTACAGAAAAGATTATTGTCATGTTCGTATCGGCAAGAGGCACTGTAGAAGAGCGAATGGAAGGCTATTCCGCTGGTGCTGAAGACTATATTGTGAAGCCATTTAGCCATCAAGAGCTAAAATTAAAATTATTGAACCTCAATCAAGTCCTCATTGAAAAAGAGGCTCTAGAGCAGCAAGTAGAAGATGCCACATCAACTGCGTTTAATGCGATGGCTAATAGCAGTGAAATGGGGCAAATAGTTAATTATATTGAACATATAGGTTCGATTGAGAGTGAACGTGAGTTAGGAAAAGCCTTTTTAAACTGCCTAAAGTCATTCGATTTACAAAGTAATGTCGAATTTAGATTAGGTACGCATGTTGAGCATTTTTCTGTAACAGGTGTGTGCTCACCGATCGTCATTGAATTGTTCGACATGTTAAAAAGAAAAGGGCGTCTTCATGAGTTTTCAAACCGCATTTTAGTTAATTACGACATGATTAGTCTGCTTATCTTAAACATGCCAGAGCAAGACCCCGATAAACATGGTCGAATTCGCGACCATATTTGCTTTCTAGTGAGTGTCACAGAGCAACAATTAAAAGCGATCATTACTAAAAAAGAGTTATTAAAACAGCAGCAACAACTAAATGAAGCTGTGAGTAATGTACATCGAAAGTTTACTGGCTTAATCAAGCTGTTAGATGACAACCGAATTAGTAATGAGGCAGTATTTAAACAGCTACAAGAAGATCTTGAACAGCGAATACCCACTATGGGCTTAGATGAAGACCAAGAGATATTCATTTATCAAAAGGTGGATGAAACGATTCAAAACTCGGTAGCCAGAGAAGAGTCTGTCAAAGGAGTTAAATCAGCGTTTCATGAAATCGAAAATGATTTATCGCAACTATTAACACGTTAATTTAGGCATCCCGCGGCAATCCTTTTTCAACAATACGAATTAGCCGCGCAGTTTTGCGTAACTTAATTTGTCGCTTGTTTTGCTGTTGCTCGAGCGCCCATTCGATATGCTCGGCAACTAAAGGGCTGGCATTAACAAGCGTATCGCTCAAAGCTTGGATGATGTTGTCGTTGTAATCGGCATTACCTAATCCTACAGCGAGGTTTCGTTGCCAACGTTCGTGACCAATGCGGCGAATAGGGCTGCCTTCGGTATTTTTTAAAAACGTCGCTTCATCCCATGCAAAGAGCGTCAGTAAATCTTGGTCTTTAAGCTGTTGTCTGGGATGAAAGTCAGCTTCATCGGTTATTTGTCCGTAACGATTCCACGGGCAGACTAACTGGCAGTCATCACAGCCATACACGCGATTACCTAAAAGTGGGCGATACTCTTCAGGGATTGCACCTTGCAATTCAATAGTAAGGTAAGAGATACATTTACGCGCATCAACAACATAGGGCTCAACAATGGCACCGGTAGGGCAAAGGGTCATACAGGCTACACATTTACCACAGCCTTCAAAGCTATTTTCTTGATCAATAGGCAGCGGTATATCAACAAACAATTCACCTAAGAAAAACCATGAACCCGCTTCTTTGTTGATTAATAAGCTGTGCTTTCCACGCCAGCCTAGACCTGCTTTTTCGGCCAGTTGTCGCTCAAGTACAGGTGCAGAGTCAACAAATGGACGAAAGCCTAACTGGCCAACATGTTGTTCAATTTGTTGACCTAACTTTTTTAGGCGGTTGCGAATTAACTTATGGTAATCACGACCTAGTGCATAGCGACTAATATAGGCTTTATCGGTTTGTTTGAGATTTTTAGCAAAACTTGCATCAGGTGGTAGGTAGTTCATTTTTACTGAGATGACTCGCTGCGTGCCAGGTACCAGCTCAGCGGGGCGCGCTCGCTTCATTCCATGGGCTGCCATATACTCCATCTCACCGTGATAGCCTAAATCTAACCAGCGCTGTAATTGTGCCTCGTGTTTAGTAAGATCAATATCAGTGATCCCGACTTCTGCAAAGCCAAGGTCTTTACCCCATTGCTTTATTTGCAGTGCGAGTTGTTCATAATCAGTAGCAGGTGTTGTCACGGTCAATAAAAAAGTAGCCAAGAAGTGGCTACTTTATCATAGATTAGCTACATTCAGCAGCTAAAAGAGACTATACAAAGCGTTTAAGCTGCTCTTGGGTTTGTTGGCTGAGTAGATGAGATTGCTCACAATCAGCCAGGGATTCATCTATTTGCTGTTTAGCTTGCTCACCTAACGCCACAATTTGCTCAACACTTTGATGAGTTTGGGTTTGAGTTTGCTCTAATAAACGCACCGCACTAACAATTTGTTGCAGTTGCTGTTGATTTTGCTCAAATTCAGCGAGCATGTTACTAAACCCAGTTGATGTGTTGCTAATTGCTGTTTCGGCTTCACTTGAGTGGCTAATGAGCTGCTCAGATTCTTTATTGGTTTCGCTTACTAGACTATTCATTTGATTGATGAAATCGCTAATTTGGCGGGTTGCATCATTGACTTTTACTGAGAGGGTTCTTACTTCATCGGCAACCACCGCAAAACCACGGCCAGCTTCACCAGCACGGGCTGCTTCAATGGCCGCATTGAGAGCAAGTAAATTAGTTTGATCTGAAAACTCTTCGACCATTTTCAAAATAGCGCGAATGTTTTCGCTGTTCTCTTTCAACCCTGATACGGTAGCTGAGAAGTTACCGAGTATTTGGCTGATCATTGCTACTTTTTTAACGAGGGATGACAGTTCATGAGCTGAGTTTTGTACAAAACTCAGGTGCTCACTGTTAACATGATGCACGCTGTCAGTATTTGCTGATATATTTTCAAGGCTCGAGGTAATTTGATTGCTTGAGTCAGTAATTGTTTGACTGAACTCAATTTGCTGGTGGCTCAATTGCGCTGTTTGCTGCATTGACTGGGTCATTTTTGAGCTACTATCAGCACTCGCTTGGGCACTTTGATACGTAGTGGCTAACAACTGACTCAAATGGGTAGTAAAAGTGTTGTATTGTTCACTTAAATCTCGAAATTCATCGTAAGTAAAGTGCGGTAACTTTGCAGATAAGTCGGCATCATGTTGATTAATTTTTTCTAATGTATCGCGCATTGCTTGCACCGGGCGAACAATTAAAAAGCGCATATAAAACACAGTAAAAATAAAGCTGGCAAAAATGATAAAAGTCATCAGCCAAAATAAACCCATGCTGGTTTGTTGTTCTGAAAGACTGCTGTAAAGCCAGATAAGCGTGATCGCTTGAAACGCAAACACAAAACCTAAATTACCGACAATCTTACGTGTTAGGGTGTAAAAGAAAGTTTGTTCGATAAAATTATAAATGCGCATATAGCTACTCAATATGGTGTTGTGTTGGTTCATTTTGGCGTATTTTAGTATTGTTCATTTTCACATAATTCAACAGTATAGCTTAGTTTTGTTGAGTTACAGTGACTGTAGTGTCATTTGTGTATGACATGGAAAATTAGTGAAAATACCATCTACGCCATACTCTAGCATAAGCTCTATATCTTCTACCTTATCGACCGTATAGGCATAAACTTGAAGACCGCGTTGCTTAGCATCCGCAACAAACTCATGGTTTATAAAGTTTTTATCTACATGAATGCTATAAGCATGCAGTTTTTGCGCAAATTCACTGTAATTAATTGGAATAGAGGCGGTGAGTGCACCAATCTTTACCCAAGGCAGTTTTTGTTTAAGCCACATTAGTTGGTGATGATCAAATGATGAGACTAAAAGGTTATCTCTAGAAATTTTCCCGGTACTGACATTTGACTCAATAAGTTCAACAAACTTGTCTAATGAAAAGGTATGCTTTAGCTCTAAATTGAGCAAAGTTTTATCATCGACCCAATCAATAGCTTGCTGTAAAGTCGGCACTACTTCGCCATTACCCGCATCGTACTGTTGAATTTGCTCTTTTGAGCAAGCATTCACTTTACCGCGACCTGAGGTTGTGCGATCAAGCCAGGTGTCATGAATAATCATGTAGTCATCAAGGCAGCTTTGTACATCAATTTCGATACCATCTACTGCCAAATCTACGGCGGCGAGAATGGCGCTCTTGGTATTTTCTGGGTAGGTACCGCTGGCACCTCTGTGAGCGAATACTTTTATCATTGCTTATGTTTCCGAGTCACTGACCATGTTTCATAAAAAGCGGCGCTTATCACTAATGCACCGCCCAATAGGGTGCTAATTGAAGGTTGCTCATGCAAAATTAAAAAAGCGAAAAACGTGCCATACAAAGGTTGCAAACAAGATATTAAACCAGCCGTTGAAGCCGATAAGTTTTGCAGACTTGCCGCAAACAATGAATGGGGCGCTGCTGTAAAAATAACCCCAACGGTAATTAATAGCAGCCAATTAATTGTATCAACTTGTAATGGTGGCACTTCAACAAAGGCACAGAGCATGATACTGGCAATCCAGGTTTGATAAAGCATGGTTTGAGGGCCGCCATATTGGCTAAAGTAACGCTTGTGAACAATATTCCTAAAAGCAAAAAAGAACGCCGATAAAATGCCAATGACAATGCCCATAGTTACATCATTGCCTAAACTAGCATCAGGAATGAGCAAGTAAATGCCAGCCATTACAACCAAAGCACTAAAAATATCTTTCAGTTGTGGTTTGTTACCATGAAAAAAAGGTTCTAAAAACACTGTGATAACAGGGTAGGTAAAAAAGGCAATCATACCTACAGCGATACCAGCCAATTGCATACCAGCAAAGTAGGTGAGCCAATGAATCCCAACCGTTACGCCAAGCAATAAGGCGATGAGGTAATCACGACGAGAGCGGAGCTTGATGGCTTTCTTTTGAATTGTGAGTAAGATCACTAATGCACAGCCTGCTATCGCTGTTCGGTAAACGGTAATATCTAATGCACTTAAGCTGACTAACTTTGCAAATAATGCCGTTCCACCAAATAGCAGTACTGCAATGTGCAAGTATATTAGGCTTTGTTTGTGTGCCTGCATTACTGACCTTATTATTGTTGTTATTAACTCTCTTTGTAACGGTAATCCTTTACTTTGTAAACTCCCCAAATAGGCTAATCCATTCGTTTAATTCCAAAATTACAACTCCGTACGTAGTAGTAGTTCACATTTGGTTTCTTAAGAGTCGATACTTCTTCATCATGATAGGCTTATATCAGTGATCAAAATAAACAATTGTGTGTTATTTCCAAAGCGGTAATAGCGATTTTTAACAAGCTTAAATAGCGATAGTAATAATAACGGCAACACAAATAGCAATGCTGCTTTCTATTACAGCGACTGCCGTGTTTTTATCCTGCATTGCTTGATCAATCGAAATTTTACTGAAAATAATTTTATCAACTAAGTAACGAACAACCGGTAAAATTAAAAAGCCAAATAACGCGTCAATAAAGAATAAACTTAAGCTTTGCTGCCAAGAGTGAAAGCCACCAATAAGCGCATGACATAAAATAATAGCCAATGCCAACATGGTGCCCGAAAAGCTCAGCGCAACAGCTTTATTACCTTTTTCTAGTTGCTCATTCAAGTTAAAAGCTGTGAGGTGATCATAGCCTTTAGCGAAAATAATTAGCATAAGTTGACCTAGCAAGTAGAACACTATTGCTGATAACCAAGTACCTTCTCCCGTTAAAGCGCCTCCAATGATCAAGGCTGCAGCCATGTAATTAGCGGCTTGAACCAAGCCAACAGCTTCATTTTGTTGATTTATTAGTTGCTCTTGGTTGCAAAATAAACGAAGTAATAATTTGTCATTTAAAATACGTGAACATGTTAACAACACCATTCCTAGTAAACTGTAGAGCGAAACATTTATTAAATCGGTAATTAAGCCTTTACTTGGGCCTGTTAAAACAAAACCATAGATGATAGTGATTGCTCCCAAATACCCTCCAATTGAAAGACCCAGTGCGCTATTTGCATTATCGGTTAATTGACTGGTGGTGTTATAAGGAGTTGCCAGGTTATAAGACAACTTAGCAAGGGCTATAATTGCAATGAATAGAGCTATGTAGGCGCTATTGTAAGCCATGCTTGAAAGATAGTGAGTTAAGTTAATATCCATAACGGTTGGGTTATTTTGTTGTTCTTTTTCGAAAATCTTATCATAGAGTGTTTATTACACAGAATATCTAGGCCCTATTTTTGGCATTTTTCTTAGTTTCTTAAAAGTTTAATAGCTTTTGCCTGTCTCATTGTCAGGATATGGGTTAAAATAACCACATAACCAACTAACAAGATAGTGAATGTCAAAACAGGATCCAAATCTCAGTCGAGAACAAGAAAAGTACGAAAACCCAGTCCCTAGCCGTGAGTTCATACTTGCTCACTTAGAATCACGCGCAAAACCAGCTAATTTCACACAACTTTGTGACGAATTACACGTGAATGATACTGAACGTCAAATAGCGTTCAAACGTCGCTTGCGTGCAATGGAGCGCGATGGTCAATTGTATTTCAATAAATTTAAATGCTATGCATTGATAGATGAATCAGGCTTGGTAAAAGGTAAAGTCATAGGTCATCGTGACGGATTCGGCTTTTTAGAAGTTGAAGGCGAGAGTAAAGATTGGTTTATCGCGAAACATCAAATGAATATGGTGTTGCACGGTGACATTGTGCTTGCTAAAGGTAACCGTAAAGGTTCAAGTGGCAAATGCGAAGCACGCATCATTAAAGTGCTTACCAATGAACGCGCGCCAATTGTTGGCCGCTATTTTGTTGAGCACGGAATTGCCGTTGTGGTAGCGGAAGACCCGCGTATTACGCAAGACATTATGATACTGCCGGGTAGTGAAAATGGCGCACGTCATAATCAAATGGTACAGGTGCAAATTACGCAAAACCCTAGTCGACATATGAATGCTGTGGGTAAAGTGACAGAAGTACTTGGTGAGCATTTAGCTCCCGGTATGGAAATTGAAGTCGCGCTGCGTAATCACGATATCCCTCATGTATGGCCTGAAGCGGTTGAAAAACAAGTTGCTCATTTAGGTGAGTTTGTTGATGAGCAAGCTAAACAAGGTCGAGTTGATTTACGTGATTTACCACTCGTTACTATTGATGGCGAAGATGCCCGTGACTTTGACGATGCGGTTTATTGCGAGCGTAAACCCTCTGGTGGTTGGCGCTTATGGGTGGCAATTGCCGATGTGTCGCACTACGTTGGTATGAACACGCCACTGAATAAAGAGGCAATTGAGCGCGGTAACTCAGTGTATTTTCCTGAGCAAGTTATTCCGATGCTACCAAAAGTGCTATCGAATGGCCTATGTTCATTAAACCCAGAAGTTGACCGTTTATGTATGGTCGCAGAAATGACAGTGTCTGATGCAGGCAAGTTATCAGGGTATAAATTTTACGAAGCGGTAATGAATTCGCACGCTCGTTTTACCTACACTAAAGTAAATGCAATTTTACAAGGTGATGAAAAACTGCGTGAAGAGTATGCCCAGTTGGTGCCACATTTAACTGATTTGCACCAAATGTACATGGCACTTAAAGCTGCACGCCAAGAGCGCGGTGCGATTGAGTTTGAAACCCTAGAAACGCGCTTTGTGTTTAATGCGCATCGCAAGATTGAATCAATCGTTCCTGTGGTTCGCAATGATGCACACAAACTTATCGAAGAGTGTATGATTCTAGCGAACGTATCAGCAGCCCGCTTATTAGAAAAACACGAAGCAAGTGCGCTTTATCGTGTGCATGATGAGCCTGATGCTGAAAAGTTAGGTTTTTTCCGAAACTTTTTATCAGAGCTTGGTATTGAAGCGGCGATTTCTGATGAGCCAACACCAAAAGAAATCACTCAAGTGTTAGCTAAATTAGGCGACCGCCCAGAAGCAGAACTTATTCAAACTATGCTGTTACGCTCGATGAAGCAAGCTGTTTATCAGCCTGATAACATTGGCCATTTTGGGTTAGCCTTACCAGCTTATGCGCACTTTACATCGCCAATTCGTCGTTATCCAGATTTAGTTGTGCACCGTGCTATTAAAGCGGTGCTTAAAGCGCAAGGCCAGCAAACTTCGGGTGAGTATGCATACACTGATGACGAAGTAGATATTTTAGGTGAGCAGTGTTCAACCACTGAACGCCGTGCCGATGATGCGACTCGCGAAGTGGCAGATTGGCTTAAATGTGAATTTATGCAAGATCATGTTGGTGACGAATTTGGTGGGGTGATCTCATCGGTGACTAACTTTGGTTTATTTGTACGCTTAGACGATTTACAAATAGATGGCATGATCCATGTGACCAACTTAGGCAACGAATACTTCCATTATGATGGCGCTAAGCATTGCTTGATTGGTGAGCAAACTCACACAGTGTATCGTTTAGGCGATAAAGTGACGGTTCAGGTGTCATCTGTAAGTCTTGATGAGCGCCGTATAAACTTAGTATTAGCGGGTGAAGCACCACAAGATCGTTACGCTCGTCGTCGTGGTCGCAGTGAACCTGCAAAACCAAGCGTTCGCGCGCAGCTTAAAGCTGGTAAAATTCCCGGTAAAAAAGGTGAATCAAATCGCTTTGAAGCAAAGTCAGGTGACAAAGATAATGAAAAACGTGGTAAGTCTTCTCATGCTAAAGGGCGCAAAAAGCCCAGCGGCAAACAGGCTGATGCTGTAAAAGCCAGTAAAAAGAAGAGCAAGAAAAAAGCCACTAAAAAGGCAAAAAGGCCGGGCAAGAATGCCCGCAAACAAAGTAGCCGAGGAGCAAACAATACGTGAGTAATGAATTAATTTTTGGTTTTCACTCAGTTGAAGCAATTTTAGAAAAAGAGCCGGAGCGCTTTTTAGAAATTTATGCTTTAAAAGGGCGTGAAGATAAACGTTTAAATCCGGTTATTGACCAAGCACGTAAATTCGGTATTTCTGTTCAGTTTATGCAACGTAAAGCGCTAGACAATAAAGCAAACGGTGAGCAACACCAAGGCATTATTGCCAATGTTAAAGCTGCACGTATGTATAGTGAAAAAGACCTTGACGAAATTATAGCCCGCGAAGAAACCCCTTTCTTATTGGTGCTAGACGGCATAACGGATCCACATAATTTAGGTGCGTGCCTACGAAGCGCTGATGCTGCCGGTGTACACGCTATTATTGTTCCTAAAGATAAATCAGCTAAATTAAATGGTACCGCGCGCAAAGTAGCGTGTGGTGCTGCTGAAACAGTGCCACTTGTGCAAGTGACAAACTTAGCGCGTACTTTACGTGAAATTAAAGACGCTGGTGTTTGGGTCGTTGGTACTGCTGGTGAAACCGACACTGAGTTATTCGATGCAAACCTCACTGGGCCAATGGCTGTAGTAATGGGAGCTGAAGGTGACGGAATGCGTCGCCTTACCCGAGAACATTGTGATTTACTAGTAAAAATTCCAATGGCAGGGACGGTATCGAGCTTAAATGTATCTGTTGCCACGGGTATTTGCTTATTTGAAGTACTTCGTCAAAGAAATGCGACGCAACTTTAATGTCAGGTCGTTAATTTATGCATTAAAAAGCCAGTGAATATTCACTGGCTTTTTAATGGTCTAGAGCAAATAAACCTTATTCGATATTCTGAATTTGTTCGCGCATTTGCTCAATTAACACTTTTAATTCTACTGCTGCATTGGTGATGTCACTGTTGATAGACTTCGATGCTAATGTGTTTGCTTCTCGGTTAAACTCTTGCATCATAAAATCTAAGCGTCGGCCACATGCACCACCTTTCACTATAATTTTCTTTGTTTCTTTAACATGTGATTTTAAACGATCTAGTTCTTCAGCTACATCTTGCTTTTGCGCTAGGTAAATAAGTTCTTGCTCAAGACGTGATTCATCAATGTCTGTTTTAAGCTCTTCAAGTTTTTGATTTAGCTTTTCACGTTGCCATTTAGCGATTTCTGGTAAGTGGCCCTCAACAATGGCAACTTGCTCTAAAATTGCATCAAGGCGAGTGGTGATCATTTCTTGTAGGTTTGCACCTTCATCACCGCGAGCTTGTTTGAAGTCTTCAATTACTTTGTCAAAACCTGCAATCAGCGCTGTATTAACGCTATCCATATCGAGCTCTTCGGCTTCCATAACGCCAGGCCAACGCAAAATATCAACAGGATTAATGTCACCATTACTCTGTTGTTGCACCCATTGTGCGCTTTTAATTAGCTGCTCAGCCAGTGATTCGTTAATCGTTAACTCACCAACATGAGCTGGATTTGCAGCAAACTTTAAGAAAACTTCAACTTTACCGCGTTGTAAGTGTTTACGTAAACGCTCACGAATAACAGGTTCCATGCCACGAAATTGCTCAGGTGCGCGGATAAAAGTCTCAAGGTAACGTTGGTTAACTGAACGAATTTCCCAAGTGCCAGTGCCCCATTCGCCTTTAATTTCGCGACGCGCATAAGCTGTCATGCTGTGGATCATGGATAATTTCCTAGTGTTATTTATATTCAAAGTTGCTTGATTATACCGTATCAGCTTTTAACCTCTAGCGTAAATTTTCTGAAATCGGCTTTTCAGATACAGTTAATTATGTAAATCACATGGCATCTGCCACCACATCGACTTATAATGTGGCAAATTCAGAATTAAGGGGATCGTTAATGCGTCCAAGCGAAAGAACACCTAATCAAATTAGACCGGTTACATTTACACGTAATTACACTATGCATGCTGAAGGCTCAGTATTAGTAGAGTTTGGAAACACTAAAGTTTTGTGTACAGCAACTGTTGAAGCTGGTGTACCACGCTTTATGAAAGGCCAAGGTAAAGGTTGGGTTACGGCTGAATACGGTATGTTACCTCGTTCAACACATACTCGTAATGGTCGTGAAGCGTCGCGCGGTAAGCAGGGCGGTCGTACCATGGAAATTCAACGCTTAATTGCACGTGCACTTCGTGCTGCAGTTGATTTGAAAGCGTTAGGTGAAAACACCATTACTATCGATTGTGATGTTATTCAAGCTGATGGCGGTACACGTACAGCATCTATTAGTGGTGCGTGCGTTGCGTTAGTTGATGCACTCACTTACATGCGTAGTAAAGGTATGATCAATTCAAACCCACTTAAGCATATGATTGCTGCAATCTCAGTCGGTGTATATAAAGGTCAACCAATCACAGATCTTGAGTACCTAGAAGATTCTGAAGCCGAAACAGATATGAACGTGATTTTGACGGAAACAGGCAAAATCATCGAAATCCAAGGTACAGCTGAAGGCGAACCTTTCTCATTCGACGAACTAGATGAGCTACTTACATTAGCTAAGCACTCAATTCGTGAAATTATCGACGTTCAAAAGCAAGCATTAGCTTAATAAAGAAGTAGGTTTATTAGTTTATGAAAGATTATCAAAAAGAGTTTATTGAATTCGCACTTGAAAAGCAGGTGCTTAAATTTGGTGAGTTTACTTTAAAGTCTGGCCGTACTAGCCCTTATTTCTTTAACGCTGGTTTATTTAATACTGGTCGTGACCTTGCACGTTTAGGCCGCTTTTATGCAGCTGCACTTGAAGATGCTGGCATTGAATACGATGTATTATTTGGCCCTGCTTATAAAGGTATTCCAATTGCAACGACTACTGCGGTTGCTTTAGCTGATCACCACGACAAAGATGTGCCTTACTGTTTTAACCGTAAAGAGAAAAAAGCACACGGTGAAGGTGGTACATTAGTAGGTTCTGAACTTAAAGGTAAGATCATGTTAGTCGATGACGTGATCACTGCGGGTACAGCGATTCGTGAATCGATGGAAATCATTGCAGATAATGGTGCAGACTTAAGTGGCGTTTTAATTGCTCTTGACCGCCAAGAGAAAGGCAAAGCTGAGTTATCGGCTATTCAAGAAGTCGAGCGTGACTTTGGCACTAAAGTTATCTCGATTGTAAAACTAGCTGACTTAATTAGTTACCTAGAAGCGAAAGGTACAATGGATGAGCATTTATCTGCTGTAAAAGCATACCGTGATCAATACGGCATTGCATAACAACTAAAAACGCGAATTTTTTAAAAGCCCAGCTATATTGCTGGGCTTTTTTGTTTTTAGAGCGTTGTGCTTTTATAGCCTTAAATACAGCTAAAAAGTTACTAAAGCGTTAATAAAGTTTCTCTTTTGTACTGTTTAGACTAAAAAGGATGCAAAAGGTAGTTTTTTTAAAGTTTTCTCAAAAAAGTGCTTGCGTTAATTCGCTGCATCCCTATAATGCGCATCCACCGACACGGCGGACTGCTTACAAACAAGCAGAACAACGAGTCGATTGAGTCAAGTAAAACTGAGTTTTGAAAAAATAAACTTTTCTCAAAATTAAGTGTTGACAAAAATAACGGCTTGCGTAGAATGCACAGCCCTTGAGACGCAAAAGTATCTCAAAACGTTCTTTAACAATATAAAGCAATCATCTGTGTGGGCACTCGTACAGATTGAGTTCTAACAGCAGATTCTAGTTCGCTAGATGACGCAAACAAATTTAGAGTCTCAATTGAACTGAGTGA